>CAIOTL010000136.1 GCA_903861155.1 uncultured Bacteroidota bacterium
GGGTCTGTCAACTAAAATTGAAAAATGGTATGTATTAATAAGAATTTGGCTAAATCTAAAATTAACTTTAGTAAGTCTTTACATCATTTAGTAAGAAAACGTTAAAAAGCAATCTTAAAAAATAAACCATTAAAAAAATACTTATGGCTACTCGCCATTTTCATATTTAACTAAAAAAGCCCCAATCGGGGCTTTTTAATTATCTAAAATCAAGGTTATTTGCTCAAATACATTTTTCTTCTAGAATACAATTCATAAAACTGATCATCTTTCAAATCATCTATAAACAAGATGCTTTCTCCTGTTGATTTCATTTCTGGCCCCAACGCTTTGTTCACATTATGGAACTTGCTGAAAGAGAAAACTGGTTGCTTAATCGCAAAACCTTTTAACTGTGGATTGAATTTGAAATCGGTTACTTTATTATGTCCCAGCATCACTTTCGTGGCATAATTCACATACGGTTCGCCGTAGGCTTTTGCAATAAACGGAACGGTACGAGAAGCTCTAGGATTGGCTTCAATGATATAAACGATATCATCTTTTATGGCAAACTGGATATTGATTAAACCAACGGTTCGCAAAGCCAAAGCGATTTTCTTAGTATGATCTTTTATCTGGGTCATCACAAATTCACCTAAATTAAATGGTGGTAAAGTGGCGTTACTGTCGCCAGAATGCACACCACAAGGCTCGATGTGTTCCATTATTCCAATAATGTACACGTTTTCTCCGTCGCAAATGGCATCGGCTTCGGCTTCAATGGCACCATCCAAATAATGATCTAAAAGTAATTTGTTTCCTGGAATCGTTTTCAATAAATTGATAACGTGTTCTTCTAATTCTTGTTTGTTGATTACGATTTTCATTCCTTGACCACCCAAAACATAAGAAGGGCGAATCAATAAAGGAAAATCTAAAGTATCCGCCAAAGCAGAAGCTTCATCAGCTGTTTCGGCAATTCCGAATTGAGGAAAAGGAATTTTCAATTCAGTTAAAAGTTCCGAGAATCTTCCTCTATCTTCGGCTAAATCCAAAGCGTCAAAGCTGGTTCCAATAATTTTTATACCGTATTTGGCCAATTTTTCTGCAATTTTCAAAGCCGTTTGACCTCCTAATTGCACGATGACCCCTTCTGGTTTTTCGTGTTGGATAATATCATAAATATGTTCCCAAAATACAGGCTCGAAATACAATTTATCGGCTGTGTCAAAATCAGTCGAAACTGTTTCTGGATTACAGTTAATCATTATGGTTTCGTAACCACATTCTTTGGCTGCCAAAACGCCGTGAACGCAGGAATAATCAAATTCAATTCCTTGTCCAATTCGGTTTGGACCTGAACCCAAAACAATTATTTTTTTCTTTTGGGTTACGATACTTTCATTGTGAACGTAGCGTTCTCCGCTAGCTTTTTCGATTTCGGCTTCAAAAGTTGAGTAATAATAAGGTGTTTGCGCTTTAAATTCTGCAGCGCAAGTATCCACTAACTTGAACACTCTGTTGATATTCATTTCGATACGCAAATTGTGAATTTGGCTTTCCAAACATCCCAACATGTGAGCAATTTGTCTGTCGGCAAAACCTTTTTGTTTGGCTTCTAACAGCAATTCTCTAGGTAAAGTTTCCAATTTGAAGTTGGCTATTTCTCTTTCCAAAGTATACAATTCCTCGTATTGTTTCAGGAACCACATATCAATTTTGGTGATTTCGTGAATTCTCGAAAGCGGAATTCCCAAAGCAATCGCATCATAAATCACGAAAACTCGATCCCAACTGGCGAAAGTCAGTTTCTCGATAATTTGTTCGTAGTTTTTATAACCTTTTCCGTCAGCTCCTAGCCCATTTCTCTTGATTTCCAAGGATTGCGTGGCTTTGTGCAAGGCTTCTTGGAACGAACGCCCAATTCCCATTACTTCCCCAACGGATTTCATTTGAAGTCCCAAAGTTCGGTCAGCACCTTCGAATTTATCGAAATTCCAACGAGGAATTTTCACAATCACATAATCCAAAGTCGGCTCGAATAAAGCCGAAGTCGATTTGGTAATTTGGTTTTGCAATTCATCTAAATTATAACCCAACGCCAGTTTCGAAGCAATTTTTGCAATAGGATAACCTGTTGCTTTAGAGGCTAAAGCCGAAGAACGAGAAACTCTAGGATTGATTTCAATCGCCACAATATCTTCTTTTTCGTCAGGCGAAACAGCGAATTGAACATTACAACCTCCAGCAAAATTTCCGATGCTGCGCATCATCAAAATGGCATAATCACGCATTCTTTGAAAAGTTGTGTCCGACAAGGTCATTGCAGGGGCAACCGTTATGGAATCACCAGTGTGAATTCCCATTGGGTCCATATTTTCTATAGAACAAATGATGACTACGTTGTCATTTTTATCTCTCAATAATTCCAATTCATATTCTCTCCAACCCATTAAAGCCTTATCAATCAAGACTTCGTGAATAGGCGAAGCTTCTAAACCTCGAGTTAAAAGTTCATTAAAATCTTCTTTTTTATACACAATGGCTGCCCCAGTTCCTCCCAAAGTAAACGAAGGACGAATAACCAACGGAAAACCAAATTCCTGAGCAATTTCTTTTCCTTGAAGGAAAGAAGTAGCCGTTTTTGCTGGTGCGGTAGGAACTCCTATCCTTTCTAAAAGTTGTTTGAATTGTTCTCTGTCTTCGGTAATGTTGATGGCATTGACATCCACACCAATTAATTTTACTCCAAAATCTGCCCAAATTCCTTTTTCATCCGCTTCCAGACACAAATTCAAAGCGGTTTGCCCACCCATTGTTGGCAAAACAGCATCGATTTGAGGATGTGCTTTTAGAATTTGGATAATGGATTTTGTGGTCAATGGCAATAAATAAATATGATCGGCCATCGATGGATCGGTCATAATGGTGGCAGGATTCGAGTTAATCAAGATTACTTCGATTCCTTCTTCACGAATAGAACGTGCCGATTGGGAACCTGCATAATCAAATTCGCAAGCTTGACCTATAACTATTGGACCTGAACCTATTATTAAAACCGATTTTATGGAGTTGTCTTTTGGCATTGTGTAGTTGGTTTGTTGTTTTATTTTTGCTGAAAATTCCTGATTTTTGGATAATTTTGTAACATTAAATCCAGAACCTGAAACTTTTTTAACGATAAGGTATAAAAAAAGGCGATACTAAAAAAAGTAACGCCTTTATGATGCTTATAGAAACATTATTTTTTATGTCTTGGTTCGCAAGAAACAGTCAATTTGTGTCTTCCTTTGGCTCTACGACGAGCTAGGACTTTTCTTCCATTCGCAGAAGCCATTCTGTCCATAAATCCGTGCTTATTTCTTCTTTTTCTCTTCGATGGTTGAAACGTTCTTTTGCTCATTGCTTTGTATCTTTAAAAAATGTATTTAATTGTCTTATAGTTTTGAATTCTGTTATTCTAAAACCGAGTGCAAATATACAAAGACTTTTATTTCTGACAAGTGGTTTTATAATTTTTTTTTTAATTCCTTTTGCTATCTTTGCTGATATAAATTTACACACTATGTTTCATAAAAATATCAAACTTATTATCGCAGGACTTATTGTAGCTACTGCTGTTTGGCAATTTACCGAATCGAATATTGGCAATGGAATCTTCTTAATTTTATTGACTGCAATTCCAATATTTCTTTATTTCAAAAACGAATTTATTTTATTGGCCTTCATGAAATTAAGAAAACAGGATTTCGAAGGTGCCAAGAAATGGTTGGCTTTCATCAAAAAACCTGAAGCCGCTTTGGTAAGAAAACAACAAGGATATTTCAATTATTTACACGGAATTATGCTTTCGCAAACGAATATTAATCAAGCCGAAAAATATTTCAAAAAAGCAATCGAATTGGGATTGTCAATGGATATGGATCTAGCTGTTGCCAAATTGAATCTCGCCGGAGTTGCAATGACCCGAAGAAGAAAACTAGAAGCGACAAACTTACTGAACGAAGCCAAAAAACTGGACAAGCAAAATATGCTGGGCGAACAAATCAAGATGATGAAGGATCAAATGAAGAAAATATAAGTTCCTCACCCCGCCCCCTGTCATTGCAAGGAGTTGCGAGGCACGTGGCAAAGCAATCCAAAGGGATGGGAGACAAAAAGTAATTAGGCGTTTAGAGCAAAATCTTATCGCCTTTTTTTGTTTTTATTCCAAAATGAACAGTGCCTACTATTTTTAGTTCTCCAGCACTATTTAACAACTATTTCCCGAAAAAAATAAAAAAAAAACTGTTAATTTACAGTTAAATATGGGCAAATCTTTAAACTATGAAAAAACAATTATTATTATTTTTATTTTTTTGGAACTGTATAATACTATTTGGGCAAACCCCAAACATAAGCTACACCACCCCAGATACTTATGTAGTAGGCTCAACTATAACCCCATTAAGTCCTGTCAACACGGGTGGCGCAGTACCCGCAACAATTTACGGGCAGGTAAGTACTTTGGCTGGTACAGCCCCTACGATTTATCAACCTAATGGCGTTGCTGTTGATTCAGGAGGCAATGTGTATGAGGTAGATCCCAAAACTAATAGAATACTGAAAATATCTGCGACTGGTGTAGTTACTATCCTGGCAGGAAGTGATACCGCTGGCTCAGCTGACGGGACAGGTGCAGCTGCAAGTTTTAATAGTCCAGCTGGCGTGGCGGTTGATTTGGCAGGCAATGTGTATGTCGCTGATACGGGCAATCATAAAATCCGAAAAATCACTACGGTCGGGGTAGTTACTACATTAGCAGGAAGTGGTGTTTCTGGTTCAGCTGACGGCACAGGTACCGCTGCGAGTTTTTCTTATCCAAATGGCGTGGCAGTTGATTTAGCAGGCAACGTGTATGTAGCTGATTCGGGCAATACTATAATCCGAAAAATCACTACGGCCGGTTTGGTTACTACCTTGGCAGGAAGTGGTACAGTTGGCTCAGCAGACGGAACAGGTACATCTGCGAATTTTTATCTCCCTGAAGGAGTGTCGGTTGACTCGGCAGGCAATGTGTATGTAGCCGATACTTACAATAATAAAATTCGAAAAATCACGGCGGCCGGGATAGTTACTACCTTGGCAGGAAGTGGCGTTTCTGGTTCAACGGACGGAACAGGTACCGCTTCGAGATTTAATTGGCCTTGGGGCGTGACGGTTGACTCGGCAGGCAATGTGTATGTAGGCGACAAGGACAATCATATAATCAGAAAAATCACTACGGCTGGGGTAGTTACTACCTTGGCAGGAAGTGGTGTTTCTGGTTCCGCTGACGGCACGGGTATCGCTGCAAGTTTTTATTATCCTTATGGCGTGGCGGTTGACTCGGCAGACAACGTGTATGTCGCTGATTCGAGCAATCATAAAATCCGAAAAATCTCTGCGGCCGGGGTGGTTACTACCTTGGCCGGAAGTGGCAGTTTGGGATCGGCGGACGGAACGGGTGCAACTGCAAGTTTTAATTCCCCTTATGGCGTGACAGTTGATTCAGCAGGCAATACGTATGTGTCCGATGTACATAATAATAAAATCCGAAAAATTACAGTGGCCGGGGTGGTTACTACCCTAGCTGGAAGTGGGGCAATTGGCTCAGCAGACGGCACGGGTACGGCTGCAAGTTTTAATTCCCCTTCGGGAGTGGCGGTTGACTCGGCAGGCAATCTATATGTAGCCGATATATTCAATAATAAAATTCGAAAAATCTCTGCGACTGGGGTGGTTACAACATTTGCTGGAAATGGTAATTTTAGTTCTGTAGACGGAACGAATACTGCTGCAAGTTTTGCAGATCCTTATGGGGTGGCGGTTGACTCGGCAGGCAATGTGTATGTAGCCGATAGTTGGAATCATAAAATTCGAAAAATCACGGCGGATGGTATGGTTACTACCTTGGCAGGAAATGGTGCAGTTGGTTCAGCAGATGGCACGGGTACAGCTGCAAGTTTTAATTTCCCTGAAGGAGTGGCGGTTGATTTGGCAGGCAACGTGTATGTAGCTGATTCGGGCAATAATATAATCCGAAAAATCACTGCGACTGGGGTAGTTACTACCTTGGCCGGAAATGGTAGTTTTGGTTCAACGGACGGAACAGGTTCAGCTGCAAGTTTTTATTCCCCTTCAAGCGTGGCGGTTGACTTGACAGGCAATGTGTATGTAGCAGATACGAGCAACAGTAAAATTCGAAAAATAACTTCGGATGGGGTGGTTACTACATTAGCCGGAAGTGGCAGTTTTGGCTCAGCAGACGGCACAGGTAAAGCTGCGAGTTTTGCTGATCCTTATGGTGTTGCAGTTGACTCAGGAGGTAATGTGTATGTAGCCGACACAAACAATAATATAATCCGAAAAATCACAACCATAGGTTATGTTATCAATCCTACTTTAGTGGCAGGTCTGAGTTTCGATAGTGCAACGGGAATCATTAGCGGCACACCTACGGTAGCTTTGGGAGCAACAAACTATACCGTAACAGCCTATAATACCGCTGGCAGCAGTAGCACTACGGTAAATATTACAGTTGGTACGCTGAGCATCAATAGTTTTGAAGTGAGCAATAATCTTAGGATTTACCCAAATCCTGCCTCAAGCAATGTTACTGTCGAGTTAAAGAACTTAAACAATGCAAGTTTGGAAGTTATCGACATTACAGGAAAGGAAGTAATGAAACAAAATTTAAACCTAACTTCTAATCTTGTAAACATTGAAAAACTACCTTCAGGAATGTATTTCTTTAAAGTGAATTGCAATCAAGGAAGTGCTACGAGTAAAGTGGTTAAAAATTAGTGAATTAGAAGAAGTATTAAAACCTAATACACAAGAATGCAAATCCTCAAAGAAGTAAAAGCCACTAATTACACTAATTTCCACTAATTCAATTTGTGAAAATTAGTGAAATTAGTGGCTAACTTTTTTATTCCAAAATAATTTTGGGTAAGTTTTCGTTAAACCACTTGTATTTACTCAAAATTATAACGTGGGTTCCTCCTTTTACGATGATATAATTTTGAATGTTTTTTATCGGAAAAACATCGTCAGCATCACCGTGAATGTGAATTACATTTTCATCAACAACCGTTCTTTCCCACAAAATTACTTGTTCAATTGCCCAATCTAAATAACGTTTATCTCTAATACGAAGAAATTTTTCATACAATTTGAGTCGCTGATTAATCCTGACTCCAAAAGAAAACGTGGCAAGACTTTCCACATTCGCAAGCAATGTTGTTGGAATCAGTTTATACGCTTTGGTAGTTTTGGCTAATTTCATACTCATAGGGAATTCCAAATTACTTTTGACACTCGAAATGATAATTACCTTTCTGACATTGATAAATTTAGCCATTTCCTGAACCAAAATCCCCCCAAAAGACACACCAATTAATACAGGATTTGGATGAATAATCTTCTGTGTAATTCGTTTTGCATATTCTTGCAAAGTTTCATTTTCCAAAGGGATTTCCCATTCTAGAAGCACCATTTCAAAAACAGCTTCCGGAAGAACAATTCGTTCGAAAATCGAAGAACTTGCCGCTAATCCCGGCATAAAATAAACGGGTATTTTACTCATAATTGGTTTTTAACTATTTTTCAACAGTATTCCGATTTATAATCACGAATTTTGTATAAAATTAATTTTTTTTATTGACACCAACTTTGATTCCAACTTTATATTATCCAAATAAATTATGACGATTAAACTATTTGAAGCAAAATTACGTGGCAAAGCCGATTTTGGCTGGCTTAAAGCCAATTTTTCTTTTTCATTTGGAAATTATTACAATCCCAAAAGTGTACAATTCGGAATGCTACGCGTTTTGAACGATGATACCATTGCCGGAGGAACCGGTTTTGGAACGCATCCGCACGAGAATATGGAAATCATCACGATTCCACTCGAAGGAGGTTTGAAACATCGGGACAGTATGGGCAACGAAGGCGTTATTCGATTTGGCGAAATTCAAGTGATGAGTGCCGGAACTGGAATTCAACATTCCGAAATGAATGCGAGCCAAACAGATGAGTCAAAAACGCTACAACTATGGGTTTTTCCTGATAAGGAAGATGTAAAACCAAGATACGACCAGAAATCATTTGACATTGAAAATCAAGTTAATACATTTGTCAACATTGTTTCTCCAAAAGAAAAAAACAATGGAAATGCTTTATGGGTTTACCAGCAAACATTTTTTAATCTAGGAATCTTCGAAAA
Organism: uncultured Bacteroidota bacterium; assembly: GCA_903861155.1. Taxonomy (GTDB): domain Bacteria; phylum Bacteroidota; class Bacteroidia; order Flavobacteriales; family Flavobacteriaceae; genus Flavobacterium. Next base: position 8,234 of record CAIOTL010000136.1, read on the forward strand.
GGACACCACCATCACTTACAAAGTAAATATTCCGCAAAACGGAGTTTATCTATTCTTGATTGAAGGCGAAATTGAAGTTGACCATCAAGTTTTGAAAGAAAGAGACGCTTTGGGAATCATTGATTTCGATCAATTTGACATCAAAATCAATTCAAAATCAAAAATACTTTTGGTCGAAGTGCCAATGCAATAAAATTAAATATTATGGAACCCGCAGTCATTATTGAAATCAAGGACAATGCTTTTGCTCGACAATTCGAAACTATAACTGAACAAGGATTAGTTACCGTTGAATATTCGTTTCAGGAGAAAAAAATATTTTTGACAAAAATAAATGTCCCGGACTTATTTGATGACGAGATTTTCATTTCAAACTTACTCAAAAATATTATGGCAATTGCCATAGAAAGAAAGTTGAAAGTGGTTCCCATACTTCCCAAAATTGTCGTGTTTTTCAAAAAAAATCCCGCCTATAAAGAACTTCTTCCGCCGGGAATCCGACTATAAAAAAAGCTGCCGTTTCTTCTAAAAACGACAGCTATTTTTATGGAAACTTTTTAAAAAATATGATTTATTCCCTTCTATTTTCGCGCCTATTTGACCTGTCTGGAGAAGGAGTTACTAACGAACGTGTTGTAGAAGACGAAACAGGTATTGTTGCTGGTCGCGTTGTCGACGGTGTTACAGATCTATCCCCTGGACGCGTTGCCGAAGGCGTTGTAGGTCTTGTTGTCGGACTTGACCTTGAAGGCGTTACTGGTTGTGGTGCTCGACGATTCGTCGATGGCACTACTGGTCTTGACTCAGGACGAGTTGCCGAAGGCATCATTCTACGTATCCAAGGCTGTGTTCCCGAAGATGTTACGGGTCTCGCGGGTGTCGACGGCGCAATTGATCGTCTTTCAGGAGCCATCGGCTGCCTATACGTTCTGCCGTCATAGGAACGATTGTATCTTCCCTCACCTCTAAACTGCCTCACTATAGGAGAAGTTTGACGTCTATTGGTATAAAAAGAATGATTATTTGGGTATCGAATATATCCTGATCTACGATAAAAATTATTGGTATAATAATGTCGATTAATATCCCAGTAAATATGAAAAAAAACGGGTGACCAAGGACGCCAATAAGTTGGATATAAACCCCAATGCCAAGGAGAAATATAAACAGAAAATACTGGAGAAAACAAATAGGCTATTATTGGCCAATCATTGGCATAATAAATATCACTCCCCCTAACAACAACTCTTTGATTCCCCATATAGCCAGGATTTTGAGTTTCAGAAAAAGAAGGTTCCACAATATAATCTTTTCCATAAAGATCTTCGTCGCCAATAATCTGGACTATAACTTTTCCCGAAGGATTTTTATGCCCTTCTATAACGGCCACATCCTGATATTCATTGCCGTTTAACGCAACTCTCAGTACCGTAGAAAAAGAATTGCCATTCCTGTTTCCCACCACCTCAATATAATCTATGACATTGTCATTGTTTAAATCAAGGTTATTAATGTTCCCTTCTTTGTCATTCAATCTTCTTTCAAATTCTTCTAATGTTGGTGATTTTTGAAAAAGATCCAAGACGGCATAGAGATTTAGGTTGTCTCCAGGCAAACCAAGAGCTACAGGCTCATTTCCTGTTTGGGAAAACAAGGGTAAACACAACAAACTAGTTGTCAGAACCACTATAATAAAAATTATTTTTTTCATGACTCGCAATTTTTATATTAATATAGAAACGGACTACAAGTTACGAAATATATTTTTAATATGCTTTTTTTCAGCGTTTTAAATAAATACTTATTTATTCTTTAAGTAATGTGTTTTATAAAATTAAAAAATCAACAAGTCCTAAGTTAAATTCTTATGACTTGTTGATTATCTCTGAAAGGCAATGAAAGTTTTATTTTTCTATCTCCCTCAAGTTTTCCATTTTTTTGTGCGCCAAAAAACCTGCAATATCTTCAAAATGCTCTTTCACTCTCTTATTTCCAAATTCAAAAACTTTCGTTGCCAATCCGTCAAGAAAATCACGATCGTGCGAAACCAAAATCAAAGTTCCGTCAAAATCACGCAAAGCTTCTTTAATAATGTCTTTGGTTTTCATATCCAAATGATTTGAAGGCTCATCCAGAATCAATAAATTTACGGGTTCTAGCAATAATTTTATCATGGCCAAACGCGTTTTTTCGCCACCCGAAAGCACTTTTACTTTCTTGGTTACATCATCACCATGAAACATAAACGCTCCAAGAATATCCTTGATTTTTGTTCGAACATCACCCACAGCAATATCATCAATGGTTTCGAAAATGGTAGCATTTTCGTCCAATAAAGAGGCTTGATTTTGAGCAAAATAACCTATTTGGGCATTATGACCTATTTCTAAACTTCCGCCATTGATTTCTATTTCTTTCATAATGGCTTTAATCATCGTCGATTTTCCTTCCCCATTTTTACCTACGAAAGCCACTTTTTCACCCCGTTCGATAACCATATTGGCATTTTCAAAAACCACATTATCGCCATACGCTTTTGATAATTCCTTAACAATTACCGGATATTGTCCCGAACGAGCTGCCGGAGGAAATTTCAGTTTCAATGCTGAAGTGTCCACTTCATCTACCTGAACGATAACCAATTTTTCTAACATCTTCACACGTGATTGAACGGCATCGGTTTTAGAAAACGTTCCTTTAAAACGATCTATAAAAGTTCTGTTATCAGCAATCATGCGTTGTTGCTCGTCATACGCTTTTTGCTGATGGACTCTTCGGTCTTTTCGAAGTACTAAATAATGAGAATATTTGGCTTTATAGTCATAAATTCTTCCCATCGTAACTTCAATAGTACGATTAGTAATATTATCGACAAAAGCTCTATCGTGCGAAATCACAACAACGGCTTTCGCAGCATTAATCAAGAAATCCTCTAACCATTGAATACTTTCGATATCCATGTGGTTCGTAGGCTCATCTAGCAATATCAAGTCTGGTTTTTGCAAAAGAATTTTAGCTAATTCGATTCGCATTCTCCAACCACCCGAAAACTCCGAGGTTTGACGCGTGAAATCTTCGCGAACAAAACCCAAACCAAGTAATATTTTCTCGACTTCGGCTTCGTAATTGACTTCTTCGATGGCGTAGAATTTCTCGCTTAAGTCGGAAACTCTTTCGATTAATTTCATGTAGGCATCACTTTCATAATCCGTACGAATCGTCAATTGCTCATTGATCTCGTCGATTTCGGCTTTCATCGAAAAAATTTCTCCAAAGGCTTTCGAAGCTTCTTCGACAACCGTAGACCCATCTTGAGCCAATAAATGCTGTGGCAAATAAGCAATTACAGCTTCTTTGGGTGCCGAAATATTTCCTGTCGAAGGTTTACTTTGACCGGCAATAATCTTTAAAAGCGTTGATTTTCCCGCTCCGTTTTTACCCATAAGGGCAATTTTGTCATTTTCGTTGATGGCAAAAGAAACATCACTAAATAAAGTGGTTCCGCCAAATTGAACGGAGATATCGTTGACTGTAATCATTAATTTTTGTTTAAAGTTTAATGTTCTAAAGGATAAAGTTGCTTGAAAACTGAACCTTTTTTGAAAGTGGCAAAGATAGGTTAATTGAGGAATTGGGCAATTGTAAAATTTGAAACCATAATTTTTTTATTAAAAAAATATTTCATTTCAAAAAATAAGCGCTAAACCTACTCTTTTCTAGGTGATACAAAACGAAATTAATCATGAAAAATTAGAGCAACCAGTCTATCCGAGAATCAATTACTTGAAAAGTAAAAAAAAAAAAAAAACGAAAGATAACAGAATTAAAAAAAATAGAATTTCTCCACTTTTTATGGAATAAATAAATCTTCGAGTTGCATCGGTAACACCTCAACAAAGTCTTTATTTTTCCAAAATGAGGAAAACCGTAAAGAAGCTATTACGAATTAGTTCAAATTTGTCTCAATTAACCATTAGAAATAATGATTAGAATTGACAAAAATGAAAAAAATTAAGACCGATACTATACTTTTAAGCGACAAATATTTAATTACGGTGATTCATCTATGGAGAGAATATGATAGCATATCCGTATTAGTCGCTTATTCGGAACTCAAAAGAAGAAAATATAATATCCCTGATTATATTGATTTGGAACTCGCTGAATTCCTTAAAAAAAATAGTTGAGTTGAAACAAACGGTTATCCATTTTTATCCTATTATTTTTAAAAAATTGTTTCGTCCAAAATAAATCTACGAACCACTTCGGCAACACCGTGATCATTGTTGGAAGCAACAATTACATCGCCAAATTCTCTTAATTCAGCATCAACATTATCTACCCAAACACCCAAACCGGCATATTGTACCATCGTTAAATCATTACCGGCATTTCCTACGGCGATGATTTCACTTGGAAGAATATTAAGTTTTTCGGCTAGAATTCGAATAGCAGCTCCTTTGTCAACACCGTTTGGTGCGGCTTCGAGGAAAAAGGGTTTCGACATACAAACACTCAAATCGGGCATTGCAGCTTTTAATACTGATTCAACATTTTTGAGATAACTTGGTTCTTCGAGCAACAAACATTTCACTGCCGAAGTGGTTACGGCTTCTTTAAAATTTGGAACAATAATATGTTCTAAACCTGTGATGGTACTTTCGATATCAATGTATTCCGAATGACTTTCGCTGATGATTTTCCCATCCAAATAGGTGATAATATGCGTGTTGTTTTCCTGACTAAAATCGTAAAGGGAATGAATTTGTTCTTTGGTTAAAGCGTGTTCAAAAAGCACTTTATCTTCTTTTAAGTCGGTAATCGTAGAACCATTAAACGAAATCATAAAGGAATTATTGACATCACATTGCAATTCTTTGGCATACTCAATCATTGCCGATGTTGGTCTCCCAGAAGCTAAAACAACATAAACTCCCATTTCTTGTGCTTTTAACAGCATTGTTGCATTCTCATTCGAAATTTTATGGTCATCGGTCAACAAAGTGTCGTCCATATCTACAACCAGCATTTTATATTTCATTCCTTTTATTTATTGTTAAAAAAAATCTTTAATAGACTTTAAATATTCATTCTAAATTCCTCAATTACAGGATTTGCCTTAGAAAAATCGACTTCTTGAATAAACAATTCAACAGGTTTTGCATTCGTTATACTTGGCAAAACATTCGATTGATTGTTATTTCTAATTACTATATTTACTCCTATTTCTTCTATTTTTTCTTGTAAAGCTAGCGCCAAAATCTCGCTTCCCGAAAACACTTTCATTAATCCCATGCTATTGTATTTTTTTTAATTATTTATTCCCGTTTTCCTCATCACCTTCTAATTCCTCAAAATCATCCTCTTTATCTGCCACAAAATTTTCTTCATCTTCAAAATCTTCTTCTTCCTCAAAATCGAATTCAAAAGGTTCTACCAACATTTTTTCGGCGAGAATTTCTATTCGCTCCGAGAACACATCAGCAAAAATAATTCGCTGGGTTTTGGCAATACTATTCGAAATACGCATGATTTTAGTTTCATGACGCAATTTCAAAATAGGATCGGCATCATCAAGAATAAACATTCTCAATCGGTTCACGTTATAACCCGCCGTGGTAAACATTTCGCCCAGTTTATTTGGCGTACCAATTAAAACATCGACTCCTGTTGAAATATAATTTTTGTCATATTCCATATCGCCTTTGTCATGCACACCATAGACCTCAAGCCCAGAGTTCTTCCCATATTTTTCGAAAAGGGCTTCCATTTCCAAAACCTTGGCTTTATCTTCAACAATGATCAAGGCACGAGGCGATTCTTCGTTGGATCCCGCCAATTTCTGAATCACATTGATAACAATTGTCGTCGTTTTTCCACTTCCGTTTGGCGCAATAATAATACAATCGGCACCACTTTTCAGGGTCGAAAATGTTTCTTGTTGCAAGTCATTCGCTTCGGTAAGACCATTGTCGATGAGTGCGTGTTGAAGATTTTCGTTAATCTTTTTTAGTTTCATTATTTAGTGATTAGGCAAAAAACATAAGCCATTAGTAAAATTTAAATTCATCGACATTATTCTAAAACTTATGCCTTTTGGCTATTGGCTGATCTACTTGGAAGCAAACATCTTGACATCATTTTCAGATATCTCGTTTCCACCAAGGATAATTAATCGTTCAACCACATTACGCAATTCGCGAATGTTTCCTGTCCAATCATATTCCTGCAGCAATTGAATGGCTTCCGCCGAAAATTCTTTTTGGGCATTTCCTTGTTCGGCAGCAATTTTTTCAGTGAAGTGATAAATCAACATCGGAATATCCTCTCTTCTTTCATTCAATGACGGAACATTAATCAAGATTACCGCCAAACGATGGTACAAATCTTCACGAAAACGACCTTCAGCTATTTCTTTTTTCAAATCTTTGTTAGTGGCGGCGATGACGCGAACATTGACTTGGATGTCTTTTTCGGCACCCACGCGAGTAATCATACTTTCCTGCAAAGCTCTTAAAACTTTAGCTTGCGCCGAAAGGCTCATGTCGCCAATTTCATCCAGAAAAATGGTCCCTTTATCAGCAGCTTCAAATTTACCAGCCCGATCTTTCACTGCCGATGTAAAAGCACCTTTCACGTGACCAAACAATTCGCTTTCGATCAATTCACTAGGAATGGCGGCGCAATTTACTTCAATTAACGGGAAGTTGGCTCTATGGCTTTGCTCGTGCAATTGATGCGCAACGAGTTCTTTTCCAGTTCCGTTTGGCCCTGTAATCAAAACTCTCGCTTCGGTTTGGGCGACTTTTTCAATCATCACTTTGATATGATTAATAGCTTCGCTTTCGCCAATCATTTCATAATTCTTACTGACTCTTTTCTTTAAAATTTTATTTTCGACTACAAGTTGCTTTTTATCCAAGGCATTACGAACGGTATTCAATAACCGATTTAAATCCGGTGGTTTCGAAATATAGTCGAAAGCTCCCAAACGCATCGTTTGTATGGCGGTTTCCATATCGCCGTGACCTGAAATCATCACCATCGGGATTTCTGGTTTTATCTTTTTGACGGCTTCGAGCACTTCGACACCGTCCATTTTGGGCATTTTGATGTCGCACAAAACCAGGTCGTAGTCGTTGTTTTTTATTTTCTCCAATCCTGCAACACCATCTTCGGAGTCGTCCACAATATAAGTGTCGCTTTCTTCGGAGAGTATTTTGGAAAGCACTCTTCGAATGGCGGCTTCGTCTTCTATGATTAGTATTTTACTCATTTGTTGATTCGGTTATTTGTTGATTCGGTAAATTGGTTAAACAAATAACCAAACCCACGAATTAACGCATTAACATTCTTTAATATTTCAACCATTTATATAATTCTCTCCACGTTGGTTTTTTGCCGTACATCAATATTCCCACTCGGTAAATTTTTGCAGCAAACCAAACTACAAAAAAGAAAGTTCCGAAAAGTAAACTGATTGAAATGGCGAGTTGCCACCAAGGCACGCCAAACGGAATTCGCATGAGCATCACGATGGGTGATGTGAGCGGAATCATCGAAAATACGGTTGCCACTGTGCCGTGTGGATCGTTGATGACAGTAAAAAATCCGATGTAAACTCCCAAAACTAATGGCATAATGATAGGCAAAAGAAACTGTTGCGAATCGGTTTCACTGTCGACTGCGGCACCAATAGAAGCATAAAAAGAACTATACAAAAAGTAGCCTCCAATGAAATAAATTACAAAACTAATGAGTATTGTGGCGATGGGTAATCCCCATAACTCCTTGATGTACATTTGAGCAGTTCCAGCAAATTCTTGATGGGCTGACATAATCACATCGGGTGGAAGTTTTGCAACTGAACTGGTATCAATTCCCAAAAATGCTGAAGCGGCAAACATAAATATCAATCCAAGAATTGCCCAAATAAAGAATTGCAGCAACCCTGCCAATGAGGTTCCTATTATTTTTCCCATCATTAATTGGAACGGTTTTACCGAGGAAATGATGATTTCGACAATGCGATTTGTTTTTTCTTCGATGACGCTGCGCATTACCATATTGCCGTAAATAATGATAAACATCATAATGAGATAGCCGAATGCGCCGCCAATAGCAATCTTAATTTCGTTAAGTCCTTTGATGCTTTGTTCTCCCGATGCTTTTGCCAGGTTGATGTTTACTTTGGCTTGGGCATTTTGGATTGCCAAGGTATCTAATTTGGCTTTTTCAAAATTGTCTTTGGTAAGTTTTTTAGCAATTACATCTTGTATATTTTCGATAAATGAAATACTTGGACTTTCGTTGGATATAAACTGAATTTTATTTTCTAAATCCTTGTCGTTAGAAACTTTTGGAATGTAAAGCAATCCTTCAAAGTTCTTATTGTTAATACTGTCCTTCAAAAATTCGGCATCAATTGGAGACAAATCATAATATTTATATTCGCCATTTTTTCTGTTCAAGCATAGAAATTCATTGGTAAACATGCCCGTTTCATCGTGAATGGCGACCCGTTTTGTGTCAGCTTTCATAGAACTCAAATAGCCAACAAATGCGGCTATTCCCACAAAAAGCAACGGACTTAAAAAAGTCATTACGATAAATGATTTGTTGCGCACTTTGGCGACAAACTCTCTTTTTATTATTAGTAATATTATAGACATTTTAGACATTTTAGATTTTTAGACAATTATAGGTTTTTAGATTTTTATTAGATTTTTATATTTTCTTATTCCTCTAAGAACTCTAAAAATCTAAGCAAATCTAGTTACTTACTGCTTGAATGAAAATATCGGTTACACTTGGAATTTTTTCCACAAAATGAGTGACTTGTCCTCTTTGAACGAGAATGTTTAGTAATTCGTTTGGCATTGCATTCCCTAGCTGAATTTCAAGTTTTAATTCATTGTTTAATGATTTAAAATTCGTTTGTCCCACTTTGAATTTCTGCGTGATGTCGTACATTAATCCTTCAATATTATCAGATAAAATACCCACTTCAAAACTATTGGTTTTGAATTTGCGCTTGATGTCATCTAATTTGCCTTCGATGAGTTTGTTCGATTTGTGAATTAAGGCAATATGATCGCATAATTCTTCAACGCTTTCCATACGATGGGTAGAGAAAATTATGGTTGAACCTTGGTTTCTCAATTCGAGGATTTCGTCTTTGATTATATTGGCATTTACGGGGTCGAATCCGGAAAAAGGCTCGTCGAAAATTAATAATTTTGGTTTGTGCAAAACGCAAACCACAAATTGTACTTTCTGCGCCATTCCTTTTGAAAGTTCTTGGATTTTCTTGTTCCACCAACCTTGAATTCCTAATCTATCAAACCAATATTCTAATTGTTTCTTCGCCTCGGCTTTCGAAAGCCCTTTCATTTGTGCCAAATACAAACATTGCTCACCCACTTTCATCGATTTGTACAAACCGCGTTCTTCGGGCAAATAACCTATTTGGGAAATATGTTTCGGGCTCAATTTCTCTCCATCGAGAATAATTTGCCCACTATCGGGCATGGTGATTTGATTGATGATTCGAATTAATGATGTTTTACCTGCTCCATTTGGCCCTAGAAGTCCATAAATACTTCCTTTTGGAACCGTAAGCGAAACTTGGTTAAGTGCCACATAATCACCGTATTTTTTGACAACATTTTTAACTTCAAGTATATTACCCATTCTAATTTATGATTTATTTTATCTGCTAGGACTTTAGGCCTTGGGTTTGTAAAAATAGAAAAATAGTGCTAATAAGGTGTTAAATAAAAACAAAAAAACCCACCCCTATTTTCACAAGGATGGGAAAATTTCTATTCTCAAATTTTTTACGAAAACATATCTTTTACTTTCTCAAAAAAGGATTTGTCGCCTTTTTCAGGATTAGGAATAAAATTCTCGTCGGCAATATTTTTCTCGAAAAACTGTTTTTGTTCTTTGTTGAGTGATTTAGGTGTCCAAACATTAACGTGTACCAGCAAATCTCCATTTCCATAACCATTGATGCTAGGAATTCCTTTTCCTTTTAATCTTAAAATCTTCCCAGATTGAATTCCTTCTTCGAGTTTGATTCGGACTTTTCCGTTGATGGCTTCAATGTCTTTTGATATTCCGAGAACGGCTTCAGAGAAACTGATATATAAATCAAAATGTAAATTTTCCCCTTCACGTTTCAAAAATTCGTGTTCAATTTCTTCTATGGCAACAATTAAATCACCAGGAACACTATTTCCAGGTGCATCATTTCCTTTATTGGAAACTTTTAATTGCATTCCGTCAATCACACCTGCTGGAATTTTTATGGTAACAGTCTCATCCTCAAGAATCATTCCTTGAGAGTCAGCTTCTGCAGGTTTTTTGTCCAAAATTTGACCTGACCCTCCACAAGCTGGACACGTTGAAGCCGATTGCATTCGACCCAAAATCGTGTTGGTCACACGCATTACTTGACCTTGACCGTTACAGGTAGAACAAGTTTTGTAGGATACCCCGAGAGCTTGAACTTTTCTTTTTACTTTTACTTTTTTCTCGACACCATTGGCAATTTCTTCGAGAGTCAGTTTCACTTTGATACGAAGGTTGCTTCCTTTTACACGACGTGAACCGTTGCCCCCGCCAAAACCACCACCGCCTCCAAAAGCACTTCCGAAAATATCACCAAATTGACTGAAAATATCATCCATATTCATATGACCCCCACCGCCATAACCACCACCTCCATTGTCAAAAGCTTGATGACCATATTGATCATATTTGGCCTTTTTATTTGGGTCACTCAGCACTTCGTATGCTTCGGCAGCAAGTTTGAATTTTTCTTCTGCAGCAGCGTTACCAGGGTTTTTGTCAGGATGAAATTCGAGTGCTTTTTTTCTGTATGCTTTTTTAATTTCACCAGCATCGGCATTTTTAGTAATGCCTAGTATTTCGTAAAAATCTTTTTTCATAGTTGTATAAATTCCAAAAAGCAAAACCCAAAAAAAAATAAATTAAAAACTCTAATCCCGATATCGAGACAATTCTAAATTTACCTTATTTGAGATTTGGTGTTTATAATTTGTTATTTTAGTTTCCGATTATCACCTTTGGAAAACGAATAATTTTATCTCCTAATTTGTATCCTTTTTCTATTACATCGACAATCTTTCCTTTCATCTTCGCGGATGAAGCAGGAATTTGGGTAATTGCTTCTGCAAAATCGGCATCAAAAGTATCGCCCACTTTTATTTCGACTTCTTCTAAACCTTTAGAAACCAGTGTGCTTTTTAGTTTTTCCTGAATTAGTTCAACACCTTGAATCAAAATATTATCATCAGTTTTTTTGATTTCAGCTAATGCTCTGTCAAAATCATCCAAAACAGGAAGCATGGCAGACAAAACTTCCTGATTTGCAGTTTTAAACAACTCAATACGTTCTTTTGTGGTTCTTCGTTTGTAATTTTCGAATTCGGCAAATAAACGCAAGAATTTATCTCTTTCGGAAACTAAATCTTGGGATAATTGCTCTTCTTTTGATATTTCCTCTACTCGTTCTTCGATTGTTGCATCTAAGGTATCCGAATTATCTTCATTGCTTTCAATTGGGGTTTGATCAACAATATCTGCATTTAGCGTGTTTTCAGTAGTCATTCTTGTGTTATTTTTAAAAAAATTCTTAAACTTCATTTTTATACTTTCCTATAGATTGCAAAAGTACTGCCAAATCTTTTAAAATGTCAAATTGTCACTATTAATAATTTAGAATTGAAGGTAGGGAGCTGAAAAAAGTAGTTTTAACTTTTAAAAAAATTTAATATAATTTTAAGACTATCACGTTTTAGTTTATATAAATTTGTACTGTTTCAGTTGAATATTGGTTTTTAAAAATTGAACTTAAGGTTAGCTTGCAGGCTTCTAAATAATTATTAATTCACTTTACCTTATATTAAAAAAAGCTTCGTTTAATTATCGAAGCTTTTTTTTATTTTTATATCCAATTAATTTGATTTTGTCCTAACGCTCCATTCAAAATCCATTTCCGAAACTTTTTCTCTTTGTTCATTCGTTCCTATGGATTTCATCCAAAAGGTTTGCCCTTCGCCAGAGGCAATGGCTTCCTGAATGGCTCGTTCCGCCAATGCACCATCGTTGCATACAAAAGTTATTTTTCCGGTGGCTTTCTTGCTAAAACTGCTTTTATTGTTTGCCACCAACATTGATATTTTTTTGTCGTTTTTTTGGATTTGAAACATAACCAAAGCTCCGGTAGAAAGCTCCGCAGCCATAGCCTGAACGGCAAAATACATCGAGTTGAAAGGATTCTGGTTAATCCAGCGATGTTTGACCGTCACCACGCATTCTTTTTCGTCGATTTGTTTTACCCTTACACCACAAATAAATGCAGAAGGCAACTTGAATAACAGGAATTTATTTAGACTTGATTTAGAAATTTTCATCATTGATGTTTTGCTTTTGTAAAAATAGCGAAAAAATGTGATAATTTTTAGACACGACAACATTTATAAAATTTCACTTAACCCATATTTTATCGCCATTCGATAACAATTTTATCTTTAATTATTTTACAATTGTTAAATTTTTGTTAATATAAACTACTATGTGATACAATATACCTTCTAATAGATATATATTTGCATAAGAAATTACTATATGCTTTTACATTATGAAAACAACCAGCGAGAATAACACGGCAACTTTTATTCATTTAAGCACTTTAAGCCAATATTTTATACCGTTTGGAAATTATATTTTTCCGATATTGATTTGGAGTTCGAAAAAGGACGAATCGGAATTTATAGATTATAATGGAAAGCAGGTTCTTAATTTTCAACTTAGTTTATTATTGTATTCATTAGTCCTTGCCATCATTGCTATACCGATTATACTTTTTACAATTTTCAGCACCATTTCTTGCAATTCCATCGTAAATGAACGTGATTTTGTCTTCAATCATTTGAATATAGAAAACATTAGCGGAACTGTAATTGTAGCATTACTGGCAATTTTCATCTTTATTGGCTTAAAAGTTACGGAATTCTTCCTGACAATCTATGCAGCTGTAAAAGCTTCGAATGGAGAGAAATACAAATATCCGTTGACAATTGAATTTATAAAATAAAAAGATTGCAACAGAAAGCGGATAAAGCTCCAAAAAAATCATTAAATCACTCGAGCCAAAGGCGAATTGGCGAAGCAATCAAAAAAGGAACAATTTAATCAAATTTAAAAACAAAAAGAGAATCATGAACATTGAAAACACAAAAGCCCAGATGCGAAAAGGGGTTCTCGAATTTTGCATCTTGTCCGTCTTAAAAGACAAAGAGGCATATACTTCGGAAATATTGGACACCTTGAAAACCGCAAAATTACTGGTCGTGGAAGGAACGGTTTATCCGCTGCTCACCCGATTGAAAAACGACGGATTACTCAACTATCGTTGGGAAGAATCATTATCAGGTCCCCCAAGAAAATATTATGACCTAACCGAAATTGGACACACATTTTTAAACGAATTAAGTAGCACTTGGACAGAATTGTCCGATGCTGTAAACCTAATCACAAAACAAAAACAATAGCCATGAACAAAACTGTAAACATAAATTTGGGCGGAATGTTCTTCCATATTGACGAAGATGCATACCAAAAACTAACACGTTATTTTGACGCCATAAAACGTTCATTATCCAATTCGTCTGGACAAGAGGAAATCATAAAAGACATCGAAATGCGAGTTTCGGAATTATTGACCGAAAAACAAAAATCCGAGAAACACGTTGTGGGATTAAAGGACGTTGACGAAGTTATTGCAGTAATGGGTCAGCCCGAAGACTATAAAATTGACGAAGAAGAAATTGAAACTAAATCAATCAATTACTCAACTTCGAAAACTCGAAAACTGTATCGTGATACAGAACACGGGATGATTGGCGGCGTACTTGCCGGTTTGGGACATTATTTAGGGATAGACAAAGTCTGGTTGCGAATCTTTATGCTTGTCCTCCTTTTTGCAGGGGGAACAGGGGTTTTGGCCTACATTATTCTTTGGATTGTGATGCCGGAAGCCCGAACAACTTCTGAAAAACTTGAAATGACGGGAGAACCGGTAACAATTTCGAACATTGAAAAAAAGGTTCGTGAAGAATTTGATTCCGTTTCGGAGAAAATAAAGAATGTTGATTATGACAAATATGGCAACCAGATAAAATCGGGAGCGGAAAAAATAGGAAGTTCTTTTGGCAATTTCATTATTGCGGTTTTGAGAGCTTTTTCTAAATTTCTAGGGGTGATTTTGATAATGGGCGGATTAACTATTTTATTCATGCTTTTTATAGGCGTTTTTACCTTGGGTACTTCACCTTTTATCGATTTCCCGTGGGATGGTTTTATTGAAGCTGGAAATTTTACAGATTATCCCATTTGGGTTTTTGGGCTTTTGATGTTCTTTGCCGTTGGAATTCCGTTCTTTTTCTTGACTTTACTGGGTTTCAAATTATTGGCCCCAAGTATAAAATCTATAGGAAATATTGCCAAATATACTTTGCTCGCCGTTTGGTTAATCTCGGTTTCACTAGCCATAACCATTGGAATAAAACAAGCATCCGCATTTGCCATTGACGGAAGAGTGATTCAAAAAGAGCTTCTCAACCTAAAACCAATAGACACTTTATTTATAAAATTTAAGCACAATGATTATTTTGCAAAAAATATCAACGATCGTAATAATTTTAAAATTACCCAAGATTCTACAGGCAATGACGTGATTTATTCAAACAATGTAAGTTTAAAAATCGTAAAAACAGATACAAAATTGCCTTACATTCAAATCGAAAAAGAGGCAAAAGGAAAAACGTTGTCCGAAGCAAAACAAAGAGCCGAACAGATAAAATACGGCTACAAAATTATTGGAAACCAATTGATCTTGAACAATTATTTGTTGACGGATTTGAAAAATAAATTCCGTGATCAAGAAATAGAAATCACATTGTACTTGCCAAAAGGTATCTTGTTTAAAGCCGATTCTAGCGTCCAAGATTATGACCATTCTGACGACGACTATTTCAATTTGCATTTTAGCTCCAGCGACTATCTCTACAAAGTAGAAAACTCGCAAGTTAAATGCCTGAATTGTCCAGAAAATGAAAACGAATACAACGATGTTGAGAATGGAAAAGAAAACGACAGCTTAGTGACAACCACGGTAACCGTGACGGGAGACAAAGTCATGGTAAATAAAACCAGCAGCAAAAAAGGCTTGTCAATAAACAAGGACGGAGTAATAATCAAAACGAATTTGCCATGATAAAAGTCATCACTATCATCACGAAATTTATTGTTGTTACATTAATTACACTATTGTTTTCGTCATGCCACCATGTCTTCAGTTTAGGTGAAGGTATAAGAGGAAGCGGGAAAATCACAACCGAAAATAGAAGCATAAACCAAGATTTCAAAAGCATTGAAGTAAGTTCTGGAATTAAGGTGGTTGTAGAACAAACTGACAACAAATCCATAACGGTAGAAGCCGATGAAAATTTACAAAAACACATTATTACCAAAATAGAAAATGGCGTTTTAAAAATTGATTCCGACGAAAGCTATAATGTATCAACAACACCAATAGTGAATGTAAAAATGCCTTTCATCGCCGGATTAAGCGCTACAAGTGGTTCAGAAATTATAAGTTACAAGACATTAATGACCGAAAAAATAGACGTGAAATCAAGCAGCGGCAGCAAAATTAAAATTGATATAGAAGCCGATAATATAACGCTCGAAAGCTCCAGCGGAAGCAATATTGAAGCAAGTGGAAAAGCATTGAAACTGGAAACCTCTTCCGCAAGTGGAAGTGAAATTAAAGCAAACAAATTAATGGCAAACGAGGTGATTTCGCAATCAAACAGCGGCAGCAACACAACAGTTTACCCCATTGTAAAGCTAGAAGCAAAAGCCTCAAGCGGAAGTTCTATAGGTTATTACAAAAACCCGAAAAACATCTTGAAAGAAGAAAATTCTGGAGGAAGCGTCGAACAAAAATAAGAATTTATTTTACCAAAAATCAGGAAAATCATTCATCAAAAGTGGATGATTTTTTTATATTTGTAGAATACTTAATTCAAACGAAAATGAAAAAATATGCTTCCCTTCTCGTGTTTCTTTTAATTTCAACAATTGCATTGGCACAAAAAAAAGAAAAAATAAAGGGGTCGAAAACGGTCTCTATTGAACAAAAGGAAATTGGTAATTTCGATACACTTGAAGTGGGTGACAATATTGAATTTTTTTTGGATAGAGGCGAAAAAAGTGAATTAAAAATCGAAGCCGACGACAATCTTCACAGTATCATCACAACTGATTTAAGTTCAAATACGCTTCGAATAAGCACTTCAAAAGCAGCGACAAATTACAAAAAACTAATCGTGAGAATAACCTATACCAAGGATTTAAAAAAGGTTGCAGCTAAAAATGAAGCCATTGTAAATGCTATTCAGGAAATTCAATTGGACGACATTACGTTTAAAACTCTCGATAATTCCAAGCTTAATTTGAATGTCAATTCGAAAAACTTCGCCTTGCATTCAGACGATAAATCGAAAACGAAACTTAACTTGAAATCGGAAAAAGCAACCATTGAATTGAGCAAAAATTCGACATTGAAAGCGCTAATTGCTTCAATTGACTTGAAGTGTGATTTGTACCAAAAATCAAAAGCAAATCTGGAAGGCGAAGTGACCAAAGCTATAATTCGTCTGGATAACAATGCTGAATTTATTGGAAATAATCTTGTCCTGAAAAATGCCGAATTGATTGCCGAAAGTTATTCAAATTGCAGTATCAATGTCAATACAAGTCTAAATATTGATGCTTCAGGAAATTCAGTAATCCAAATCTACGGTGACCAAAAAATCGAAATGAAACGATTTGTGGATTCAGTAACACTAATCAAGAAACCAACAAAATAATCGAAAAACAAAAAAGTCTCAACCAAAATTGAGACTTTTCCAGTTTCAAATTATCATTCAGATTATTCCTTTGATGCCAAATATCTTTCAGCATCCAAAGCGGCCATACATCCCGTTCCCGCAGCCGTAATTGCCTGACGATAAATATGATCGGCAGCGTCACCGGCAACAAAAACGCCGGCAACATTGGTTTTTGAAGTTCCAGGAATATTAACAATGTATCCCGTTTCGTCAAGTGTAAGGAAATCTGCAAAGATTTCTGTGTTAGGTTTATGGCCAATAGCAGCAAAGAAACCAGTGGCTGGAATGTCGAAAACTTCTCCAGTAGTTTTATTTTTTGCTTTCACGTCAGTAACAACTTGTCCATCACCCAATATTTCAACTGTATCGTGGTTCATTAAAATACTAATGTTTTCGGTTTTGCGAACACGAGCTTCCATAATTTTTGAAGCCCTAAACTTTTCGCTTCGAACCAGCATCGTGACTTTCGAACATAATTTAGACAAATAATGAGCTTCCTCGCAAGCAGAATCTCCTGCTCCCACAATGACCACTTCTTGGTTTCTGTAGAAAAAACCGTCGCAAACAGCACAAGCCGAAACTCCGCCTCCCATTTTCAAATAATGCTGTTCTGATGGCAATCCCAAATATTTAGCCGAAGCTCCAGTCGAAATAATAACCGTTTCGCAATGCAATTCGATGGCGTCATTTATCCAAACTTTATGAACATCAGTGTCAAATTTCACCTTGGTAGCCCAGCCATCGCGAATGTCAGCCCCAAAACGTTCTGCTTGAGCCTGCAATTGCACCATCATTTCTGGACCAGATACTCCGTCAACATATCCAGGAAAATTTTCCACCTCGTTAGTGGTCGTCAGTTGGCCTCCAGGCTGCATTCCTTGGTATAAAACCGGATCCATATTGGCTCTAGCTGCATATATGGCAGCGGTATATCCCGCTGGACCAGAACCTATAATAAGGCATTTTATTTTTTCGATTGAAGTTGACATATTAGATAATTTTTTCTTTTTTACGAATACAAATGTATGATTATTATTAAAATTTTTGAATCAAAAAACAATCACTTTTAACTATTTAAAAATAATAGCCTCAATTTTATAGTATCACTTGTAAAACCCAAAATTAATCTTATATTTGCATCCGATTTCGGGGTGTAGCGTAGCTCGGTTATCGCGCCTGCTTTGGGAGCAGGAGGCCGCAGGTTCGAATCCTGCCACCCCGACAAAAAGCCGAACAGCCATGTTTGGCTTTTTTTTTGTGGAATTAATTTACATAATAAATACATCATTGCTTCATACAAATCGCTAATATTTCTTGAAGGAACTTTTTAATGGATAATGGCTTTACTTCTACCTATTGATATGGCGAATGGGTTTCGAAATCAGAATAATTAGTTCTTTCATTTTTTTCAACCATAAAAGAAGAACTAAGCTAGTTTAGACCGCATATAATTCTAATTTATTTTCTTTCTTTGTATATTTGAACCATATTGTAATATAATTTCTAAAGGTAAATCTTATTTTCAAGGCTAAAATTATGTAACTTTGTGATTAGGTTTTAAATCTATTATCTATAAAAAACAAACAGATTTCCTTCTAAATAAATTTCGCTTTTCCGCTACTAATTTAATAATAATAATAGAACTATGTGGTGGCAATATATACTCGTGTTTTTGGGGTCTTTAGTATTTGACATTGTACCTATCCCTTTTCCACCGGCCTTTACAATTATGCTTTTTTTACAAATTAAATATGACTTAGATATCTGGTTGGTAATTGTAATTGGGGTTATGGGATCAATATTAGGCCGGTACATTCTAACTCTATATATTCCGTTTATTGCTGGTAAAATATTTAAAGAATCTAAGAATGAAGATGTTCAATTTCTTGGTGAAAAAATGAAAGAAAAAGGATGGAAAAGCCAAATGGCTATCATTGCTTATTCCTTATTACCTCTACCTACAACCCCATTATTCTTAGCGGGAGGCATGGCCAAAATAAAACCCTTGTACATCATTCCCGCTTTTTTTGTAGGCAAATTTACTAGTGATACTATTGTCGTTAAATTGGGTAAATATACTTCTGAAAACACCCAAAAAATATTGGGTGGCATAGTAAGTTGGGAAACTATCAGCAGTTTATTTATAGGACTCCTATTCCTTTTTTTTGTCTTATTTATTGACTGGCGATCCCTAATTCAAAAAAATAAATTTCAGTTGAATTTTAAAATATGGAAATGATTAACCTCTTATTTAAATTCCAATTCACTTTTAGAAACATTTCAAAAAAAAATAAAATCCACTCCCAATTAAATCCCTATTTTTGTTCCATTAAAACACAATACAACTAATTTATGCTGATAATAGGAATTGCTGGCGGAACTGGAAGCGGAAAAACAACAGTCGTTAACCAGATAATAAATAAATTGCCACATAATGAAGTAGGAATTATCACTCAAGATTCCTACTACAAGGAATCTAAAAACAAGAGTTACGAAGAACGCTCAAAGACGAACTTTGACCATCCCGGAGCCATTGATTTCGATTTGTTGGTGGTGCACCTCAAGGAACTCAAGGCCGGAAACACCATTAACCAGCCCGTTTATTCTTTTGTTACTCATAACAGAACTGACGACACCATTGTAACACATCCTCGAAAAATAATGATTGTCGAAGGAATTCTAATTCTTTCCAATCCTGAACTTCGTGATTTATTTGACATCAAAATATTTGTCCACGCTGATTCTGACGAGCGATTAATTCGACGATTAAAACGTGATATTGCAGAGCGAGGCCGTGATATGGAGGAAGTTTTAACCCGCTATCAAACCACCTTAAAACCTATGCATCAGCAATTTATAGAATCAACAAAAGCCTTTGCCGATATCATTATACCGAATAACAAATACAACACCGTTGCCATCGATGTGTTACGTGCCGCAATAAATCAACAAATTCTATAATTTTTTTCGTAATTTTATACACATTAATTATTGGAAGCTATTTCCTCATTTCCGTTGAAAATGAAGTTCACTCAACTCCGATAAAGATAAAAATTAAGTGAAGTAATCGGGGCTAAAAACAGAAAATCACAAATGACAAAATCCTATAAAGACAAATCTTGGTTCAAATTCATAAGCAACAAATACGTATTGGTTTTGTTGTTTTTTTCGACTTGGATGATTTTCCTAGATAACTATTCCTATTTTGACCATCGTTTTTTAGACAAGCAAATAAATGAACTCGAAGATAACAAAAAATATTATCAGGATGAAATCAGGAAAGACCAAGAAAACATTAAACAACTCAAAAACCCTGAACAAATAGAGAAATATGCACGGGAAAAATACTATATGAAAAAAGATAGTGAAGATATTTATTTAATCGAGTTCGAAGGCGACACCATTGAAAAAAATGTTAGCAAATAGACTTATAAAAATGAGATTACAAAGTTATATTCAAAAATTAATCCTGAAAGAAGTAAATGAAAAATCTATTCGATGATTTCAATCCTGTATCTTCAAAACAATGGAAACAACGAATCCAGTTTGAACTCAATGGCGCTGACTATAACGAAACACTAATCTGGAATTCACCCGAAGACATCCAGGTAAAACCTTTTTATCACAAAGACGAATTTCGAAGAACATCAGGGGTAAGCACAAAAGCAACCGAGTTCAAAATTTGCCAAAACATTTTCGTTAACGACCTTAAAAAGTCAAATTTTAGAGCCATCGACAGTATCAATCGTGGTGCCGAAAGTATCCGTTTTACAATAGAAGACGAAAAAATCGATATCAAAAAACTATTGGAAAATCTTCCTTTAGAAAAAGTAACGACATACTTCAATTTGGCATTTTTATCAATCGATTTCGTAAAAAAAGTTGATGCAATTGCCAAGCAAAAAAATGCTGAGATATTCTGCAATCAAGATCCCATTGGACAATTAGCCAAAGAAGGAAACTGGTTTACGACCAAAGAAAAAAACAACTTCGATACGTTGGATTTGATTTCGGCAGCAATATCGTCCGTTTCTTATATTAGCATTGATGCTGGATTATACCAAAACGCTGGCGCCAATATGGTACAACAAATTGCCTATAGCTTGGCACACGCCAACGAATATTTCAACAGAATTTCAACAATCAATACTCCCATCGTTTTTGAAGTTTCGGTGGGAACCAATTACTTTTTCGAAATTGCAAAACTCCGTGCTTTGCGACTACTTTTTAATTTAATTGCCAAGGAATACAACCATAAATTCGATTGCCATTTACTGGCATCGCCCACAAAACGAAACAAAACGATCTATGATTACAACGTAAATATGTTGCGCACCACGACTGAATGTATGAGTGCGATCCTTGGCGGAGTCGATGCTATTGCCAATTTGCCTTACGATGCCTTGCACCACAAAGACAATGAATTTGGCGATCGAATAGCCCGAAACCAATTGCTGATTCTCAAACACGAAAGCTATTTAGACAAAGTCAACAATCCAGCTGATGGAAGTTATTATATAGAAAGCCTGACAAATCAACTGGCTGAAAAAGCCTTGGGTTTATTCAAGGATATCGAAGCCAATGGTGGTTTTTTGAAACAACTCAACGAAGGAATCATTAAAAGAAAAATCCAGGAAAGTGGCGACAAGGAACAGGAATTGTTCGATACCGGCAAAGAAATCCTGCTGGGAACCAACAAATATCCCAACAAAAATGACAGAATGAAAAACGATCTGGAACTGTTTCCCTTCCTGAAAATAAAACCGAGAAAAACCCTAATTACGCCCATAATCGAAGAACGCTTAGCGGAACAAATGGAATACGACAGAATTAAAGAAGAAAAATAACAAAGCAAGAAGATGAAAACCATAATTTATTTTTTTATTTTTTTAATTTCAGCTACCGCTTTTTCACAACAAAAAGCTGTTGAGATCACCAACATCAAGACTGGAAAAGTAAAGACATTTGAAGAAAATCAACGCGTCAAAATAAGAACTTTGGATGGTAAAAAACACATTGGAAACCTGAAATTTTCGGACAGTTTAACCATTGTCATTAACAATCAATCTATAGAAATTGACAGTTTACAAAGCATCAAAAAACAACCAAAAGTCTTGGCGACAGTAAAAACAGTCGTCTTGATTGCAGGACTAACTATAGTGGGAAGTTCTTTAGTTGCTGCCTCTGGCGGAAGTAATTGGGCATTTTTACTTTTTACAACTGGCTCTGGCGTGACAATAAGTGCCGGGCTTCTTGAAGGAATCAATTCTAATTATTCAGATAATAAATGGACTTTTAAAATTATAGAAAAGTGAAAAGGAAAAATATCCAACATATAAAACTTGAAAGTTCCAAAGAACAAGAAGGAAATTCCAATAATTTGAAACAAACATTCCTCACCGCCGAAGGCATCGAACTAAAAAAAACCTATTCCGAACAAGACATCGAAAACCTCGAACATCTTGATTTTGGAGCCAGCTTTGCACCAAATCTACGCGGACCTTATGCCACAATGTATGTCCGCCGCCCCTGGACGATTCGGCAATATGCAGGATTTTCGACCGCCGAAGAAAGCAACGCTTTTTACAGAAGAAACCTTGCCGCTGGGCAAAAAGGACTTTCGATAGCTTTCGATTTGCCAACGCATCGCGGCTACGATTCAGATCACGAACGTGTGGTGGGCGACGTAGGAAAAGCGGGAGTTGCCATCGATTCTGTCGAAGATATGAAAATGCTGTTTAACCAGATTCCGTTGGGCGAAATGTCGGTTTCAATGACGATGAACGGAGCCGTTTTACCCATTATGGCTTTCTATATTGTCGCTGCCGAAGAGCAAGGCGTCAAACCAGAACAACTTTCCGGTACCATTCAAAATGATATTTTGAAGGAATTTATGGTTCGAAATACCTACATCTATCCGCCGGCGCAATCGATGAAAATAGTTGCCGATATATTCGAATATACCAGCAAGAAAATGCCAAAATTCAACTCCATTTCCATTTCGGGTTATCATATCCAAGAAGCGGGAGGCACCGCCGATATTGAGTTGGCCTACACGCTTTCCGACGGTTTGGAATACATTCGAACCGGATTGGCCACCGGAATGAAAATCGACGACTTCGCTCCTCGCCTATCGTTTTTCTGGGGAATAGGGATGAACCATTTTATGGAAATTGCCAAGTTGCGTGCCGGACGAATGATTTGGGCAAAATTGGTCAAACAATTCCATCCAAAAGATGAAAAATCATTGGCTTTGCGAACCCACTGCCAAACATCGGGTTGGAGTTTGACCATGCAGGATCCCTTCAACAACGTGGCGCGAACAACCATCGAAGGTTTGGCTGCTGCCTTGGGTGGAACACAATCATTACACACGAATGCCTTGGACGAAGCAATTGCATTACCAACGGATTTCTCGGCCAGAATTGCCCGAAATACCCAAATATATTTACAGGAAGAAACCAAAATAACCAAAACCGTAGATCCTTGGGCAGGTAGTTTTTATGTGGAAAGTTTGACCAATGAAATTGCTCAGAATGCTTGGAAACTCATCGAAGAAGTCGAAGAACTTGGCGGAATGACAAAGGCAATCGAATCTGGAATTCCGAAATTACGCATCGAAGAAGCCGCGGCAAGAAAACAAGCACGGATTGACAGCAACCAGGATATCATCGTTGGTGTCAATAAATATCGATTAGAAAAAGAAGATCCGCTGCAAATATTAGATGTCGATAACCAAATGGTGCGCAGGAAACAACTGGAACAATTAGACCGAATTAAAGCAACTAGAAATACCGAAAAAGCACAACTTTCACTCGAAAAATTAACCATTTGTGCTCAAACTGGCGAAGGCAATTTACTGGAATTAGCCGTTGACGCAGCAAGAAACCGCGCAACTCTAAGCGAAATCAGTATGGCACTTGAAACGGTTTTCGGAAGATACAAAGCACAAATTAAATCCTTTAGCGGCGTGTATAGCAAAGAAATAAAAGATGACAAAAGCTTCGAGAAAGCCAAACAACTAGCCAACGAATTCGCCAAAAAAGAAGGTCGTCGTCCTAGAATTATGATTGCCAAAATGGGGCAAGACGGACATGATCGTGGCGCAAAAGTGGTCGCCACCGGTTATGCCGATTTAGGTTTTGACGTGGATATAGGCCCGCTTTTTCAAACGCCAGCCGAAGCCGCCAAACAAGCCGTGGAAAACGACGTGCACATTCTTGGCGTTTCCTCGCTCGCGGCAGGACATAAAACGTTAGTTCCACAAGTCATCGAGGAACTCAAAAAATACGGTCGTGAAGATATTATGGTCATCGTTGGCGGGGTAATTCCTGCCCAAGATTATCAATTTTTGTTCGATGCCGGAGCAGTTGCTGTTTTTGGTCCCGGAACAAAGATTAGCGAGGCGGCAATTAGTATTTTGGAGATTTTGATGGGGGAATAATCAACATTTTTACAAATTCAAGCCAATCTTTGTTCTATGAGTAAACTTCCCAACGTAACCACCAGCATTTTTGCTACAATGACTAAAATGGCAACGGAACACAATGCCATAAACTTGGCACAGGGATTTCCAAATTTTGCTGTGGATGAAAAATTAGCCAATATCGTAGCCGAAGTCGTTAAAAAAGACGTGCATCAATACCTGCCAATAGCTGGTTATCCGCCACTTTTGACCAAAATTGCTAAAATAATTCTAGATTCCTATAAGCGTAAAGTTGTAACCGAAACCGAAATTCTAGTCACAACTGGGGCTACACAAGCGCTTTTCACAACTATTTTGGCGTTGATAAAAAAAGACGATGAAGTTATTATTCTGGATCCAAGTTTTGATAATTACGAAGCACCGACTTTATTGTGCAATGCCAAAGCCATTCGGGTGGAATTAAACGACGATTATTCACCCAATTGGGAGAGAATTGAGTCGGTTATTACCAATAAAACCAGAATGTTAATCATCAATAGTCCGCACAATCCCACGGGGAAAGTTTGGAAAGAAAATGATTTTTTAGCTTTGGAAAACTTGCTCGAAAAACACCCAAATATCCTATTGCTATCCGATGAAGTGTATGAATTCATCACTTTTGAAGAAAAGCATATTTCCATTCATTCCAGAAAAAAATTAGTAGATCGAAGCATTATCGTTTCCTCTTTTGGAAAATATTTCCATATAACGGGCTGGAGAATTGGCTATCTCGTGGCACCAGAATATTTGACGAAGGAAATCAAGAAAGTGCATCAGTACTTGGTTTTTAGCGTAAATAGTCTCGCTCAAGCGGCAATAAGCGACTATATGGATGTGGTTTCGGTGGAGGAACTTGGCTCTTTCTACCAGGAAAAACGAGATTATTTTAGAAAATTGCTCCAAAACAGCCGATTCGAATTGATGCCTTGCGAGGGAACTTATTTTCAAGTGGTTTCATACTCCTCGATTTCTGATGAAAATGACGTAGATTTTTGCAAACGTTTAGTTGTTGAATACGGAGTTGCTGCTATTCCTATTTCTACTTTTTATGCTGATGGAAAAGACCTGAAACTAATTCGGTTTTGCTTTGCTAAAGATGATAGAACGCTTGAAGAAGCGGCTAAGAGATTGTGCACCGTTTGATGATTTGTAAATATTATTTTATATTTTAGCTAAATAATATTAAAAACCATTGTTACACCAAACCAATCTGTTTGAGCAAATTGTAACGATAAATGGCTAGTATATATATTTTATGGAATATTTAGGAAATCTTTCGAACGAATGATAATTTTTTTTCAAATCATAAATTATAGTTTTAAAGATTAATATTGCAAAAATGAATAAACTATAAATGTGCGTAATAAAATTTTAAGTTTTATGGAATATATTTTTACAGCTTTAATAGCAATTGCTATTTTCTTTTACTTTAGAAAACAAACTAAAGAAAAATCTAAATTGGGTATCAACCTTAGCACTCCTTATTGTCCAAATTGTAACCAGAAACAACCTACAGTAAGAATGCCGAAAAATGTCAATCAATTTCTATATGGTGGAAATACTTGTGGCAATTGTAAAACGGAAATGGATAAATATGGTCGAGAAATCTTGAAAAAGAAATAAAGCAACACTCAACTGCTAGAGTTTCGCTGGAAGTGCAGCACCAACAACGAAACCACTGTGAACAAAACCAATTATATGCTGCCAACATTATAGAGATATCGAGATGGTATTTATAGAAATTCAAGAGAAATTACCCCCTATTTTACTATGCGTGCCTACTAAATATTTACATTTCTAAAAAATTAAAACTATGGATTTTTCAGCAAAAATGCTTCGGGATGATGCCTTAAAAGGCAAAGTGATTGTGGTAACGGGTGGCGGAAGCGGATTGGGTAAAGCAATGACAAAATATTTCATGGAACTGGGTGCGAAAGTTGCCATCAGTTCGCGTGATTTGGAAAAACTTAAAAACACGGCAAAAGAACTGGAAACCGAAACTGGCGGAACTTGTCTAGCGGTTCAGTGTGACGTGCGTCACTATGACCAAGTGGAAGCGATGCTGCAAGAAGTCCTGAAAGTATACGGAAAAGTAGATGTTTTGTTGAATAATGCCGCAGGAAATTTTATTTCGCCAACCGAAAGATTATCGGCAAATGCTTTTGATACGGTGATTGACATCGTTTTGAAAGGTTCGAAAAACTGCACGCTCGCTTTCGGGAAACACTGGATTGATACCAAACAAACCTCTTCGACAATATTGAATATAGTGACGACTTATGCTTTCACCGGCTCGGCTTATGTGGTGCCAAGTGCTGCCGCAAAAGCAGGCGTTTTGGCAATGACCCGAAGTCTTGCCGTGGAATGGGCAAAATACGGCATTCGTTCCAATGCGATAGCTCCGGGACCTTTCCCAACGAAAGGAGCTTGGGACAGATTATTGCCTGGTGACTTAGCTGAAAAATTTGATATGTCAAAAAAAGTGCCTTTGGGAAGAGTTGGAAATCATCAGGAATTGGCCAATTTAGCTGCCTATTTGGTTTCGGATTTTTCGGCCTATATGAATGGTGAAGTTATCGTTATTGATGGTGGCGAATGGTTGAAAGGTGCAGGAGAATTTAATATGCTGGAAGCCATTCCGGAGGAACTTTGGAACCAATTGGAAATGATGATTAAGGCGAAGAAGAATAGTTAGCAGGTTGCAGATAAAGAAAAATTAAAATAGAAAAACGGAGAGCTCATTGGGTGCTCCGTTTTTTTTAGTCCTGATGGAAGGGAAAATCCTCGCAATTTTTCTTGGCGCTATTTGAATAAGCAGGACACAAGCGAAGCGAACTGACAAAGTAAAAAGCTCCCGAAAAAAATTAAAAATCAAAGAACATTATTCTTGAAACCAACTGCTAACCAAACCTTAACAAATGTTAACAAAATAGATTTTCAGAAACGATAAATAATTGTATTTTTACCGTTCAAAATTTAGAAAAATAAATGGGCAAAATCATTGCGATTGCTAATCAAAAAGGAGGCGTTGGAAAGACGACAACGTCTATAAATCTAGCCGCTTCCCTAGGTGTTTTAGAAAAAAAAGTGTTATTGATTGATGCTGATCCTCAGGCAAATGCCACTTCGGGATTGGGAATTGATATTGAAACAGTTGAAATAGGAACCTATCAAATAATCGAACATAGCAATATTCCAAAAGAAGCCATCATAAAAAGTTCGGCTCCAAATGTGGACGTGATTCCATCTCATATTGACCTTGTTGCCATCGAAATCGAATTGGTCGACAGAGAAAACAGGGAGTATATGCTCAAAAAAGCATTGGAAAGCATTAAGGACGAATACGATTATATCATTATCGATTGTGCTCCCTCACTCGGATTGCTCACGTTGAATGCCTTGACAGCTGCCGATTCGGTGATTATTCCAATTCAATGCGAGTATTTTGCACTCGAAGGTTTAGGGAAATTATTGAATACCATAAAAAGCATCCAAAAAATTCACAATCCTGATTTGGATATCGAAGGATTGCTTTTAACGATGTTTGACTCCAGATTGCGTTTGTCCAATCAAGTGGTCGAAGAGGTTCAAAAACACTTCAACGATATGGTTTTTGAAACCATAATTCAAAGAAACGTGAAATTAAGTGAAGCACCAAGTTTTGGCGAAAGCATTATAAACTACGACGCCACGAGCAAAGGAGCGACAAATTACCTACATTTGGCTCAGGAAGTTATAAAGAAAAACAGCAACTAGTTTTATGGCAAAAGCAATAAAAAAACAAGTCTTGGGAAGAGGATTATCAGCATTATTGAAGGATCCTGAGAACGACATAAAATCAGTCACCGATAAAAATGCCGACAAAGTTGTCGGCAATATTATTGAACTTGAAATTGATGCTATCGAGATCAATCCCTTCCAGCCAAGAAGTAATTTCAACGAAGATTCTTTACGCGAATTGGGTTCTTCCATCAAGGAATTGGGCGTTATCCAGCCAATTACCGTCCGGAAAATATCCTTCAACAAATACCAGTTAATTTCGGGAGAACGACGTCTTCGAGCATCGAAAATGGTGGGATTGACCACTATTCCTGCATATATAAGGATTGCAAACGACAATGAATCCCTGATTATGGCCTTGGTTGAAAACATTCAACGCCACGATTTAGATCCTATTGAAATTGCACTTTCATACCAAAGATTAATTGACGAAATTCAATTGACACAAGAGCAAATGAGCGATCGTGTGGGAAAAAAACGCTCTACTATCGCCAATTATTTGAGACTTTTGAAACTGGACCCTATTATCCAAACTGGAATTCGTGATGGATTCATCAGTATGGGCCACGGTCGAGCAATAATCAATATTGAAGACCAAGATATTCAAGCCGATATTTACCAAAAAATAGTGAGCCAGAATCTCTCGGTTCGGGAAACCGAAGCTTTAGTGAAAAATTATCAGGAAAGTTTAAAACCTAAACCTGCTGGCAAACCAAAAGCTACTTCTTTCGAAATTCCTGATTCAGAGAAAAATACTTTCAATACTTATTTTGGAACAAAAGTCGACGTAAAAATTGACGGGAATGGAAAAGGCAAAATCACTATTCCTTTTCACTCTGAAGAAGATTTCAAAAGGATTATAAAATTAATAAAAGAGTAGTGAATAAAATCTCTTTCATAGCGATACTTTTCCTTTTTGCAGTGACAAACAATGCCGTTTTTTCGCAGGTAAAAACAGATACCGTATTGATTGTAAAAGACTCGGTAAAATCGAATGATATCGACCCATTGACGCCTGCAAAAGCAGCTTTTTATTCAGCTATTTTACCTGGATTGGGACAGGCTTACAATAAAAAATACTGGAAGATTCCATTAGTTTATGGAGCCATAGGAACAAGCCTTTATTTTTATTCTGACAATAACAAAAAATACAACCAATATCGAGATGCTTACAAACGAAGATTGGAAGGGTATACGAATGATCAATTTTACTATTTGGACAAAAGTAGATTAATTGCTGGCCAAAAGTTTTATCAACGAAATAGAGATTTATCCGCCTTAATGGCGGTGGCTTTTTATGTTTTAAATATTGTTGATGCCAATGTTGATGCGGCTTTGATGCAATTTAACGTGAATGAAGGTTTGTCAATTAAACCCAATCTAAACCTAAATGATATAACATTGAAACCAAATATGGGACTAACCTTTAATTATAATTTTTAGAAATAAACGAATGAAAATAGCACTTTTAGGATACGGGAAAATGGGGCAAACCATCGAAAGAATTGCCATTGAAAGAGGGCACGAAATTGTTTTGAAAAAAGACGAATTCAATACGTATGAAGGTCTTTCGAATGCCGATGTTGCCATCGATTTCAGTATTCCAGCCGTTGCGGTCGATAATATTTCGAGTTGTTTTTATGCCAATGTGCCGGTGGTTTCCGGGACAACAGGTTGGCTGGATCATTATGACGAAATGGTTTCGCTTTGCACAACAAAAGAAGGTGCTTTTCTGTCGAGTTCTAACTTCAGTTTGGGCGTGAATATTTTCTTTGAACTCAATGAATATTTGGCAAAAATGATGTCAAAATTTGATTCGTATCGCGTTGATATGGAAGAAATTCATCATACTCAAAAACTGGACGCTCCAAGCGGAACTGCGATTTCATTGGCAAAAGGAATCATTGAAAACAGCAGTTACTCCACTTGGACATTGGATAAACCAAAAGAAAATGAGATTCACATCGAAGCACTAAGAATCGAAAATGTTCCAGGAACGCACACGGTAACTTACAAATCGGCGGTGGATGAAATCGAAATAAAACATACTGCTCACAATCGTGATGGTTTTGCCCTAGGTGCTGTGATTGCAGCAGAATGGATTGTGGGAAAACAAGGTGTTTTCGCTATGAAAGATGTATTAGATTTAAAATAAACCTATTCGAAATTCAAGGTTAAAAGTTCCAACTCGAACAACCTTAAACTTCAAACTTTAAACAAAAAATTATGACACTATATCAATGGTTTGTGTTTTTCTTGATGGTTCAAGTAATTCACTTTTTAGGAACTTGGAAATTATATGTAGCCGCCGGAAGAAAAAGCTGGGAAGCATCAATTCCAGTGTATAATGCCATCGTTTTGATGAAGATAATTGGCCGCCCTAACTGGTGGACGCTTTTGCTTTTCATACCTATTATCAACCTGATTATGTTTCCGGTTATTTGGGTCGAAACCTTGAGAAGTTTCGGGAAAAGATCAAGTTTAGACACTTTTTTGGGAATAGTCACTTGTGGTTTATACATTATTTATGTCAACTATACCCAGGAATTAAAACACGTTTCGGACAGAAGTTTGAACCCTGAAAACAAAACTGCCGATACGATAAACTCCTTGCTTTTTGCCGTTATCGTTGCTACATTGGTGCACACTTATTTGATACAGCCTTACACAATTCCTTCCTCATCTTTGGAGAAATCCTTGTTGGTTGGTGACTTTTTATTCGTGAGCAAAATAAACTATGGTCCGCGAGTTCCAATGACCACGGTGGCTTTGCCAATGGTTCACGATTCGATACCGTTTGCCAAAATAAAATCGTATTTAAGCTGGCCTGAACTACCTTATTTTAGACTTCCCGGTTTCGAAAAAATAAAAAACAATGATATAGTCGTTTTCAACTGGCCAAGAGATACATTGTTTAATATGTATATTAAGGCTGACAAAAGATATGACAAGCCAGTTGATAAAAAAACAAATTATGTAAAACGTTGCGTGGGAATTGCTGGTGATAGTTTACAAATAAAAAATGGCATTGTTTTTATTAACGGAAAAGAATTGATTTTGCCGGAAAGAGCAAAACCACAATATTCCTATAAATTGGTTTTGGACGGCAAAACCCCTATCGATTTTGACTATCTTTTCAAGGATATGAATATTACCGATGGAATTAATTACGTGAGTAAACAAAAAGATACTATTGGCATAACAGCTCTTACATTTGCCAATGCCGAAAGGATGAAAAATGTCCCTGGAATTACGGCGGTAATTCGAGAAATTAGAAAAGGTCCAGAAGATGGTATTTTCCCAGATTTCCAGGATGGAAAACCATCAACTACAAACAATTGGAGTTGTGATAACTTTGGTCCAATTTATATTCCGCAAGCAGGAAAAACAGTTGCTTTGAACAAAAAATCACTGCCTTTTTATAAAATAATTATCACGGAATATGAAGAAAATAAATTAAAAATTGTTGGCAATGATATTTATGTAAACGATAAAATAACCACCACCTACACCTTCAAACAAAATTATTATTGGATGATGGGAGACAACCGACATAATTCGTTGGACGCTCGTTATTTTGGTTATACTCCCGAAAATCATATCGTTGGGAAACCAGTATTCATCTGGATGAGTTGGGATACAAATGGCAAAGGAATGGGGAAGATTCGTTGGGAAAGATTGTTTACCACCGTTAGCGGAGAAGGACAACCACAATCCTATTTTAAATTGTTCCTTCTGGCATTGACTGCCTTTTTTGTTGGCGAATATTTTTGGAAAAAAAGAAAAGAGAAGAAAAACATCTAGTTAAAAAGGTTTAAAGTTTAAGGTCTGAAATTATATCGACAACCTTAACCTTTAAACTTTAAACAATTCAACAAATGGACATCCTACTCCATCCCACCTACTTTCCTTCGATCAGCCATTTTGTGGAGATGGCGCAGGGCAATGCAATCACGTTCGAAATAGAGGACAATTTTCAGAAGCAAACCAATCGCAACCGCACTTACATCTACAGTCCAAACGGAATTCAATTGTTAAATATTCCCGTAAAACATTCCGGCGAAAATCACCAAAAAACAAAAGATATCAAAATCGAGACCGATTTTAACTGGCAAAAACAGCATCTCAAATCATTAGAAGCAGCCTACAGAAGTTCACCTTTTTTTGAATATTTTGAAGATGAAATTCATCCCATTTTCGAAAAAAAATATACTTTTTTAATGGACTTGAATTTTGAAACAATTGATTTTGTTTCGAAATGCCTGAGAATGAAATTGGACTATGGCACCACGACCGAATATTTTCAAGAAGTAGATTCAAAAACCATTTTGGATTTTAGACATTTGGCAAACGGGAAAAAAGACGATTCACAATTTGAATCTTACACCCAGGTTTTTGGAGAAAAACACGGATTTTTGAACAATCTAAGTGTTCTGGACTTGTTGTTTAACGAAGGAAAATACGCTTTGGATTATTTGAAAAACCAGAAAAAAAATCATCAAATAAAGTTTTAAACCGCCCTATTCCATTGATAATTTTGCCATAATTGGATAATGGTCGGAATTCTCGAATTGAGAAAAACTTTCGAATTTCTTGACCGTCATTTTTTCGTCAGCAAAAATATAATCGATTCTGGCAGGGTAATACTTGAATTTATAAGTGGCTCCAAAACCATTTCCCGCTTCCTCGAAACTGTCTTTCAATGTTCCTTTTATGTTCCGGTAGACATATGAAAATGGGCTGTTATTCATATCGCCACAAATAATAATGGGATATTTACATTCCTTTTTATGTTCTTTTATTATCTCGGCTTGTTGCTGTTGTTTTTTGAAAGCCTTGCTTATTCTATGCAAAAGCCGCTCCGATTTCCCTTGATTGATGGCTTCGATATTGTCATTTATTTCGGTGACATCCGGCGAAATTTTTATCGACTGCAAGTGCATATTGTAAACCCTGATAATATCTTTTCCCATTTTAATGTCGGCAAAAACAACATTATTGTTCGAGTCTGGAAACTCGATATGTCCTTGGTCAATGATGGGAAACTTAGAGAAAATTGCCTGACCTGTTTTGATTTTAACTCCTTCCATAAAAATATAACGGTGAGGATACACTTTCAAATCAATATGCGCGGAATTTGAATATTCCTGGATGCACAGAATATCAGGATTTTTATCATTGATAAAAGCAAGAATATTCTCTGGAACATCCTCGCGATTTAACCATCTGAAAACATTGAACAAACGCACATTATAACTCATCACGACAAAATCTTTATCGTCGTTGGGATAATCTTTGGTCGAAAATTTATAGAATTTATTAATGAAAGTGATCCCCATCAGAAGCAGCAAACCAGACAAAATCATTCGTTTCTTGAATTGAACTGCCCAGTAAATGAAAAACAACGTATTCAATATAAAAAAAAGTGGCATAAACAGGGTAAGCACCGACAAAAGAGGGAAAAGTTTCGGCGCCAAAAATGGCAAAACATAAGCAATGAATGTCGATACAGTAAGTACTATATTCAAAAGAAACATTCCTTTATTAAACCAAGAAAGGTTTTTCATATCCTTAAAATTTCATTGATTAAAACTGCGGAAAGACACTTATTTCCCTGCCTTAAACAAAAATTCTTTTTCTTCTTTTGTCAAACAATCGTAACCTGATTTACTGATTTTATCCAATATTTCATCAATTTGTTGTTGCGTTTTGTCCTTTGTAATTATTTTTGAAGTAGTTAGTTTTGCTACTGGCTTTTTGTAATTTTTATGCACCTTTTTGAACGGAGTAGACTTGGATTTCCCAAACAAATTAACGAAAAATTCGATTAAGTTTGAAAATATTTTGCTCAAATCGGTACCGTTTTCGAGCAATTTAATAAATCCAAAACCAAAAAAAGCACCTGCCAAATGAGCGATGTGTCCACCGGTATTTTCAATGCGAATTTGCATCAGGTCAATGATAATAATTACAAGTGTAATGTGCCAAAGTTTCACGTTTCCGATGAGCAACAACCGCACATTCATCAAGGGCTGATAGGTTGTTGTGGCTACTAAAATTGCCATAATCGCCGCCGATGCGCCAACAATGGAAGCACCTAAATTCAGGAAATAATAGCCTAAAACAAATGCAATTCCCGCAAATATTGAACTCAAAATATACAATCCCAGCAATTGTTTTTGGGAGAAAAAAGTAAGGAATAATGTGCTCGAAAAATTCAAGACAATCATATTGAAAAAGATGTGTCCGAAACCATCATGAAAAAAAGCATACGTCAAGAGCGTCCAAGGTTTTGTGATAAAAACCGAAGGATCCGATGACAAGGCAATCCAGTTGGGGAAATCAAAAGCACCAACCCTGAATTGGTAGAATAAAACCAATGAAACCAGAAAGCAAGCCACATTCCAGTAAATCAACTTTTGGGCCATTCCTCCTAATTTATACTGCATTTTCAAATCATCAATAATACTACTCATTTCTATTTACGATTTAAGATTTAGGATTTTTCGCCCCTTTTAAACTGCTTCTGCAAACTAAAATCTGTCATCTGGGTTTAATTCCAACGATTGCTGTTAAACTGGTTTTTCTTCCAGTACCACATAATGGCAAAACCAAATACCGCGCCACCTACGTGGGCAAAATGTGCTATTCCTGGCCCTCCAAAAAGAGATGCGCCAGATATTCCCATATACAAATCGACCAAAACCAATCCCGGCACAAAATATTTGGCTTTTATTGGAACCGGAATAAACATCAAAGCCAATTCAGCATTGGGAAACATGAATGCAAAAGCCACGATGGTTCCATAAATTGCTCCCGAAGCGCCAACCACCGAACCAAGATAAGCCGAAGTGAAATTTTGAAAATCAGAAACCGACAAAAGTTCTTGCCATTTAGTATTTATTTTACCTTCGCTTAAAACTTGCAAAATTTCCGCCTTTGGAAATCCATTGGCCAAAAGAGTATTTAAACCCTCTTGGAAATAATAATAATTTATGGCCGTATTCATTAATGCCGCTCCCAATCCGCAGGAAATATAAAAAAAAAGAAATTTTTTACCTCCCCAAAAATGTTCCAGAGCAGATCCAAACGAATACAAGGCAAACATATTAAAAGCAATATGCATAAAACCGCCGTGCATAAACATATGCGTGATGGGCTGCCAAGCGTGGAAATCTGGATTTTCTGGGAAATAAAGTGCCAAAAATTTATAGGCTACATCTCCCGATACGAGTGTTCCAATAAAAAAAAGGACATTAATAATCAGTAGTTGTTTAACAACCGGCGTGATATTCATCATAGTGCAAATTTTTTGTCTAAATCTTCCACACGCATCGTGATGAAAGTGGGTTTTTGAAATGGGGAAACATTGGGATCTTTACAGGCAAAAAGTCCGTTTACCAAATTTTCTTGCTCTTTTTGTGTTAAATAGGTTCCTGTTTTTACCGCCAAACTTCGTGCCATAGATTTGGCAATCGTGTCGTTCTGGCTAAAACTACTTTCAGGAATCCCGTCCTGCAAATCGCTTAATAATTGTTCCAAAACCTGTGAAGCCTCGCTTTCCGAAACATTTGCTGGCAATCCGGAAATGACGACACTGTCTTCGTTGGTTTCCTCGAAAACAAAACCTGTGTTAGTTAATGACGGTTTTAATTCGGTTATCAATTGCATTTCGCCACTCGAAAAATACAAATGCAGTGGAAACAACAATTGCTGGCTTGACGCCAAATTGACGGTGATATTCGTGAGAAATTGCTCGTACAAAATCCGCTGATGCGCCCGATTTTGGTCCACGATGATCATCCCGGATTTTATGGGATTGACGATATATTTTTTGTGGATTTGGTGCGTTTTATGAACCGCTTGCTCCACTTCCTCATTATTGAACAACGATGAAGTCACTTCATCATTTTCGAATATCATCGTTCCTAGTTCTTCCGAATCCTGCTTTAGTCCCACATACAAACTTTCCCAGTTGGCGGCAACTTCCGGTTTTCTGTAATTCGTAAAATGTTTATTCGGTATATCTTCTTCAGAAAAAGGATTGAAATTGCCGTCAACCTGGATTGTTGGTGTGGTGCTTTCCAAATTTTTATAATGGTATGGCGTATCCAAATTGGCGTCGCGTTCGAAATCCAAAACGGGTGCGACATTAAATTGTCCCAAACTATGTTTTATCGATGAGCGCAAAATCGCATACAAAGCCGATTCATCATCAAACTTGATCTCAGTTTTTGTGGGATGAATATTGATATCAATGGTGTTTGGCGGCACGGTCAAATACAAAAAATAACTCGGTTGTGTGCCGTCTTTCAAAATTCCGTCGTAAGCTGCCATTACGGCGTGGTGCAAATAACCACTTTTTATAAAACGATCATTGACAAAGAAAAACTGTTCACCACGGTTTTTTTTGGCAAACTCCGGTTTACACACGAAACCTTGAATGCTCACAATTTCGGTTTCTTCGTTAACGGGCACCAGTTTTTCATTGGTTTTACCTGAAAAAACATTGACGATGCGCTGCCTCAAACTCGAAGGATGCAAATTAAACATTTCGCTTCCGTTATGGTAAAAAGTAAAATATAGTTGCGGGTGCGCCAATGCCACGCGATGAAATTCATCAATGATATGACGGTATTCAACCGTATCCGACTTCAAAAAATTGCGACGTGCTGGAATGTTGAAAAACAAGTTTTTAACGCCAAACGAGGTTCCTTTTGACAAGACAGCCACGTCTTGCGAGACAAACTTACTGCCTTCAATGACAATATGGATTCCCAGTTCTTCTTGATCTTGTTTAGTTTTCATTTCCACATGGGCAATGGCGGCAATCGACGCCAATGCTTCTCCGCGAAAACCTTTGGTATGCAAGGAAAATAAATCTTCGGCCTGACGAATTTTCGAAGTTGCGTGACGCTCAAAACACAAACGTGCATCGGTGACGCTCATTCCAAGTCCGTTATCAATTACTTGAACCAAAGATTTTCCGGCATCTTTCAGTATTAACTTAATATCGTTTGCCCCGGCATCAACGGCATTCTCCAATAATTCCTTTACAACCGAAGCAGGTCGCTGAACGACTTCGCCAGCAGCAATTTGATTGGCAACATGATCGGGAAGTAATTGAATGATACTCGGCATTTTTACTGTTTCGAATTTTGATTTTGAGTTTTGGGTTTTGAGTTTTGGTTTTGAATCCAAAACGTACAAATTTAGGAAATTTCTATTGGGTTTTATAGTTTAGTTATTCACAAAAAAACAAAAAACCTATACTATCAACTGAATAATATAGGTAATGAATTGTGCATTTTTGTTTTTTATTCTTCTATCATTGTCAAACCTTCGATTTGCAATGGCCCAGTCGACAATAATTGTTGATTTTTAAATTGGTGATTGAAAGAAGCTTGATGCCTTAGATACGCCATTTTAATGGCGGCGATTGCGGCCTCGGTTCCCTTGTTTCCGTGTTTTCCACCACTTCTGTCGATGGATTGTTGCATCGTATTATCAGTCAAAACACAAAAAATTACAGGAACATCGGTTTCTACGTTCAAGTCTTTTATTCCTTGTGAAACCGCTTCGCATACAAAATCAAAATGTTTGGTTTCTCCCTGGATTACGCAACCAATGGCAATTACGGCATCGACATTCTGGGTTTGCAACATTTTTTTCGCACCGTAAACCAGCTCAAAACTTCCAGGAACATTCCAGCGAATGATGTGTTCCGATGACACTTCATTGTCCAAAAGTCCCTTGACAGCACCAAAACAAAGCCCTTCGGTTATGGTGTCATTCCAATCAGAAACAACAATCCCAAACCGAAAATTTTTTGCGTTTGGGATTGAATTTTTATCGTATTCAGATAAGTTTTTATTTATAGTTGCCATTGTTTTTAGGAATAAAAATTCAGAATTAAAAGTATAAAGTTACCAAATCTAAATGTATAATCCTAAAATTACTGTGCCAATCCTATCAAGACTTCCACCGAAGCAGCTTCTGGAGAGGCATCAAAATTGTCCTTGATATCAGTGAAATACTTAAGCGCTTCTGCTTTATTTCCTAATACTAAAGCGGTTTTTCCAGCTTTCAACAAGAAACGGGGCGTAGTAAAATCATTTTTATTGGCTTCAGCAGCTTTTAAATAATTTTCCAAAGCTTCTTTTGGCTGGTTATTTTGAGAATAAGCATCCCCTATTGCTCCTTTTGCCAAAGCACTTAAAACAACATCGTCTGATTTGAATTTCCCAAAAGAAGCAATCGATTCAGTATATTTTCCGGTGTTCAAATAAGCAAATCCAGCATAATAATTAGCCAGATTTCCGGCATCGGTTCCAGAATATTCATCAGCAATTTTAATAAAACCAAATTTGCCTTCAGATCCGTTCAATGATAATTTATATAATGAATCGCTGGCAACTCCATCGATGGCTTTTTGAAAGTTTTGTTGTGCTACAAACATTTCGTTTGCCGCTTCATCCTGTTTTGGTGCAGCAATAAATTTTTCGTAAGCCAAATACCCTATGGTAGCCAAAGCAACTACTGTTACAAATCCAATAATAATATTTTGATTTCTGGCTACAAAATCTTCGGTTTTAGAAGCTGTGGCGTCCAGTGTAGAGAAAACACCAGCCGTTGCGCTGTTTTTTTCAATAACTTTAATGTCCTCGGTAACTTCTTTTACTTCTTTTTCCTTTGCTGGTTTATATCCTCTTTTATTATAAGTTGCCATTTAAATATTAAATTTTAGTGAATCGCAAAAATATAATATTTATTCAAATCTAAAACCTCTTTTATCGATATTTTTCAATAATTTGCACCCACTTAAAAAAAAATGCACCGAAAAAGGAAAATTCTCAATCCTAGCAAGCTTTACCAATGTATTTAAAAAACATTTCCTTATTCAATTACAAGAACTTTTCCGAGGCAAGTTTCGAATTTGTGTCCAAAATAAATTGTTTTGTAGGCAAAAACGGAATTGGAAAGACCAATGTGCTTGATGCCATCTACCATTTATCCTACGGAAAAAGTTATTTCAATCCACAAACTATCCAAAATATAAAACACCACGAAGAATTTTTCGTGATTGACGGCGAATTTGAAATCAATGAAAGAAACGAACAAATCATTTGTAGCCTTAAAAAAGGACAGAAAAAAATTCTGAAACGCAATGGAAAAACCTACGATAAATTTTCTGAGCACGTTGGGTTCATTCCTTTGGTTATTATCTCGCCTGGCGATAGAGATTTGATTATTGAAGGCAGCGAAACCCGAAGGAAATTTATGGACAGTGTGATTTCGCAATTGGATTCCCAATACTTGAAGCAACTCATTCAATACCAAAAAGTAATGAACCAACGTAATGCTTTGTTGAAATATTTTGCACTGAATTATGTTTTCGAAAACGACACACTTTCCATCTACAATGAACAACTCGACAGTTTCGGAAAATACATTTTCGAAAAAAGGAAAGAATTCATCGAACAGTTTATTCCTATTTTCAATACACACCATCAAGCCATAACTGGCTCGCAGGAAACGGTCCAATTGGTTTATGAAAGTCATTTATTCGAAAATGATTTACTGACGCTTTTACAGGAAAAAATT
The DNA here is from genome assembly GCA_903861155.1 of uncultured Bacteroidota bacterium. GTDB lineage: Bacteria > Bacteroidota > Bacteroidia > Flavobacteriales > Flavobacteriaceae > Flavobacterium. Next base: position 48,071 of record CAIOTL010000136.1, read on the forward strand.
AATAAAGACAGGGCTTTGCATTACACCAGCATGGGAATTCATAAAGACGATTTATCCTTCGAAATCGACAATTACCCAATAAAGAAATTTGGCTCGCAAGGCCAACAAAAGTCATTTTTGATTGCGTTGAAATTGGCGCAATTTGAATTTTTGAAAACCCAAAGTGGTTTTAAACCTATTTTGCTCTTTGATGACATTTTCGACAAATTAGACGAAAGTAGGGTTGCCAAAATAATCGGAATGGTCAACAGCGACAAATTTGGACAAATTTTCATAACGGACACGCATCCGGAACGCACCGAAAAAATTGTGAAATCGACCCATCAAACTTACAAGATATTTAATCTGTGATTTATCGATAATTAGTATATTTACTTGACTTTAAATCCCTTAAAATGAAACATAAAATCCTTCTATTGATTGCTGTTGGTTTTATTGTTACTGGTAGCAAGGCGCAAAACACTAAAAATTTTCAGATAACTTCCACAGAAAAAAACAACGCAATTCCAAATACACTTTTGGACGTTGTCGATTACTCTTCCGTCAAAAACTGGGCCGTTTTACCGGAAAATTATCCTGCAAGTTTGAAAGATTATCCCGTGAAAAACCCGCAAGATTCGATTGATGTGTTCTATGTTTACCCTACATTAATAGTTTCGGACAAAGACGCGAGATGGAATGTTTCGATAGAGGACAGCATTCAAAGAGCAAAAGTTCTCAATACCGCCGTACATTTTCAGGCTTCGGCTTGGGCAAGTTCGGGCAGTTTATACGTTCCCTTTTATAGGCAAGCGCATCTTCGCTCCTATTCTAATCTTGAAAACGGCGGCAAAACTGCGTTGCTCCTCGCCTATTCGGACGTGAAAGCGGCTTTCGAATATTATTTAAAACATTATAATCAAGGTCGTGGCATCATTCTGGCTGGACACAGCCAGGGAAGCACGCATATTGCGGCATTATTACACGATTTTTTTGATGGTAAACCTTTGCAAAATCAATTGGTATCAGCATATATTCCGGGAATAGGTTTCGACAAAAATCAATTTGGCACAGTTCTGTTTATGGATCATCCCAGTCAAATCGGAGGATTTGTGACTTGGAACACCTTCAAACACAAGTATGACAAAAAAAATTACCAATGGTACAAAGGGAAAGTCGTGATAAATCCCGTGACTTGGGACACCACAACAATTGCACCAAGGAAACTCCATAAAGGTTTTTTGTATTCTAATGGCAAAATGTATAAAAATAGTTTTGTAACGCATATTGGCAATGGCGTAATTTGGATATCGACACCGCATTTTCAGTATAGATATTTAACTTTTTTGATGCGAAATTACCACACTGGCGATGTGAATTTGTTTTGGGAAGATATAAAAGAAAATTCCCTTTTGAGAGTCCAAAACTATAAAGCAAAGAAGAAAAACATATATTTTGCGAAAGCGGGAAATACAAACTAGAATAATTTAGAATTTCTTTAACTCATTCTTTTTAAATTGCCAATGTAAATTACCTATTTTAGCCTCTTTAAATTTAAAAGCAAATTACTATGAAAATTCGCCATCTATACTTCCTTTTCATATCTTTTACAATATTATCCTGCAATGGTCAACCCTCGAAAAGTATACAAACTATAACTCCTGAGGCTTTCGCCAAAAAAATAAATGAAAGTCCAAAAGTCCAAATTTTGGACGTGAGAACTCCAGAAGAATTCGCATCGGAGCATATCGACAATGCCGAAAACGTCAATTGGCTTGGAAATAATTTCGCAGCAAGCGTCAAAAAATACGACAAATCAAAACCTGTTTTTGTCTATTGCAAAAGTGGCGGAAGAAGTGCGAAAGCCGCGGCAAAATTAGCCGAACTGGGATTCAAAACTATCTATGAACTTGAAGGTGGCATGATGAAATGGAATGTTGCAGGTTTGTCTATACCTAGCGATAAAATCATCGGAATGTGCAGCCAGGAATATGCCGAATTGTTAAATACCGACAAAAAAGTACTGATAGATTTTAATGCCAAATGGTGTGCTCCTTGCAAAAAAATGGCTCCTTATCTTGATAAAATGCAAAAAGAGATGGCTGACAAAGTGGTTATCGTTCGATTAGATGCCGACGAAAACAAAACCTTGATTAGTGAAATGAAAATCGACGAACTTCCAACTCTTATAGTATACCAGAACAAAGAAATAAAATGGAAACATTCCGGTTATATAAGTGAAGAAGATTTGAAAAAACAACTGCAATAATCAAAAAATATGCTTTCAAAAGACAGTTTGCAATTTCTCGAAGATTTAAAAGCCAACAACAATCGGGATTGGTTTTTGGACAACAAAAAACGCTACGAAATTTTCAAAAAAGACTACCATCAATTAGTTGCTGATTTTCTTGACGCGATGAAACCGCTAGATCCTTTGCTGGAAATGCTTGAAATTAAAAACTGCACGTTCAGAATCAACCGTGACATCCGATTTTCAAAAGACAAATCGCCATATAAAGATCACATTGGCGTTTGGCTATCAAGCGGTGCCAAAGGAATGAATCGTTCCGGATATTATGTACACATTGCAAAATCCGGTAGTTTTATTGCCGGCGGACTCTATTGTCCGGAAGCAGATGATTTGAAAAAAGTACGAAAAGAAATAGCCTATTTTCACGAAGATTTGGAAGATATTCTCAACAATAAAAACTTCAAGAAAGAATTTGGTGATTTTGACCGAAATGAAACAAACTTATTAAAAAACCCACCAAGAGGTTACGAAAAAGATCATCCCGCCATTGAACTTTTAAAATTAAAAAGCTTTGAAACTTCCCATAAATTCAATGTAGATGAAGTAACCAAAGAAGATTTTGTTGCAAAAATGAGCAAAAAACTAATCCTATTGAAACCCTTGAACGACTTTATCAATCGTGCCTTAACTTTAGAAGAATAATTCAAAAATGTCAAAAAGGAAAATACTTTTTCTGGGAGAAACCTATCGAGCTGACGCCATCACTTGGATGAATGGGTTAAAAGAATTTGGTGACTTTGAATTTATCACTTGGGAATTAAAAACTACCAACGCTAACTCTTTTAAACGTGTCCTTCGAATTTTCGAATATAGCATCGCCCTTTTCCAAGTTAGAAAACTCATCAAATTGCATCAACCCGATATGGTGATTGCCGAAAGAACCACGAGTTATGGTTTTCTGGCCGCATTATCTGGCGTAAAACCGGTAGCAATCGCACAACAAGGCAGAACCGATTTATGGCCCGAAAAATCCATTTTATTACCTCTCAAAAAAATCATCCAAGATTATGCTTTTAAAAAAGCCGACTTGATTCACGCTTGGGGTCCGGTAATGACAATTTCAATGAAAGCCGCTAATGTCGATATGAATAAAGTTTTGGTCTTACCAAAAGGAATCGATTTGGTGAAATTTGGAAATAAAAAAATTGTGGATTCTTCAAAAATTCATGCCATTGTCACCCGTTCGTTAATGCCGGAATACCGACACGAGGTTATCTTGAAAGCCTTTTCAATTATAAACCAAGAAGGAATAGATTTCGAACTCACTATCGTGGGCGATGGAAAACTACTGGCAAAATTAAAAGAACTGGCAACAAGAATGAAAATTGAAAAGAACGTCAATTTCACTGGAAGAATTCCAAATTCAAAATTGCCGGAACTTTTGCAAAAATCCAATTTCTACATCAGCATGCCAATAACCGAAGGCGTTTCAGCCTCATTATTTGAAGCAATGGCTTCGAATTGCTACCCAATTGTGTCCGAAATTCCGGGAAACCAGAGCTGGATTAAACACCGCGAAAACGGACAATTAATCGCCATTGACGATTCTAGAATGCTTGCCAAAGAATTGCTTTGGGCATTCGAAAATAGCAAATATCGAAACGCCGCCATTATAAAAAACAGAAGATTTGTGGAAGAAAATGCAGATTACAATACCAATATGAAAATCATTTCCGATAAATATCAAGAGTTAATTAACATATCTAAAACCTACTAGCATGTGTGGAATTAATGGAATTTTGCATCTGCAATCACAAAAAAAAGTGGACGAACGCACTTTAACAAAGATGCGCGATTCGCTGGAACATCGCGGTCCTGACGACAAAGGCTTGTTTATCGAAAATAATGTTGGTTTGGGTCATCGCCGACTTTCCATTTTGGATGTTTCCACAGCCGGACACCAACCGTTTCTTTCGGATGACGGTCGTTATATATTGGTTTATAATGGAGAAATATACAATTTCAAAGATTTTTATTCCGAATTAAAAAGTAATGGATTCGACATAAAAACGAGTACCGACACCGAAGTTTTGATGAAATTATTCGAATTGTACGGTTTGAAAATGCTCTGTCGACTCAATGGAATGTTTGCTTTTGTCATTTGGGACAAAAAAGAACGAAAACTGACGGCCGTTCGCGACAGAATGGGCGTTAAACCTTTATACTATTCGTTTTACAACGAAACTTTCTACTTTGCTTCCGAACAAAAAGCCCTTTTTACGGCTGGAGTTCCGATGAAAATGGCCAAAGATGGTCTGGAAGAATATATTTTCAACCGCTTTGTTGCAGGTGAAAATACCTTGTACGAAAACATAAAAAAAGTTTTGCCGGGACACATTATGACGATTCACGAAAGTGGAAAAACAACCACCGAAAAATGGTGGGACTTGAAAGTCGAAATTCAAAACCAGCCAAAAATTGAAAATCCGGTCGAATGGTTTCGGGAAACTTTTGACGATTCCGTCAAATTGAGAATGGTCAGCGACGTTCCAGTTGGTGTTTTATTAAGTGGCGGACTCGATTCTTCGTCGATCTTAGCTTCGCTAAATCATCAGAATTACAAAGACATTCAAACTTTTAATATTGGTTTCAAGGAAAAAGAACACAACGAATCGCATTTAGCCAAGATGATGACCGAGAAATTCGATTACGGTTTTCATACGATGCAACTGGAAGATAATGCACTTTTTGACAAGTTGGTAAGTTCGACTTATTTTCAGGATGAACCCATTATGCATTTGAGCGAACCGCATATTTTGGCACTTTCACAATTGGCAAAACCATCGGTAAAAGTGTTACTTTCCGGAGAAGGTGCCGATGAATTGATGGGAGGTTACGTGAGATACAAAGCTTTGAAATACCCGAGTTTATTAACTTCGATTGCGACAATTGGTCACATGGATTATTTTACGAAAAAACCACGATTCGAAAAATTAGCCCGTTATTCTCAAATAAAAAATCCTGACGATTTAGTAATGTATAATGGGTCCAATATTTACCCAAAGGACATTGCCAAGATATTTGGAATAAACACTCCGCCAAAAAATGAATACAGAAAGCAAATTATAGAGGAGGCAAAATCCTTATATCCCAATAATTTAAGACGACAGGCTCTTTATTTTGACCAACATACATATTTGTGTTCGCTGCTCGACAGAAATGACCGCAACACGATGGGCGCTTCCATAGAATGTAGAGAACCTTTCTTGGATAAAAGACTCGTTGCCGGATTGGGATCTTTGGAAGACAAATGGCTATTCTCTGGTAAAAAATGGAAATTCATCCTGAACTCGGCAATGAAGGAACGCTTGCCCGAAGAAATTTTAAATTTCAAAAAAGTGGGACTAAGCGTTCCTTGGGGCGATTACTTGACAAAAAGCCCCGAATTCATTGCCGAATTAGAATCATTTTCGAAAAGCGATTTATTCAAGATGCATTATTTCGAACACATCAATGCCCAAAAACTCGTAGAAAATTTGCGAAAAGGCGATACCAAAATGATTCCCTACATAATGCCCCTGTTCATGATGTACATTTGGATGAAAACCTATGCAAATAAATTTTAATATTTACTTTTGGATTTAAGTTTTAAAACGCACTACCATTTATGGAAATCATCAATAATTTTTCTCTAAAAAACCACAATACTTTTGGCATAGAAGCCAGAGCAAAACAATTTGTAGCTGTTCATTCAGTCCCCGAATTGAAAAGCGTTTTGAAAAAAAATATATCCGAAAAAAAGTTTATTCTTGGAGGAGGAAGCAATATGCTTTTGACAAAAGACATAGACGCATTGGTCATTCACGTCGACTTGAAAGGTAAAAAAATCATCAAGGAAACCGAAGATTTTGTCTGGGTCGAAAGTCAGGCAGGCGAAAACTGGCACGAATTTGTACTTTGGACCATTGATCAAAACTTTGGCGGACTGGAAAATATGTCGCTGATTCCGGGGAATGTGGGAACGACTCCGGTGCAAAATATTGGAGCTTATGGAACAGAAATCAAGGACACTTTCGATTCCTGTGAAGCGATGAAAATTGAAAACCAAGAAATGAAAACATTTACCAAAGCCGAATGTCATTTTGGATACCGGGAAAGTGTTTTCAAAAACGAAGCGAAAGATCAATATATCATCACTTCGGTAGTTTTCAAATTGACGAAATGCAATCATAAAATCAACATATCTTACGGTGACATTACTTCGGAATTGGCAAAAAAAAACATCGTAAATCCCACTTTGAATGATGTAAGCAATGCCGTAATTGCCATTCGACAAAGCAAATTGCCAGATCCTAAAGAATTGGGAAACAGCGGGAGCTTCTTTAAGAATCCAATCCTTTTAAAAACCGATTTCGAGAAAATCCATAGGCAATTTCCCGAAATGAAATATTATGAAGTTTCTGAAACCGAAGTCAAAGTTCCCGCAGGCTGGCTCATAGAACAAGCAGGTTTTAAGGGAAAACGTTTTGGTGATGCTGGAATTCACAAAAATCAGGCTTTGGTTTTAGTAAATTACGGCAACGCAACAGGACAAGAAATCCTGGATGTTTCGAAGAAAATTCAAGAAACCATTTTCAAGACTTTTGGCATTCTCATTGAAGCCGAAGTAAACTTGGTTTAAAACAAAAAAGTAATTGCCGTTTGTCGATGGATAATTGATAATTACCTTTGCGCATATTCTAAAAAGAAGACAAGCCTATATGTTATCCTTTACTTTTTACGCGTTTATTGTTATAGTTGTGATTCAACTTTCGTATTATCTATTTGTTTTTGGAAAATTCGCTTTCGCCAAAGCGCAAAAAATAACTCCAAAAAAAATCCCGATTTCCGTTATTGTTTGTGCCAAAAATGAGGCTAAAAATGTGATTCGGTTCATTCCTATACTTGCCGAACAAGATTATCCAGATTATGAAATCATCTTGATTGACGATGCTTCAAGCGACGATACCTTGGAAATTTTCGAAGAATTCGAAAAACAATATTCCAATATCAGATTAGTCAAAGTGGAAAACAACGAAGCATTTTGGGGAAACAAAAAATACGCTTTGACGCTTGGAATAAAGGCTTCCCAAAAAGACTATTTATTATTCACCGATGCCGATTGTTATCCTGTTTCAAAAGATTGGATTTCGGTAATGAGTTCTCAATTTACGATGCACAAAACCGTTGTTTTGGGTTATGGTGCGTATGAAAAAGTGGCAAATTCTTTCTTGAATAAAATCATCCGTTTTGAAACTTTGCTTACAGCAGTTCAATATTTTTCCTGGGCCAAAATTGGTCATCCTTATATGGGAATCGGGAGAAATTTAGCCTACAAAAAAGAAGAATTTTATAATGTAAAAGGATTTATCGACCACATGAAAATTCGCTCCGGCGATGATGATTTATTCATTAATCAAGTAGCAACAATCAAGAACACAGCGATTTGTTACGTACCTGAAAGTTTCACTTATTCGCAACCAAAAACTACTTTCAAAGCTTGGTTTACACAAAAACGCAGACATGTTTCTACAGCAAATTTTTACAAATCATTTGACAAAATTCAATTGACACTTTTCTATATTTCCCAATTGCTATTCTTCATTTCGGCCGCTGTTTTGTTAGCATTCGAGTACCGATGGATCATCGTTTTAAGCTTAATTGGATTCCGATATTTGTTCTCCTGGACAAGCCTTGGTTTCTCGGCAGGAAAGCTAAAAGAAAAAGATGTGATGTATTGGTTTCCAATTATTGAAATTGTGCTTATCTTCACACAATTGAATGTCTTTATCACGAATATTTTTTCAAAACCAGTCTATTGGAAATAAATCAACAAATAGAAAATGCTAAAAAAGGGAATCAAGCAGCCTTCACTTTTCTGTTGAATTTTTATTGGAATGAAGTATACGGTTTTATGCTGAAACGCACCGAAAACGAGACCAATGCCGAAGACATCACCATCGAAACTTTTTCAAAAGCCTTTGACAAAATAGCCAGTTACAATCCCGAATTCCAGTTCAATACCTGGCTGATTGCCATTGCAAAAAACGTTCATATTGATTTGTTGCGAAAAAAGAAATCGAATCTTTTCATTGAAATTACTGATGACGAAGACCAGCAAGCCTACAATATTGCCGACACGACCCCATCAGCAGAAGACGAATTAATCACCGAACAAAACCTTTCGCAGTTGTTGCAATTCATCAAACAACTCAAACCGCATTATCAGGAAGTAATCCAGCTGCGTTATTTCCAAGAAATGACGTATCAGGAAATTGCCAGCAAAATTGACGAACCATTGAGCAACGTCAAAATTAAACTACTTCGAGCCAAGAAATTATTGGCCGAAATCATTCAAGATAATCGAATGATTTAATTATTCGGTAAATTAGTTATTCGTTTAAATCCTAGTCGCCAAATCTTAAATCAACTTTTCCTATCTTTGTGCTTTCAAAAATTGATTTATGGAAACTGTTTTAGAGAATGCATTACCAATAGGAAAACCAAAATGGTTGAGAGTAAAACTCCCAATTGGCCAAAAATACACTGAACTTCGCGGCTTAGTCGACAAATACAGTCTGAACACTATTTGCACTTCGGGAAGTTGCCCGAATATGGGCGAATGCTGGGGCGAAGGAACGGCAACCTTTATGATTTTGGGAAATATCTGTACTCGTTCCTGTGGTTTTTGCGGCGTAAAAACCGGAAGACCAGAAACCGTGGATTGGGACGAACCCGAAAAAGTGGCGCGATCCATCAAAATTATGAACATCAAACACGCCGTAATCACTAGCGTGGACAGAGATGATTTGAAAGATGGCGGTTCCATTATCTGGATCGAAACCGTAAAAGCAATTCGCAGAATGAACCCAAACACGACTCTCGAAACTTTGATTCCTGATTTCCAAGGCATCGAAAGAAACATCGACCGAATCGTAGAAGCCAATCCCGAAGTGGTATCTCATAACGTGGAAACCGTGCGCCGATTGACACGCGAAGTCCGTATTCAAGCAAAATACGACCGAAGTTTGGAAGTTTTGAAATACCTGAAAGCGAAAGGAATCAACAGAACAAAATCCGGAATAATGCTAGGCCTTGGTGAAACCGAAGAAGAAGTTTTCCAGACGATGCAGGATTTATATGATGCCAATGTTGACATCGTGACCATAGGCCAATACTTGCAACCCAGCAAAAACCATTTGCCTGTCAAGGAATTCATAACGCCGGAACAATTCGCCAAATACGAAAGATTTGGATTGGAATTAGGTTTTCGCCATGTTGAAAGTGGACCATTAGTACGTTCATCTTATAAAGCGCAAAAACATATATTATAGTCGAATGTCGTAAAGTTAGAAAGCCGAAAGACTTGAATATTTTGACTTTACAACTTTAAGACTTTAAGACTTTAAGACTTTAAGACTTATGGTAAGAATAGCCATCAATGGTTTTGGGAGAATTGGACGAAATTTATTTCGCCTGCTTTTGAACTATCCCTCGATAGAAGTTGTCGCCATCAATGATATCGCCGACACGAAAACTATGGCGCATCTGGTAAAATACGACAGCATTCATGGGGTTTTGCCATTTGAAGTTTCAGCTGACGACAAAGGAATTATTGTCGATGGGAAACATTTCTTGTTTTTTCACGAGAAAAACATTTCAAATCTTGATTGGAAGACCCTAAACATTGACGTTGTCGTGGAATCAACCGGGAAATACAAAACTTTCGAGGAAATCAACGCCCACATTTTAGCTGGAGCCAAAAAAGTAATACTTTCGGCGCCTTCGGAAGTGGATTCCATAAAAACAGTAGTTCTTGGCGTGAATGAAAACATTCTTGACGGAACCGAAACCATTATTTCGAATGCAAGTTGCACCACAAATAATGCGGCACCAATGATGAAAGTCATCAACGAACTTTGCGGCATCGAGCAAGCTTACATCACAACAATTCACTCCTATACAACTGACCAAAGTTTGCACGATCAACCCCATAAAGATTTACGTCGGGCTCGTGGTGCAAGTCAATCTATCGTTCCCACAACAACAGGCGCTGCTAAAGCTTTGACGAAAATTTTTCCAGAATTTGAAGGCAAAATCGGCGGTTGCGGCATTCGAGTTCCCGTTCCTGACGGCTCATTGACCGATATTACTTTCAATGTAAAACGCGCCGTGACAATCGATGAAATAAATGCCGCGTTCAAAATCGCCTCTCAAACTAATTTGAAAGGCATCTTGGATTATACCGAAGATCCTATTGTTTCCGTTGATATTATTGGCAACAGAAACTCCTGTCTTTTTGACGCGCAACTTACTTCGGTAATTGATAAAATGGTAAAAGTTGTCGGTTGGTATGACAATGAAACAGGCTATTCCTCCCGAATTATTGACTTAATTATTTTAACAAATATTTAAATATTTTATTATCTTTATGGCTCTCATATGAAAAATCGAAATATTTAATGAGGCCATTTCTATTATTTTTCATTTTAGTTAATTCCCTTCTATATTCTCAAAAGAAAAAATTGGTTGAGAAAATAGATAGCGTTTCCTATTACAGCAATTTGAGGGATTCAAACATCAAGGCGAACAAATACAAGGCTGCGCTGCTTTATACCCAAAAAGCCATAAATTATTCAAAAGAAAATAAAGAAATAGAAGCCGAGGCTAACCAAACCTTTAGCTTGGGGAAAATTTATTTTGACGTTAAAAAATATGACGACGCCATAAAATCCTTAAACAGAAGTATTTTATTATTTAAAACCTTGGAGCCGACTACAATATACGCATCTACCTACTACTACCTTGGGATGTGCTATATGAAAAAAGAAAGTCTTTCCAATGCCAAAATTTGTTTCGACGAGGCACAATCATTGTACAACACACTTGAAACTAAAGATACTGCCGATTTTATAAACCTTCAAAGAGGAATAATCTACAAATCGAAAGGAAATAATGAATTAGCTTCCGAAATTTTCAACACAATCATTGTAAAACCGGATAGCCAAGCCATTTTGGATATTAAAGCCGAAGCATTGTACCAAATAGGAACTATCGAAATAACTCAAAACAGGAATAATTTGGCTTTGACTTATTTCAATAAAGCTTTGGATTTAAATTCAAAAAATAACAACTTAGACCAAAAATCAGATATTTTATTTGCTTTAAGCACGGTTTATGATAAAATGTTGGACAAGAATAATGCTTATTCTTATTTGAAACAACATACGAATTTAAAAGAGAGAATTTCCATTTTAGACAATGAAAAACTTGGAATCGATGACTATGAGGAATTCAAGGCATCCAAGCATTTAAAGGAGGTTGCACAATTAAACAAAGAAAAAAGACAGCAAGAAAGAGCCAGTAAATTTTCAAAACTCATCAGTATTTTGGCGATTGCTTTAATTTCGATTTTGTCCTTGTTAAGCTTGGCCTTATACAAAAACAACATCATCAGAACTCATTCCAATTTAATGTTGGAAGAAAAAAACAAGGAATTGATTATTGCCAAAGAAAAAGCAGAAAAAGCTTCGAATGCAAGATCGGAATTCCTGTCGACCGTGAGTCATGAACTTCGAACTCCGTTGAACGCCATCAATGGAATTGCCCACTTATTATTGGAAGACAAACCGAAGAAATCTCAAATGGATTATTTGGAATCTTTAAAATTCTCAGGGAATTACCTGACCGCCTTTATTAATGACATTCTGGAAATTCAAAAAATAGATGCTGAGAAAGTCGAAATAGAAAACATCAATTTTAATCTCAAACAATTATTGGAGAATATCCAAAACTCCTTGAAGGAATTGGTTTCGACAAATAACAATAAATTCACTCTCGAAATTGATCCAAACATTCCCGAAAATTTGATTGGCGACCCAACGAAATTGTCACAGATATTTTTGAATCTAATCAATAATGCACTGAAATTCACATCTAACGGTGAGGTAAAAGTAATAGCAAAACTCATTTCGTCAGCAGATGAAAATGCTGAAATATACTTTGAAGTAAAGGATAACGGAATAGGAATTCCTGAAGATAAAATAAATACTGTATTCGATAGTTTTTCCCAAGGTTCTGTGGGAATTAATCGAAGATATGGCGGAACCGGCTTGGGACTGACTATTGTAAAGAAACTGGTCACAATTCTTGGTGGAGAAATAAAACTCGAAAGTATGGTTGGAAAAGGCTCTTCTTTTACATTCGAATTGGTATTGAAAGCCGATGAAAAACCCTTTAAAGTGGAAGAAAAGGTAAAAGATTACGATGACTCAACTCTAAAAAACAAAAAAATATTGATTGTCGAAGACAATAAAATCAATCAAATGGTTTCCAAAAAAATGCTAAAAAACAAAGAAATTATTTGCGAAATAATCGACAATGGCGAAGAAGCAATTGAATTTGTAAAATCCCATAAATTTGACATGATTTTGATGGACATCCATTTACCGGGAATAAACGGAACGCTTGCCACAAAAGAAATTAGGAAATTTGATAAAACAACACCGATTATTGCTCTTACCGCAATTTCATTAAACGAAAATAGGGAAATGCTTTTGTCTTATGGAATGAATGATGTTCTCACAAAACCATTTGTCCCTGAAGAATTTTACTCGACAATTGCCAAATATATTTAGACATTTTCTAATAATTCCAGATCAATTCCTTGATCAGACTTCTCACCTTTGGCTCTGCTTTTTTTGCCGCTTCCAAAACCTCATCGTGCGAAACAGTTTCAATATTTTCCTCATCACCCATGTCCGTAATTACCGATAATCCGAAACATTCTATATCCATATGCCGCGCCACGATTACCTCGGGAACAGTTGACATTCCCACACAATCAGCACCCAAATTTTTAACCATTTTGTATTCAGCTAGAGTTTCAAATGTTGGCCCCTGAAGTCCTAAATAAATCCCATCTTGAACAAAAATATTTAGATTTTGTGCCAATTCCTTGGCCTTTGCAATCATTTTTTTAGAATAGGGTTCACTCATATTTAAAAATCGCGGACCAAAGCGTTCGTCATTTTTCCCTCGCAAAGGATGCTCAGGCATCATATTGATATGATCCTTCAAAATAACGACAGAACCCACATCATAATTAGGATTAACTCCTCCAGAAGCATTGGAAACAATCAGTTTTTTCACGCCCAAGAACTTCATTACCCGAACCGGAAAAGTAACTTCCTGCATTGAATATCCCTCGTAAAAATGAAAACGCCCTTGCATAGCAACCACTTTTTTATTGCCAATTGTACCGAAAACTAAAGCTCCTTTATGACCTTGAACCGTCGAAACCGGAAAATTCGGAATTTCGCCATAAGGCAAGGTGAATTCAATTTGAATATCATCGGTTAAGCTGCCCAATCCTGAACCCAAGATTATTCCATATTCTGGGGTGAAATTGGTTTTTTCTTTAATAAAACTAACAGTCTCTTGTACTTTTTTCCACATAATTTAAAATGGTTTTATCAAAATTATCGCTTTCCGAAAGAAATGAACACCGTATTGGCAAATAGAAAAGCTGCTCACTTGGAATTCGACCTTTCAATCTCACGAAATCTTTTTCGGTGGTAATGATAATCTTGTTTTGTAATTTATTTTTAATATCCAATAAGTCTTTTTCAGTAAAATGATGATGATCTGGGAAAATCAACCAATCCTCTTTATTACTTTTAAAATGTTCGAAAAATGGCGTAGGTTTCGCGATTCCTGCCAAAAGTAATTTAGTAACATTCTTGATTTCATTCATTTTTATCACTTTGTCTTCCGAATAAACGGCATCATCATAATCGATAAACGAAAAATACAACTCTTGGTTTGGATTAAGTTTAAGTTTTGATTTGATTTGATTTTGCTCGTCAATCGAAAGATTTTCAGGACATTTTGTGACAATTACCAAATTAGCTCTTCGCGCCCCGCTTCTATCTTCGCGCAAATTTCCCGATGGCAATATAAAATCATCCGAATATAAATCACCATAGGACGTCAACAAAATATAGAAACCCGCATTCACTTTCCTATGTTGAAAGGCATCATCCAGCAGAATCACTTCTGGTTTATTGGTTTGCGAAAGCAATTGCTCGATTCCGTTTTTTCTGTCGACATCAACGGCAACCTGAACGTTATTGAATTTTTTGTAAAACTGGAACGGTTCGTCTCCAAGAATTGTAGCATTCGAAGTGGAATCGGCAAGAATAAAACCTTTGGATTTTCTTTTGTAACCTCGACTCAATGTGGCAACCTTGAATTTTGGCGAAAGAAGCCGAATTAGATATTCGATTTGAGGTGTTTTTCCGGTGCCACCGACACTCAAGTTTCCGACAGCAATAATGGGAAAGTCAAAAGAATAAGATTTCAGGATTCCTTTATCATAAAGAAAATTCCGAATACTGGCAATGAATCCATACAAAATGGCAAAGGGGAAAAGTATTTTTCGAAGTAGGTTCATACTACGAAAGTATACTATTTTATTATTATAAAAAAGTTGAATTATTAATTCATTAACTTTGTTAATTCAAAAAAAAATGACAAAATCGAAGATTCACGAATACCAAAAAAATGAATAATGAGTAAAATCAAAGAAATAATTTCCGTACTCGAAGAAATGGCGCCACTCGCCTACGCCGAAGATTTCGACAATGTGGGTTTATTGGTTGGAGATCAAGATTCGAAAACAACGGGAGTTTTGGTTTGTCACGATGCTTTGGAAAGCGTGATTGACGAGGCGATTGCGAAAAAATGCAATTTGGTTGTTTGTTTTCATCCTCTTTTGTTTTCTGGAATAAAGAAAATTACAGGCAAAAACTATGTCGAAAAAGCAGTAATCAAAGCCATTAAAAATGATATTGCCATTTATGCCGTTCATACCGCATTGGACAATCACCAAGAAGGGGTGAATAAAATTTTATGTGATGCGCTGGGTTTGAAAAAGACAAAAATTCTTATTCCAAAGCAAAATTTCATCAGGAAATTAGTCACGTATACTATTCCGGAAAATGCCGAAAAACTCCGAAATTCCTTGTTTGACGAAGGCGCAGGAAACATAGGAAACTATGAAAATTGCAGTTTTAATTCAAAAGGAATTGGAACTTATATGGGAAATGAACACAGTAATCCCGAGTTTGGAGAACGATTTGAATTTGTTGAAAGCGACGAAATCAAAATCGAAATGGTTTTCGAAAAGCATTTGGAAAACAAAATTCTGAAAGCACTTTTCAAAAATCACGTTTATGAAGAAGTAGCCTATGAAATTTATAATTTGGAAAATGCCAATCAAAACATTGGTTTGGGAATGATTGGCGAATTGCAAGTCCCAATGAACGAAAAGGAATTTCTCAACTTCGTTAAAGATAAGATGCAATGCGGCGGAATTCGTCACAGTGCCTTTTTGGGCAAACCTATAAAGAAAGTCGCGGTTCTTGGTGGATCAGGAAGTTTTGCCATAAAAAACGCAATTCAGGCCGGAGCAGACGTTTTTTTGACTGCCGATTTGAAGTACCACCAATTTTATGAAGCTGAAAATCAGATTATTTTGGCAGATATCGGACATTTTGAAAGCGAACGGTATACAAAAAATTACATTGTTGATTTTCTTCGGAAAAAAATCCCTAATTTTGCATTCATTTTATCAGAAGAAAATACAAACCCAGTTAAGTACTTATAGAATATGGCGACTACGAAAGAATTGAGTGTTGAAGACAAATTAAGAGCAATTTACGATTTACAATTAATCGATACTAGAATTGACGAAATCAGAAACGTGAGAGGGGAACTTCCTCTTGAAGTAGAAGATTTAGAAGATGAAGTTGCAGGATTGAGCACGCGTTCAGAAAAATTGAAAAATGATCTTGAGGTTATCGAGGATCTTATCAAGGTAAAGAAAAATGCAATTGATGAGCATAAGGAAGCCATCAAAAGATACACCAAACAACAAGATACTGTTCGAAACAATAGAGAATTCAACTCCTTGACCAAGGAAGTTGAGTTTCAAGAATTGGAAATTCAATTAGCCGAAAAACAAATTAAGGAAATGAAAGCTTCTATCGAACACAAGAAAGAAGTAATCGCACAATCAAAAGAAAGATTAGAAACTAAATCTAATCACCTGAAACACAAAAAAACGGAATTGAGTGCCATTATGGCTGAAACTGCTAAAGAGGAAGCTTTTTTGACAGATAAATCTGAGGAATATCAAAAATTAATTGAAGAACGATTATTAGCAGCTTATAATAGAATTAGATCTAGTGTTCGCAACGGATTAGCGGTTGTTTCTATCGAAAGAGGTGCATCTGCTGGATCCTTTTTCACAATTCCACCACAAACCCAAGTGGAGATTGCCGCAAGAAAAAAAATCATCACCGACGAACATTCTGGAAGAATATTAGTCGACAGCGTTTTAGCTGAAGAAGAAAAAGAAAAAATGGAAAAACTTTTCGCTAAATTCTAAACCATTTAAGTCCCGATAAACATCGGGACTTTTTTTTTAATATGAAAAAATTGTTTGGTTTTTTGTTTGCCAAGTCTATTGGAGTATACATCAACACCTTGAGTTTTGTATTTCCCAAAAAAGCTACGCAACTTGCACATAAATTTTTCAGTGAACCAAGAACCGGAAAGTTATCAAAAGAACATCTTCCAAAAATTCTTCAAGAATCACATTCAGAGACTTTTCAATACCAGGAGGATTGTATTCAAACCTATACTTGGAAGGGAAATAAAACCGTCATTTTATTAGTTCACGGTTGGGAAAGCAACTCTTCACGCTGGGAAAATTTATTGCCTTACCTCAAAAAATCGGGGAGTACCATTATTGCCGTTGACGGACCAGCACAAGGATTATCGAGTGGCAAAGAATTTAGTATTCCTAAATATGCCGAATTCATTCATATTGTAGTCGGGAAATTCAAACCCAAATATCTTATTGGACATTCAATGGGCGGGAATACTTGTTTGTATTATCAATACAAATATCAAAATTCCTTGCTTGAAAAAATGGTTGTTTTGGGCGCTCCAAGTGATTTCAAAATTCTTCTCCATAATTATGTTAGATTATTAAGTTTAAACTCCAAGGTTTCCGAGGCATTGGAATACCATTATACAAATCATTTTAAAATTGAATTACAATACTTTTCAGGAAAATTGTTTGCTTCAAAACTCGATGTAAAAGGTTTGGTAGCACACGATATTGATGATAATGTGGTTTTATTGGGCGAAGGAAAAAAAATAGCGAGTGATTGGAAAGACGTTCAATTTATTGAAACCATCGGCTTAGGGCATAGTTTGCACGATGACGAATTATATAGGAAAGTGTCACAATTTTTATTTGATTAGAAAATTTATAAACAAATCTTTATCAATAAAAACATTTTTTAATTTCCAAATTATCCTGTTTCCAGCCGAGCATAGCGAACAAACGAAGTAATTTGATTACTTTTGTCTTATGGAAGAAAATCTAAAACGCCTCAATAAATTCATCGGAGAAACAGGTTTTTGCTCTCGTCGTGAAGCCGACAAAATCATTGAAGAGGGTCGAGTAACAATCAACGGAATCGTACCTGAATTAGGAACCAAGGTATCGCCAAATGACGAAGTTCGCATTGACGGCAAGCTAATTCGGGAGAAAAATGAGAAATCCGTTTATCTCGCTTTCAACAAACCCGTTGGGATTGAATGCACCACAAATCTGGAAGTTCGTAATAACATAGTGGATTATATCAATTATCCCAAACGTATTTTTCCGATTGGACGATTGGATAAAGCCAGTGAGGGATTGATTTTTATGACCAATGACGGAGATATTGTCAACAAAATTCTTCGCGCAAGAAACAATCACGAAAAAGAATATACCGTAACGGTCAACAAACTCATAACCGATCGTTTTATTCAAAAAATGGGAAATGGAGTTCCCATTTTGGACACCGTTACCCGAAAATGCAAAGTCGAACAAATCAGTGCAACCACTTTTAAAATCGTTCTAACCCAAGGGTTAAACCGCCAAATTCGAAGAATGTGCGAGTATTTAGGATATGAAGTTACCGCTTTGAAACGGATTCGAATCATCAACATTTGGCTTGATATCCCCGTGGGTCGTTTTCGAGATTTGACCGATGCAGAAATCAAGGAACTCAACCAATTGATAGAACCTTCGAGCAAAACCGAAGAAGCAAGTTTGCCAAAACAAGAAACTCCAAAAAGGAGAACGGAATTCATCAAAAGAGACGATCCCCGATTTAAGAAAAAAGGAGATTATTAAAAAAAACCAAGACTCTCGTCTTGGTTTTTGCTCTTAATTTTGGAATTATTATTTTTTCATCCTGATTTGTCGCGCCAAAAGCGTGTTTTTCAACAACATGGCAATGGTCATAGGACCAACACCACCAGGAACTGGAGTGATAAAAGAAGATTTCTTGCTTACTTCATCAAAATCAACATCTCCAGTGATTTTGTAGCCTTTTGGGCTTGAAGCGTCTTCTACTCTGGTAATACCCACGTCAATAACGACAACCCCATCCTTTACCATATCAGCTTTCAAGTAATTGGGAACACCAAGAGCGGTGATAATAATATCGGCATTTTTAGTATATTCTTCTATGTTTTTGGTTCTACTATGAGTAAGCGTTACTGTAGAATCTCCTGGATATCCTTTGCGACTCATCAAAATACTCATTGGCCGACCCACAATATGGCTACGCCCAATAACTACGGTATGTTTTCCCGCTGTTTCCACTTGGTAACGTTCTAACAATTCCATAATTCCATATGGGGTCGCTGGTAGAAAAGTTTCCATTTCCAACGCCATTTTTCCAAAATTGGTGGGATGAAAACCATCCACATCTTTATCTGGATCAATAGCCATCAGGATTTTTTGCTCGTCGATATGTTTGGGCAAAGGCAATTGAACGATAAAACCGTCTAAATCATCATCTTCATTGAGTTCCTTGATTTTCGTAAGTAATTCTGCTTCCGAAATAGTTTCAGGCAAAGATACCAAGGTAGATTCAAATCCAATTTGTTGACAGGATCTTACTTTGCTTTCTACATAAGTCAAACTCGCACCATTAGCACCAACAATAACGGCTGCCAAGTGAGGTACTTTCTGCCCTTCAACTTTCATTTTTTGCACCTCGGCAGCAATTTCGTTTTTAATGTCTTCCGATGTTTTTTTTCCGTCTAGTAATTGCATTTCTTAATTATTTAATCGTTAGCGTTGTGGCATTCCGCCTTTCATATTGCCCATCATTTTCATCATATTTTTCCCGCCAGGACCTTGCATCATCTTCATCATCTTGCTCATTTGTTCAAACTGTTTCATCAATTGATTAACTTGCTCGATTTTGGTTCCAGAACCTTTGGCAATCCTCGTTTTTCTTTTTACGTCAATTATCGCAGGTTTTGTTCTTTCTTTTGGAGTCATCGAATGGATAATCGCTTCAATATGTTTGAAAGCGTCGTCTTCAATTTCGACATCTTTCATCGCTTTTGTGGCTCCAGGAATCATCCCAACCAAATCTTTCATATTACCCATTTTCTTCACTTGCTGAATTTGGGAAAGGAAATCGTCAAATCCAAATTCGTTCTTGGCAATTTTCTTTTGTATTTTTCTGGCTTCTTCTTCATCAAATTGTTCTTGAGCTCTTTCTACCAAAGAAACAACATCACCCATACCG
Source organism: uncultured Bacteroidota bacterium (assembly GCA_903861155.1). Classification (GTDB taxonomy): domain Bacteria; phylum Bacteroidota; class Bacteroidia; order Flavobacteriales; family Flavobacteriaceae; genus Flavobacterium. Next base: position 68,012 of record CAIOTL010000136.1, read on the forward strand.
AGAATACGTTCTGCCATACGAACAGGATAGAACACATCAATAGCATCCATTTTTTCACCTGTACCAACAAATTTAATGGGTTTGTTTACGACCGATTTAATCGAAATAGCAGCTCCACCACGAGTATCACCATCTAATTTAGTTAAAATTACACCGTCAAAATTCAATATATCATTGAAAGCTTTTGCAGTATTCACAGCATCCTGACCAGTCATCGCATCAACAACAAACAAGGTTTCGTGGGGCTGAATGGCTTTGTGAACAGCCGCTATCTCGTTCATCATTGCCTCATCGACTGCCAAACGTCCTGCGGTATCCACAATCACGACATTAAAACCATTGGCTTTCGCGTGTTTGATGGCATTTTGGGCAATTTCAACAGGGTTCTTATTTTCAGGTTCCGAATAAACTTCGACCCCAATCGAATCTCCTACAACATATAATTGTTGAATTGCCGCTGGACGATAAATATCGCAAGCAACCAAAAGTGGTTTTTTGTTCTTTTTACTTTGAAGATAATTAGCCAGTTTTCCAGAGAAAGTAGTTTTTCCCGAACCTTGTAATCCCGACATTAAAATTACGGTAGGATTTCCGGAAAGAGTAATACCGGCCACATCGCCACCCATCAATTCGGTCAGTTCGTCTTTGACAATTTTCACCAATAATTGTCCCGGCTGCAATGTGGTCAACACATTTTGACCTATCGCTTTTTCTTTTACTTTGGTGGTAAAATCCTTGGCAATTTTAAAATTAACATCGGCATCCAATAGAGCACGACGCACTTCTTTTAGGGTTTCGGCAACGTTTACTTCCGTTATTTTTCCATGGCCTTTAAGTACGTGAAAGGCTTTGTCTAATTTGTCGCTTAAATTATCGAACATAATTCTGTTTTTCTTTTATTGAAGTGCAAATTTAGGCATTTGGTTTCGAAGTTTAAATAGTTTGGAAATAAAAAAACCAATCATCTTAGGACTGGTTTTTAGGTATGTAAAATTAGATAGATTAATTTTTTTCAAAATATAAATAATCGTTTTCAGTATTGCCATCTTCAGATCTAAAACGCAATTGGGAAATATTGAATTCGAACACTTTCCATCCTTCATCTAATTTACCCAAAGAATCAGATTGAAACTTTATTGCAAATTGCCTAACTCCATTGGCCAAAATTGTAGACCAAGTTCCATTATAAGTAATCCCAGACTTTGTTGCAACAGCGGTGAAATCAGGGCTAAATGTGAAAACATATCCATTATAATAGGACGTTTGATCATCTTTATTAAAATAATAAGAAATTTTCCATGAATTAGTTGTCATTACTTGCATAAAGTCGAGCATCGTAATAGTATTGCTAGGACAGGTATCAACGGCATTTTTTATGACATCTTCAAACTGACCATTGGTCGTAATAATTACGTTTTGACCATTTTGATTCAAAATCGAAATAGGATAACTAATGGCTATTAATTTATTGGGGACCAAATTAGTGATGAAATTATACAAGGAAAAATTATCGACAATTGAAGTTGAACTAGCAATTTGGTAATTGGTATCATAAATATTAATCGTTATTGGATAATTAATAGCGATACAATTTATCTTTCCAAACGCATTGGAACTGGCTTGGCATTGTAATATTAAATTATTGAAATCTGTTTGATTGTCAATACTTTTTTCGGTATAATCTTCAAATTTCACGGTAACTGGGAAATGAATACTGACAATATCATTACCATAAGGGTTTGCATAAATGTTGTTCAAAACTAATTGATAGTCGCTCGGGGAATTTATCGGAATCTGAACATTGTTTACGGTGACAACATATGGAAACTTTATCATAAAACAACTTGTCTTGTCAATGATATTATCTTGGGATGTTTTTTGCATAGCCACTCTTTGAATGTCGGCGGTCAAAGGAGTTGTTTTTGCAATAGTTTCTAAAGTGCTATGAACCTCTTGTACCGAACCTGTTTGACAAGCCGAAAAAAAGCCAAATAAAATTAAAAAACTAAAATAATTTTTAAAATTCATCATAATCTATCCAAGATCAAATTATTGCAAATATATGAAAAATAAAACCCAAAATATCCAA
>CAIOTL010000137.1 GCA_903861155.1 uncultured Bacteroidota bacterium
AATCCCATAAATTTGGTTTTTGTGTTTCACCAAAATTAACACTGTTCTCAACAAGATTATTGCTCACCATGCATTGAATTTGCTCACTTTCCGTTTGTAGTCGAATTTGTAATTCTTCGATGGAATCGTAGAATTCGTAAAAAACGCTTGAAATTGGTGAAGCATAACTTGAGTCCTCTTTTAAAGTCAAAAAACCATTATCCAGTAATTTAAAATTGCTCATCAAGAAAACTGCCTTGTTGTAATCATAATTATTGGCGTATTTTTCATAATGAATGATATCCTGATATTCGAAAAAGGCTTCAAATAATGGTTTGAATGAATATCCTTTTGGAACAAAAAGTTTGGAAACATTGCGACAACCCAAACCAAAATATCTAAATATATCTTCGCCTAAAGCAATTAATTGTTCTTTGGTTTCTTCTCCGTTTAGGACAGCAACCGAATTTCTGTTTTTTCGAATAATACTTGGTTTGTCTTTAAAATAATATTCAAAATAGCGGGCGGTATTATTGCTTCCAGTGGCAATTACAGCATCAAATTTTTCCAGTTTTCCTTCTAAGAAAGTAATTCTGCTAGATAATTCAGGCTCGATTGCTGTTAGATATTTTGCCAAAAATGGCAATAAAAACTGATCGTTTGAAGATGTTTTTATAAGAACGTTATTCCCGGAAATTAACACCGATAGAAAATCGTGAAACCCAACAAGAGGAATATTTCCAGCTAGAATTAGCCCAACGTTTTTAGGTTTATTAACTTCGATATCATAAGCGCTTATCCATTTGTTTAAGTTTTCTTCTGTTAGTGCTTTTGCCCAAGATTGAATAGAAAAGTAGACGTTTTCCGGCGTATACCAGCCGTTATGGGATTGCGAAAGTTGTATTAGATTTACAAGATCTTCAAAAAATGGTTCATTGAACAAAACATCGGGATTTATACTGTTTTCTTCTTCGGAAAATTGGCTTAAAAATTTCCCTAATTCAATAAAACATCTTTTTTTATTGTTTTCGAACATAAGTAATTTGTATATGAATAGTTTTGATTGTAATTTTGTGCAAAAATAAACTATAATAAGTTACAGACAATAGATATTAAAAATTGAGTTTAGACAAAATATTTTTTATTACATTTATAGGAATTAAAAATGTAGAAGCTAAAATCACAAACACCTAATTAAAAATGGCAATAATAATAACAGACGAGTGCATCAATTGTGGTGCTTGTGAACCAGAATGTCCAAATACTGCAATTTATGAAGGAGCAGATGATTGGAGATATAAAGATGGAACGAGAGTTAAAGGGAAAATAATTTTGCCTTCTGGCGAAGAAGTGGATGCAGATGCTGCTCAAACTCCAATTTCAGATGATATTTATTATATTGTTCCAGGAAAATGCACAGAATGTAAAGGGTTTCACGATGAGCCTCAATGTGCTGCGGTATGTCCTGTTGACTGTTGTATTCCTGATGTAGCTCATGTAGAAAGTGAAGAAACCTTGAGAAACAGACAAGCATTTTTGCATAATGAATAGTCTTTGAAACAGTCATAAAAAAATCCTGAGCTTTGAAAACTCAGGATTTTTTTTTTGATTTTTATTTATATTATTTATAATATTTTAAAAAGAGCTCTCTTTCGAGAACTCTTTTTAAAATTTATAGGAATATTGGATTAGAAATTAAATCCAAGTCTCGCATAATAATAGGCTCCGTTGAATCCCATTTGAACGGCATCCCAATAACCACCAGCTTCAGTATTTTGTTCGTCTTGTTTAGTAGGATAAATATTGAATAGGTTATTGCTTCCTATTGTTAATTTTAATTGTTTGGTAAATTGGTAACCTACTGTTAAATCCGTATTTACTCTAGGGGTATATACATTGTCTACACCAGCATAATTAATTAAAACTACTTTACTGAAACGAGTGAAAGCTAATCCAGTATCGAATTTTTTATGTGAATAGTTAAGATTTAAACCAAATTTGTTTTTTGGAGCCGAAGCTAATAAAAAAGCTTGTTCTCTAGCTCCAAAAAAGATGTCTTGTGGTAATGCACCGTTGTGTATTTTTCCAATTGTCATATCATTGATGTTTCCAACAAGTGTAGCACTAACATTGGAATCATCATATCTTTTCTTCCAAGCAAGAACGATGTCTAAACCTAGGGTTTTTGTATTTGCAGCATTAGCAAAAAATTGTGCTTGGTCAACCCCTAATCCTTTGGCTGAGGCATCAAAATAGCTTGTTAAAACAATTCTGTCTTTTACGTCGATCATATATCCATCAACGGTAGCGGTAAAATTGCTAAAATTGGCTGTTATTCCTAACGAAGCATTAACTGCAGTTTCTTGTTTTAGTTTTTGAATTCCAAAAGATCTTGTAACTGGGCTGTCATTAGGAGAAAGTAAAATCTCGGTTGCGCCAGCTGCATTAATATTGGTGAAATGTAAACCATAGTAAGCCTGTGCCAATGAAGGAGCACGGAATCCTGTACTAAGTGAACCTCTTAAGTTAATGTTATCGGCTAGTTTAAGTCTTGACGCTAATTTACCATTGATGGTACTACCAAAATCACTGTATTTTTCAAAACGCACTGCTCCACTTACCATAAAGCTTTTTGTAATATCAAATTCGGTATCAGTATATAATGAAAGGTTGCTACGATTTTTGTCAACAGCATTGCTTGGGCTATATCCTGGGAAACCTTGAGAACTTCCTGGTCTTGGCAAGACAGTTGGATTGGTATTAGGATCGATTGGTTTGCTAGGATCATAATCTGGATTAGGGATTGTAGGAGCAAACTGTGTAGCAGGATTTGTAATAGGCTGTCCGTTTACGTCATACGTTGTGTAAGAACCTTGCTGACCTGCAAAAATAGAGTATTCTTCAATTCTATATTCTGCTCCAAAAGCGATGTTCATTCCTTCTAATACGGTGTCATAATTTTTTGAGAAGTCAAAATTAGTTACATTTTGAGATAAACTATGTCCACCAGCATCAAATTGTGTTGGAGAAGCGTCTAATAAAGAAGGGTTCTCAGTTCCTTTTATGGTATAATGAAAAAGGTTTTTACCGTAGGTATTGCTAATGTCAACTTTCCAACCGCTATCAGTTGTTGTTTTGATACCTGCAGTCATATTGTTATCATTGATGATAGAAGTGATTCTTGGCGTATATCCTCCAGGATAAACAGA
>CAIOTL010000138.1 GCA_903861155.1 uncultured Bacteroidota bacterium
AATTCATTAGTTATTTTTTCTAATTGATTAATGATTCCTTGAATTTGAGTTTGATCAAAGTTGATTTTAAAATTTAATTTATTTCCGAATCCAACATTATCCATCACTTCACATTGAGCCTCTAAATGCCCTATTCCATCACCAATAATTTTTATATCAGCTTGACTTTCGAGTGTGTAAAAAGCAGAAACTCCGTCTAATTTATTATAAAGATTTATAATCCCATTTTTAAACGTTCCAAAATCCGTTGTCATTAAATTAGCTCTAAATTTTCCAGAAAAGACGCCTGCCTTAACAGGAATCATACAATTTAACCAATTTTTATCCCAATCATCATCAGTGTTTGGATATTGCAAACCAAAAACTTCAATTTTAATTAGATTTCCACCTTCACTTATTTCAAAATATGTTGAATTATCTTCAGTCATAACAATATCTGTTTATTTATAATTAATATTCATTATCCCTAACTCGTATACTTCAAAGGCAAATGCACCACTTTCTTAGTTTCGAAAAATTCGTCTTCAAAAAAATCAGCTAAATTGTATTCTGTTGCTTTCGGAAAAGCTGCTAATTCTTCGGTTAAATCGCCACCTTTGAGATAGAGAATTCCATTACGGAGTTCGTGTTTGCTTTTCTTTTTGATTTTGTCTTTTACCCAAGATACAAAATCGGGCATATTGGTCACAGCTCGACTCACAATAAAATCGAAATCACCTTTTACCAATTCGGCACGCATTTGTTCTGCTTTTACATTTTTGAGTTCTAAAGCTTCGGCGACAGCCTGCACCACTTTTATTTTTTTGGCAATCACGTCAATCAAATAAAATCGCGTTTCTGGAAAAAGAATCGCCAAGGGAATTCCAGGAAATCCTCCACCAGTGCCTACATCGAGAACAAATGTTCCGGGTTCGAATTGTATGATTTTGGCAATTCCCAAAGAATGCAAAATATGTTTGGTGTATAATTCGTCAATATCTTTTCGGGAAATGACATTGATTTTGGCGTTCCAATCGTGGTATAAAAAATCCAGTTTTGCGAATTGTTCTTTTTGAAGATCAGTTAAATAAGGAAAATACTTTTGAATTTCGTCCATGATAAAAATTTTAACAAAAGTACAGTTTTTAGTTTTGAATATTTAACTCAATTTTGCAGATTGAAAATTTTTAATAATTACCTTTGCAACTTATTTAAAATTAACTATGAACAATATCACGCCTACATTTGCTAAGCAAGATAATCTAAAGTTTTTTAGGACACTTAACTCACGGGTGAACAACTACTTCAAAGAAAACAATATACGAAAAACAGGTAATTGGAAACTTTATCTAAAAACCATCATAATGTTTGCGCTTTTTCTTGCTCCTTATTTCTTAATTTTAACACTTGATTTTCCATTATGGGCACATCTTCTTTTGACAATTGTCATGGGAATAGGAATGGCAGGAGTTGGAATGAACGTAATGCACGATGGTAATCACGGTTCGTATTCAGATAAAAATTGGATTAATAAATTCATGGGAGGAACCATATATATTCTCGCCGGAAACGTTTACAATTGGCAAGTGCAACACAATGTTTTGCACCATACTTACACCAATATTCCCGGTCACGATGAAGATCTTGACGCAGGTAGAATTATACGTTTCACCAAAGAAGCAAAATGGCATAATTTTCACCGTTTTCAACAGTATTATTCCATCTTTTTATACGGTTTATTGACATTCAATTGGTCTTTAACTACTGATTTTAAACAGATGAAAGAATATTTAAAAAGAAAGCTATCTTATGGAGAACATAGGGATCCTAAAATACTTTGGACAACTTTGGTAATTTCAAAAATAATTTATTTCACGGTTTGGATATTCCTTCCAATGATAATTGGTGTTACTTGGTGGAAAGTTCTTGTTGGTTTTTTTATTATGCATTATACTGCTGGACTTATACTGAGTGTCGTGTTTCAATTAGCTCATATCACCGTTGAAACCTCAAATCCAGTTCCAAACGAAAAAGGTGAAATCGATAATACTTGGGCCATTCATCAATTGTTCACCACTGTTAATTTTGCTCCAAGAAACTTCATTGTAAATTGGTACACTGGTGGATTAAATCACCAAGTAGAACATCATCTTTTTCCAAATATTAGTCATATCCACTATGCTAAAATTGCCAAAATTGTTCGGGAAACTGCACAAGAATGCAACTTGCCTTATTACGAATACAAAACGATGCGAAGTGCCATCATTGCGCATTTCAAACATTTGAAAGAATTGGGAATGAAACCCGCTTTACAGTAGAGGCACACTGCAACGCATCTCTAAAACCAACTTTATAAATCAAAAATCACATTTTAATGAACAATCCGCTTTCAGACAGAATCAACAATCTAGCCACATCACAAACATTGGCTATGGCTGCATTGGCCAGAGAATTAAAATCACAAGGAAAAGATATTATTAGTTTAAGTTTGGGTGAACCCGATTTCAACACTCCAGATTTCATCAAAGAAGCTGCTAAAAAAGCTATCGATGAAAACTATAGTACCTATTCTCCAGTAGATGGATACGGTGATTTGAAAGAAGCAATTTGCCGAAAATTCAAAAGAGACAACGGATTAGACTATAAACCATCTCAAATCGTAGTTTCAACGGGAGCAAAACAATCTTTGTATAACATTGCTCAAGTAATGTTAAACGACGGCGATGAAGTGATTTTACCGGCACCATACTGGGTTTCTTATTTCGAAATTGTAAAATTATCGGGAGGAGTTCCTGTGGAAGTTCCAACATCTATCGAAAGTGATTTCAAAATCACACCCGAACAATTAGAAGCGGCTATCACACCAAAAACAAAAATGATGTGGTTCAGTTCTCCTTGTAATCCAAGTGGATCTGTTTACAATAGAGAAGAATTAACGGCTTTGGCCAAAGTGTTAGAAAGACACCCACACGTATATGTTGTTGCTGACGAAATCTACGAGCACATCAATTTTTCTGGAACTTTTTGTAGCATCGGTTCAATCCCAGGAATGTTGGAAAAAACCATCACTGTAAACGGAGTTGCAAAAGCTTTCGCAATGACAGGATGGAGAATTGGATATATTGGTGGGCCAGAATTCATTGCAAAAGCATGTACAAAAATACAAGGACAAGTAACTTCGGGAGCAAATTCAATCGCGCAACGTGCCACAATTACTGCCGTAGATGCTGATCCGAGCGTACTTCACGAAATGGTTGCCGCTTTCAAAAGCCGTAGAGATTTAGTAGTTCGATTGCTTCAAGATATTCCTGGAATCAAAATCAACGTTCCTGAAGGTGCATTCTATGTGTTTCCAGACGTTTCTTCTTTCTTTGGAAAAACATTAAGAGGGACATTTATCAAAGATGCCAATGATTTCTCAATGTACATTTTGGGCGAAGCCAATGTTGCAACTGTAACCGGTGACGCTTTTGGAAACCCAAATTGTATTCGTTTTTCTTATGCTACAAGTGAACATTTATTGACGGAAGCATTAAGAAGAATAAAAGAAGCTGTTGCATAACTAATTCACTTCATAAACACAATGCCTCAAGAATTTCTTGGGGCTTTTTTTATTATATTTGGTCTTGCCCAAAAAGACAAAAGTTACAATCTAAACACATGAATTTAATTCTTGAAAATATAAGCAAACATATATCTCTCACTCCGCAAGAGCAAGAACTATTTTTGTCTAAAACAGAAACGCATCATTACAAAGCAAAAACAATTTTGCTCAACGCTGGCGAAGTATGCAAGAACTCCTATTTTGTAAACTCCGGTGTACTTAGAAGTTTCAATATCAATGATAATATTGTGGAGCACGTGATGAGTTTTGCTTGCAGCGGTTGGTGGATTAGCAATATGTACAGTTTGATTTCTCAAAAACCGGGCAATCTATTTATTGAAGTCTTAGAAGATGCCGAAGTGGTTTTGCTTTCCAAAGATAATCAAGAACAATTGTATCACGATATTCCAAAATTGGAGCGCTTCTTCAGGATTTTAACCGAAAATGCTTTGGTCGCCAATAATCAGAGAATTATGGATAACTTAAGTTTATCAGCAGAAGAACGTTTTGAAAAATTTTGCAAAAAATATCCTTCGCTGATGCAAAAAGTTCCTCAAAAACAAATTGCATCTTTCATTGGCGTCACGCCCGAATTCTTCAGCAAAATGAAAGCAAGACTTCTTAAAAAAGGGAATTAACACTCGTTTTCAATAGCTAAGAATTATTCATTTTGTGTTCTTAATCTAGGTTAAGTGCATTTCGTTCTTAATGGGTGTAAATTTGCGATATCAAATAACAATCAACACAAAAAATTATGAAAAATACAGTTTTACACCAAGCCGATACAAGAGGAGTTGCCGATTTAGGTTGGTTAAATAGCCATCATACATTTAGCTTTTCAAACTATTATAATCCAGAAAGAATGAATTTTGGAGTTTTGAGAGTTTTAAATGATGATACAGTTGCCGCAGGAATGGGTTTTGGAACGCATCCGCATCAAAATATGGAGATTATTTCCATCCCTTTAGAAGGTGATTTGGAGCACCAAGACAGTATGAGGAATAAAACCGTGATAAAAAATGGCGACATTCAGGTGATGAGTGCCGGAACGGGAATTCAACACAGTGAATACAACAAAAATAAGGAGAAACAAGTCAAATTTTTACAAATTTGGATCATTCCAAACCAACAAAATGTTACTCCGCGTTACGACCAAATTACTTTAAATCCAGCAGACAGAAAAAACAAACTACAGCAAATTTTGTCTCCAAATCCAGAAGACGAAGGAGTTTGGATTCATCAGGATGCTTGGTTTCATTTGGGGCAATTTGACAAAGATGTTACTGCAACTTATCAATTGAAAAAAGAAGGCAATGGTTTATATATTTTTGTTTTAAAAGGCAGTATTATTGTTGATGGACAAGAATTAAACACACGTGATGGATTTGGAATTTGGGATTTCAATATGGTCGAAATCAAAGCCACTTCTGATGCTGAATTTTTATTAATGGAAGTTCCTATGACTTTATAAATTTAAACAAGATGGAAGAACTAATAGGATTAGAATTAAACGGAACAAAAGGCTACTTTTATGTTACGGTTGACGGAAAAAAAGAAAGTAAAATGACTTTTGTTTTTGCTGGCGACGACACTATTATAATTGACCACACTGTAGTCAACCCAGGAAATAATGGAAAAGGTTATGGTAAAAAAATGGTAACCAAAGCGGTAGAATATGCTAGAGAAAAAAACATCAAAATTATTCCACTTTGCCCTTTTGCAAAAAGTGTTTTTGATAAAATACCTGAATTTAGAGACGTTTTATAAAATTTAATCAGAAAAATATGGATTCAAAGAACTTAAAAAAGGAATATACTAACGGTGAAGTAACCGTAGTATGGCAATCCGGAAAGTGCATTCATTCCGGAAATTGTGTTAGAAACAATCCAGATGTTTTTCAACCCAAAGAACAGCCTTGGATAAAAATTAATGCTTCATCTACTGAAAAAATCATTGAGTCTGTCCAAAAATGTCCATCAGGCGCATTAACTTTTTTTAAAAATGAATAAATCGAATTCTTGGTTACTACTTCATCTTTTATAAAGAATCCTGAGATACAAATGGCGTTTTATTAAAAAGTGTTATTTTTGCACCTTGATTGAAATTATTTTTTCAATTTCTAAACATCAACCTAAGCGCAGTCGAAGGGATAATTTTTAAACAAAAGATATGAAAGCATACGTATTTCCAGGTCAAGGAGCACAATTCACCGGAATGGGCAAAGACTTATATGAAAACTCCAAATTAGCAAAATCACTTTTCGAAAAAGCCAATGAAATCCTAGGTTTCCGCATCACAGACATTATGTTTGAAGGAACTGCCGAAGAATTAAAAGAAACCAAAGTTACCCAACCAGCCGTTTTTTTACATTCAGTGATTTTAGCCAAAACCTTGGAAGATTTCAAACCAGAAATGGTGGCTGGACATTCTTTGGGCGAATTTTCAGCATTGGTTGCCAATGGCGTTTTGTCGTTTGAAGATGGATTGCGATTGGTTTCACAACGGGCATTGGCAATGCAAAAAGCTTGCGAAATTAAACCTTCAACAATGGCGGCAGTTTTAGGATTAGCCGATAATATTGTGGAAGATGTTTGTGCTTTGATTGATGGAATCGTTGTTGCTGCAAATTATAACTGTCCAGGACAATTAGTGATTTCAGGAGAAACTTCGGCGGTAGAAAAAGCTTGCGAAGCAATGAAAGAAGCTGGTGCAAAACGTGCCTTGTTGTTGCCTGTTGGTGGAGGTTTTCACTCACCAATGATGGAACCAGCAAGAGAAGAACTAGCTGCAGCCATTGAAGCAACTATATTTTCAACACCAATTTGTCCAGTATATCAAAACGTAACGGCAACGGCTGTCTCGTCCGCAGACGAGATTAAGAAAAACTTGATTATCCAATTGACTGCGCCTGTAAAATGGACACAATCAGTACAACAAATGATTGCCGATGGAGCAACTTTATTTACGGAAGTGGGTCCAGGAAAAGTATTGGCTGGTTTGATTGGAAAAATTGACAGAGAAGCAGTGACGGCTAACGCTTAGCTAGTGTTAAGTCATTTTGATGTGAAGCAATCAAAAAAATCCCAAATTATCATCAAGATAATTTGGGATTTTATATTTTTAGAATGAATAAAAATTATTACTAACTCCTAATTTTCTGTTCCCATTTCCAGGCGCTTTCCATCGCTTGTTCCAATGTGAATTGTGCTTTCCAACCTAGAACATTGTTTGCTTTATCGGTATTGGCATAAGCCGAAGTAATATCGCCTTCTCTTCTATCTACAATTTTATAAGGTAATTTTTTACCACTTACTTTCTCGAAAGCTCGAATCACTTCCAGAACAGAACTTCCTGTGCCCGTTCCCAAATTGAAAGTTTCTACTTCCGTCAAATTCTTTTTGCCCAATAAACGTTTCAAGGCAATTACGTGGGCTTTCGCCAAATCGACTACGTGAATGTAATCGCGAATGCACGTTCCGTCAGGTGTAGGATAATCATCACCATAAACTGATAATTCTTTTCTTAAACCAAATCCAGTTTGAGTAATAAAAGGCACTAAGTTTTGTGGAATTCCAATAGGTAATTCTCCAATTTCAGCCGATGGATGTGCTCCAATTGGGTTAAAATAGCGCAACAAAATTGCGTTTATATTGGTTACTTTGGTTGTGTCTGTTATGATTTCTTCGCCAATTTGTTTGGTATTCCCGTAAGGTGACATTGCTGTTTGTATGGATGCATCTTCAGTAATGGGCATTTTTTCGGCCTGACCGTAAACCGTGCAAGAAGAACTAAAAATAAAACTAGCTTCGGATTTTTGCTTCAATTCCTGAAGCAAATAAACCAAGGCATTGATGTTATTTTCATAATACAACAATGGATTTTCAACGCTTTCGCCAACAGCTTTTGAAGCCGCAAAATGAATTACGCCAGAAATATCATTGTGCCGTTTGAAAAAATCCTGAACTTTTTCTTTTTCCCGCAAATCCAACTTTTCGAAAGCCGTGTTAATTCCACTAATATTAGCAATTCCATCTAAAACATTCAAAGACGTATTCGAAAGATTGTCAATAATGATTACTTCAAAACCCTGGTTTTGTAATTCGACTACAGTGTGCGAACCGATAAAACCTAAACCACCTGTTACTAGTATTTTCATTTTATATTTTTTATTGTAGACACACTATTCATAAGTGCGTATTAAAACAGAATTAAATTAGTTCAAAAATTCTAGAACACTATCTGAAATAAATTCTATTTGTTCATCGTCTAATTCGGTGTGCATTGGCAACGAAATCACTTCCTTCACCAATTGATTTGTCACCGGGAAATCTTCTTCTTTATATCTTGAATCTAAATAGGCTTTTTGTAAATGCAATGGAATTGGGTAATAAATGGCACACGGAATCCCTTTATTTATTAAATGCTGCATTAATCCATCTCTATCAGCGTCGATGATTCGTAAAGTATATTGGTGAAAAACGTGGCAGTCACAAATATCGCAAATACTTGGTGCGATGATATTTTTGTTCCCTTCAAAAGCTGCTGTGTATTTCCTGGCCGAATTTTGACGTGCCATATTGTATTGATCTAACAAAGGCAATTTAGCATTCAAAACGGCAGCTTGAACGCTGTCTAATCTTGAATTTACACCAACAACATCGTGATGATAACGCTCATACATTCCGTGGTTTACAATTCCTCTAATTTTGTGTGCTAAAGCATCGTCATTCGTGAAAATCGCGCCACCATCACCGTAACATCCTAGATTTTTAGACGGAAAAAACGAGGTTGAACCTACATTTCCAATAGCTCCAGCTTTCTTTTTGGACCCATCCGAAAATTTACAATTGGCTCCAATGGCTTGCGCATTATCTTCGATAACAAATAGATTGTGCTCTTTGGCAATAGCCATAATCGCTTCCATATTAGCGGCACGACCAAACAAATGTACTGGCACAATGGCTTTAGTTTTTGGCGTAATCGCTTTTTTAATTCCTTCGATGGAAATATTCATATTGACCCAATCAACATCAACCAAAACCGGCGTGAGTTGCAGCAAAGCAATTACTTCTACGGTTGCAGCAAAGGTAAAATCAGCAGTGATTACCTCATCGCCAGGTTTTAAATCCAATCCCATCATAGCAATCTGCAAAGCATCGGTTCCATTTGCACAAGGAATTACGTGCTTAACACCAAGATATTCTTCAAGATTTATTTGAAATTGGTGTACTTGTGGTCCGTTAATATAAGTGTTCGTGTCGAGAACTTCTTGAATGGAATCATTTACAGTGTCTTTTATTTTTTCGTATTGGCCTTTTAGGTCAACCATTTGGATTTTTTTCATTTATTCTTTGTTTAAATTCTTTAACCACAAAGTTCACAAAGCTTTCGCAAAGCTTACGAAGTTTTAAATTTGGAACAAAAATAGGGATTTTAGCAGAATGAATTTATAGATAATTAAAAGAAAACGTATTTTAGCACCAGAAATTTTTTGATATGCTTTTTCTCTATAATCTAATTGTCCAAATTGCCGATTTTTTGTTGAAAATCGCTACGCCTTTCAGTCCAAAAATTAAACTTTTTGTAGATGGTCGAAAACCAATTTTTCAAATTTTAGAAAGCAAAATCAAACCAAACAACAAAACCATTTGGTTTCACGCCGCTTCACTTGGCGAATACGAACAAGGCTTGCCAGTTATCGAAAAGATAAAAACAAAATATCCAAATCATAAAATCGTACTGACTTTTTTCTCTCCATCGGGTTACGAAGTTCGAAAAAACAATGTCGTTGCCGATGTTACGGTGTACTTGCCTTTGGACACCAAAAAGAATGCTAAAGATTTTTTGTCATTGGTTCATCCAGAAATGGCTTTCTTCATTAAATATGAATATTGGCCTAATTATTTGAACGAATTGAGAAAACTCAGAACTCCAACGTATTTAATTTCGGGAGTTTTTAGGAAAAACCAAATGTTTTTTAAATGTTATGGCGGATTTTACAGAAAAGCATTGGACACTTTTACCTATTTTTTTGTGCAAAATGAAGGTTCTAAAAAATTATTGCTGCAATTAGGCAAAACCAATGTGGCGGTTTCTGGCGATACGCGTTTTGACAGGGTTGCTTTGATTTTGGAAAAATACAATTCTTTAGATTTTATTTCGGAATTCAAAAACGACACATTGACCTTTGTTGCTGGAAGTTCCTGGCCAAAAGACGAAAGTTTATTAGTAGATTTCATCAATCAGACTTCAGAAAAAGTTAAATTCATTATCGCTCCGCATAACATTAAAAGCGAACAAATTCAGAAATTGAAAAATTCTATTTCCAAAAAAGTAGTTTTATTTTCGGAAAAAGAAGGTGAAAATCTGGTAGATTTCGATGTTTTTATAATCGATACCATCGGGATTTTGACCAAGATTTACAGTTACGCCGACATTGCTTATGTTGGCGGCGGTTTCGGAAATCCAGGCGTTCACAATATATTGGAGCCCGCCACTTTCGGGGTTCCAATTGTAATTGGACCAAATTATTTCCACTTTGCCGAAGCAACCGCCATAGTGAATATGGGAGGTTGCGTTTCCATTTCAAACAAAAACGAACTTTTTGATGCCTTTTCTAATTTGATTCACAACGATGATATCCGAAATGAAAAAGGATATATTTGCAGCGCTTTTGTACAAATGAATAAAGGAGCGACGGAAGTGATTATGAGAAAAATTCAAAAATCAGAATCACTATAATTTTGTAGTCCAATTGTATTTTATACCACAAAAAACACATTCTCTGAATTTTGTGATTTTAACAAAATCCAAAATAGTAAATAATACCTGATGGTTTCAATGTTAAATTAAAATTAACAATTGCAAGCAAATCACTCAGCAAATAATAGGATTACATCAATTATTAAATAAAGAGAACTATTTTAATAGATTGACTCACTGCCATTATAGTCAGGATAAAAAAGAATGTTGCGATTGAATATTATTTTTTAAAAAATTTATAAAAAAATATTTTAACTATTAAAAAATTTATATCTTTGCCCCGAATTAATAATTAACCTTTTATAATAAAGTAAGATGAAAAAAGTATTTTTAAGTTTAGCCGTTGTTGCTATGTTGACTGTTGTTTCTTGTAAAAAAGCTGAAGCTCCTGTAGAAGCTGCTCCTGCTGTTGACACTACTGCTGTAGCTGTTGATACTGCTAAAGTTGCAGTTGACACTGCTAAAGTTGCTGCTCCAGCTACTGAAACTCCTGCTGCTGCACCTGCTGCAACTCCAGCTAAGTAATTCTAAATTACACAAAAAAATAAAGCTACGCATTGCGTGGCTTTTTTTTTGCTATTTTATTACCTATCGTTTCTATTTATTTAACACCATAACACTGTCGTTCAAGCAAAAGCCATAACATTTAAATGTTATGGCTTTTGCTTGAACGACAGTGTTATGGTGTTAAATAAATA
>CAIOTL010000139.1 GCA_903861155.1 uncultured Bacteroidota bacterium
TCCTTATTCAATCTTACTTTTAAAAAACACATGCTCAGTAGTTGAATTATTTAGTGCTTACAACTTAAAAAAAGGCTGGCAGAATATTTCTGCCAGCCTTTTTAAATAAATTTGAACACTTACAATGTCTTAAAAAGCAACATTCCACCGTGGCAATCTTCCATTCTCATCCAAGAAATTTTGTAAAACTTGTCCTTCTGCAAAGGTAGGAATCACTTTATTTTTCTCATTGAAAGTTTCATACCAAACCACTTCTAGTTTTTCGATATTTTCTAATTTCATTTGTGTTGGCCAAGAATATTTTCTTCCTGTTTTTGCAAATTGGTGTCCGTTTACGATTTTGTCAAAAAGACCGCCATTTTTGCTTTTTAGCGTTCCGTTATTTTGAATCGTCCCGGTAGAACCTACCATAATCAACTCTTTAGCTTCGCCATCAATAGAGTACACAAGGAAAATTCCGTTTCCTTTTTCTGGGGCGTTACAAACTTCTTCTAAACTATCATCAGTCGTATAACTAAATTGATTTTTGACTTTTAATTTTTTTAATTCTAAATACATCTTATTTTCTATTATTATTAAATAAAATACCCCACGAAACACGTGAGGTATTAGATTTTATCCTGTGTTTTAGATTATCCTAAAACTTCTTTTACTTTTTTTCCAATTTCTGCTGGAGAATCGACAACATAAATTCCACATTCTCTCATAATGCGTTTTTTAG
Source organism: uncultured Bacteroidota bacterium (assembly GCA_903861155.1). Lineage (GTDB taxonomy): Bacteria > Bacteroidota > Bacteroidia > Flavobacteriales > Flavobacteriaceae > Flavobacterium. The sequence continues at coordinate 722 of CAIOTL010000139.1, forward strand.
CTTCCGCAGTATCATCGGCACCTCCAACAATTGCACCTGCATGCCCCATTGTTCTTCCTTTTGGAGCAGTTTCCCCAGCAATAAATCCAATAACTGGTTTGCGGTTTCCGTCAGCTTTTATCCATTTTGCAGCATCAGCTTCCAGTTGACCACCAATTTCACCAATCATAACGATACACTCCGTTTCTGGATCATTCATAAACAATTCAATGGCCTCTTTTGTAGTTGTTCCAATAATTGGATCTCCACCAATACCAATTGCTGTCGTAATTCCCAAACCTTGCTTTACTACTTGATCCGCAGCTTCATAGGTTAAAGTTCCAGATTTTGAAACAATACCAACAGTCCCTTTTTTGAATACAAAACCTGGCATAATACCCACTTTTGCTTCACCCGGAGTTATTACTCCCGGACAGTTTGGACCAACTAATCTACAATCTCTGCTTTTGATGTAATTATTGGCTTTAATCATATCGGCCACAGGAATTCCTTCGGTAATTGCAATAATTACATTGATACCTGCATCGGCTGCTTCCATAATGGCATCTGCAGCGAAAGCCGGTGGTACAAAAATAATGGTCGTATCGGCTCCAGCTTGATCTACTGCATCTTTAACAGTATTGAAAACGGGGCGATCTAAATGGGTTGTTCCTCCTTTTCCCGGAGTTACTCCCCCAACAACATTGGTACCATATTCGATCATTTGAGAAGCGTGGAAAGTTCCTTCGCTTCCTGTAAAACCTTGAACAATTATTTTGGAATCTTTATTAACTAAAACGCTCATAATATATTTTTTTAATAGTGATGCAAAAGTATAAAATAGTAAACAGTAATCAGTAATCAAGATTCAGTTTTTTAAGACTAAATCAGGATATTTGGCTCATTTGATAGCATCTAAATAATTTACCGTCTTTTACTACCCAAATTGCCATAAAATGAGCTAATAACATTTCTTCTCTTGGATTTTCGACAGTTTTTACAAAATGGGAATATCGAACCGAAACCATATCTTTTTCAACGATGATATGATTTATCCTTACTTTTGATCTGACATAAGCCTTGCCCAACTTGTTGGATAAATCCATTAAATCATCATAATTCATTTGAATAAATCCTCTGGAACTATTCCAATCTATCAAGATATCCGGATGCAAGAAATCTTTCAAGATTTCGCTATTAATCAGTGCTTCCGATTTATAAAATTTTAGAACAATTTCTTTGGCTGACATATTATTTCAATTTACTTAAAATTTCTGGTATTTTTTTGATATTGGCAAGTTGCTTCAATTTTTCACGAGACTCTTCAATTGGTGTACCAAAATATGTTTTGCCCCCTTCCACTGATTTTGTAACTCCAGTTTGACCCAGAATCACCGCCTTTTCACCTATCGTTATTCCGCTAGTGGTTCCTACTTGTCCCCAAATTGTGACTTCGTCCTTGATTATTACGCAACCTGCAATTCCAGTTTGGGAAGCAATCAAGCATTTTTTTCCAATGACGGTATCGTGCCCAACATGAACTTGATTGTCAATTTTTGTCCCTTCGCCAATGGTTGTATCGCCCGTAACTCCTTTGTCAATAGTACAAAGTGCACCAATGCCGACATTATTTTCAATCACGACTCTCCCTCCCGAAATTAATTGGTAGTAACCTTCGGGACGTTTTTTATAATAAAAAGCATCGGCTCCAAGAATAGTACCGGCGTGAATAATCACATTATCCCCAATTATGGTAAAGTCATAAATAGAAACATTCGAATGAATTACACAATTTTTTCCTATGACTACGTTATTTCCAATGAATGAATTGGGCTGAATTATTGTTCCTACTCCAATTTTGGCGGAAGCCGAAACTGCTGCTTTAGAAACCTGAAACGGCCTGAAATGATTTGTTAAGGCATTGAAATCCCTGAAAGGATCATCGGAAATCAACAAGGCTTTTCCTTCAGGACAATCCACATTTTTATTGATCAAAATAGTTGTTGCCTCTGAATTCAAGGCTTTATCATAATATTTTGGATGATCCACAAAAACAATATCGCCTGATTCTACCACGTGGATTTCGTTCATACCAGAAACCAAAAAATCTGGATTGCCAACATATTCACAATTGATAATGGTGGCAATTTCTAATAAAGTATGCGTTTTGTGGAATTTCATTTTGTTGTGATATAAGTATGGAAGGTTATAAATTTAGCAGTTTGTATGTTTTGAAAAAATATAAACTACTAAAAATAACTATTCTTTAACTCTTTCCATATAATTCCCAGAAGTAGTGTCTATCTTAATTTTGTCCCCTTCGTTGATAAATAAAGGCACATTTACTGTTGCTCCAGTTTCAACCGTAGCTGATTTTGTTGCATTTGTAGCGGTGTTTCCTTTTATTCCTGGCTCCGCATAAGTCACTTCAAGTACTACAGATGCCGGCATATCTACCGAAAGAGGTAAATCAGTCTCTGTATTAATACTTACCATTACATTTTCACCTTCTTTTAATAATCCTGGTGAATCCAAAATGTTTTTATTCAAGGAAATTTGTTCGAAAGTTTCTACATTCATAAAATGAAATAAATCTCCTTCTGGATATAAATATTGGAATTTATGGTTTTCAACTCTTACTTCTTCAATTTTATGTCCTGCCGAAAAGGTGTTGTCTAATACTTTTCCGTTAGTCAAACTTCTTAATTTTGTTCGAACAAAAGCAGGTCCTTTTCCAGGCTTAACATGAAGAAATTCTATTATTTTATAAATATCATTGTTGTATTTTATACACAATCCGTTTTTAATATCTGATGTTGATGCCATTTAAATTTGGTTTATTTGTTTATTTGTTGATTTGTTGATTCGATTAAACGATTAAACAAATAACCGATTAAACTTTTTTAATTAGTAATTTCCGGTATATCCCTTCATAACTCCTCGTGAAGAGTTTCTGATAAAATCCAGTATCTCGTCGCGTTCAGGAGTTGCTTCCATTTCTGCTTCAATAATTCCAATAGCCTGAGTTACATTATAATTTTTTTGGTAAAGAATTCTGTATATTTCTTGAATTTCCCGTATTTTTTCTGTGGCAAATCCCCTTCTTCTCAGTCCAACAGAATTAATTCCAACGTATGATAAAGGTTCTTTTGCCGCTTTTGTGAAAGGTGGCACGTCTTTTCTAACCAGCGAACCGCCCGAAACCATGGCATGATCTCCTACATGAATGAATTGATGTATCGCCGCCAAACCACCAATAATTGCATATTTCCCAACAGTAACATGACCTGCAAGAGCAACTCCGTTCACGATAATTGCATTGTCTCCAATGTGGCAATCATGGGCAATATGTGCCGTCGCCATTACTAAGCAATTATTTCCAAGTGTAGTTTGTCCGGAAGCAATTGTTCCTCTATTGATGGTTACGCATTCTCTAATGGTGCAATTGTCCCCAATTATTGCCAAGGAATCTTCACCACCAAATTTTAAATCTTGTGGAATTGCCGAGATTACCGCTCCAGGAAAAATATTACAGTTTTTTCCAATTCTTGCACCTTCCATTATGGTTACATTTGAGCCTATCCAAGTTCCATCACCAATGATAACATTATTATGAATAGTTGTAAACGGTTCAATAACCACATTTTTTGCTATTTTTGCACCGGGGTGAACATATGCTAAGGGTTGATTCATATACTTTTGTTTAATCATTTAACAGTTTAATTTATTAATCGAATAAACGATTAACCAAATCAACAAAAAAATTATTGTTTTCGAGCTATTTGTGCCATTAACTCAGCCTCGGCAACGAGTTTTCCATTGGCGTAAGCATTGGCTTGCATATGGCAAATTCCTCTTCGAATTGGAGTGATTAAATCACATTTAAATATTAAAGTGTCTCCCGGCAATACTTTATGTTTGAACTTGACATTGTCAATTTTCATAAAATAAGTCAAATAATTTTCTGGATCGGGAACTGTGCTTAGCACCAAAATCCCTCCTGTTTGAGCCATTGCTTCAACGATTATAACCCCTGGCATAACCGGCGCCCCTGGAAAATGGCCCACAAAGAAATTTTCGTTCATCGTCACATTTTTCAATCCCACGATATGACTTTCGGACATTTCGATTATTCTGTCGATAAACAAAAACGGTGGTCTATGTGGAAGAACAGACATGATTTTATGAATATCCATCAAGGGCTCCTGATTCAAATCATAAACTGGAACGTGATTTCGTTGTTCAATTTTTATCATTTTTGCCATTTTTTTGGCAAACTGCGTGTTCACAAAATGTCCCGGTTTGTTTGCAATCACCTTGCCCTGAATTCTTGTTCCAATTAATGACAAATCCCCAATGACATCAAGAAGTTTGTGTCTTGCTGCTTCGTTTGGATAATGTAAGGTTAGATTATCCAAAATACCATTTGGTTTAACTGATATTTCATCTTTTCCGAAAGCAACTTTCAGATTTTTCATTGTTTTTTCGGAAATTTCCTTGTCCACATAAACAATCGCATTATTCAAGTCACCTCCTTTAATTAAACCTTCATCTAAAAGGGATTCGAGTTCGTGAAGAAAACTGAAAGTTCTTGAATCGGAGATTTCAGTTTTAAATTCAGAAATATTTTTTAAAGTAGCGTTCTGTGTCCCAAGCACTTTTGTTCCAAAATCTACCATCGCAGTCACCTGATAATCATCACTTGGCATAACCAATATTTCGCTTCCAGTTTCCTCGTCAGTATAGGATATTACTTCCTTTACCACATATACCTTTCTTTTAGCTTCCTGCTCTTGAATACCTGCATCTTCTATAGCTTCAACAAAATATTTAGAAGAACCATCCATTATTGGAAGTTCCGAAGCGTCTAATTCAATGATTACGTTGTCTAAATCAGAACCCACCAATGCTGCTAAAACGTGTTCCGGTGTTTGGATTTTGACTCCCAATTTTTCCAAATTGGTTCCTCTTTGTGTGTTTACAACATAATTTGCATCGGCCTCAATTACAGGTTGTCCTTCTAGATCTACCCTAACAAATGTATAGCCATTATTTATTGGTGCAGGTTTAAAAGTTATTTTAACTTCTTTCCCCGTGTGTAAGCCAACTCCTGTTAGCGAAATTTCTGTTTTGATGGTCTTCTGTTTAACCATTTTTTCCATTTTTTTGGTTTAAAATTTGTTTTTTTAATTCTTCTAACTCAAGAACAATTCTTGGTAAATTCTTGAAATGAACATACGATTTACTAAAATCGTTATACCCAAATGTTGGACTTCCTTGCAAAATTTCATTGTCTTTTATATTCCTCCCCACTCCCGATTGAGCCTGAATCCTAACATTATTCCCAATTGTCAAATGCCCCGCAATTCCTACTTGACCACCTATCATTCCGTTTTTGCCTATTTTTGTGGAACCGGCAATTCCAGTTTGCGCCGCAATAACTGTATTATCGCCAATTTCAACATTATGACCAATCTGGATTTGGTTATCCAACTTCACCCCTCTTCTTATAATAGTGGAACCCATCGTGGCTTTATCAATCGTCGTATTTGCCCCAACATCAACATCCTCTTCTAAAATAACGTTCCCTATTTGGGGAATTTTTAAAAATGTACCATCAGAATTTGGTGCAAAACCAAAACCGTCAGCTCCTATAACTACTCCGGAATGAATATTGCAATTATTACCTATTTGTGTTTCCGAATGGATTTTTGCACCAGCAAAAATAGTGACATTATTTCCTATAATTACATTTTCTCCAATGAAACAATTTGGATAAATTTTTACATTGTTGCCTAAAATCACATTTTCGCTGATATAGCTAAAGCTTCCCAAATATAAATTATCTCCATATTTCACATTTCTCGAAATAAATGAAGGTTGTTCTATACCTGTCTTATTTCCTTTTTTTGCTTGGTCATAAAATTCGAGTAATTTAGAAAAAGATAAGTAGGCATCCTCAACTTTTATTAGGGTGGTCAACAATTCACCTTCGGGAATAAAAGTAGTATTTACGATAGTTATGGTAGCTTGTGTGGTATAAATATAAGGCAAGTATTTAGGGTTTGCCAAAAAAGTAATTGATCCTTCGGATCCTTCTTCAATCTTGGACAATTTATACACTTCGGCTTTGGGATTGCCAAAGACTTCTCCTTCTAAAACACCCGCTATTTGCTCTGCTGTAAATTTCATTTCGACAAAAATATAAAAAATAGAGTTTAAATGATCTTTTTTATACAAGTTGTTTTGGGAAACACATATAATATTTGGTTACCAATTTAGACAAAGACCTTAAGTTTAACTGGTCAGATGCTTCAACAACATCTTCAATTGCTTGATCTTTTTTTAAAATTCGTATCGGTTCTGCTTCTTTGCTGTAGCCTTGGTTCTTTATTTTTCCCTTAAAAATGAAATAATCAGTTTCTGCTAATGAAATGTTGTTTTCCAATGCAAAATATTCTTTCAAAGCTTGAAATTCTGCCGTCGGAACTTTTTCATTGCTTACTTTTATCTTCAATAAATCTCTGTTAATAATCATTTTGCTCAGAGTTGAAAGAATAAAATCATCCTGTTTTTGCCAAGATTTCAAGGCGCTTATAATATCAAAATCATCTAATTGTGAAAACAAATTCAGATTTTCACTGTCGAAAGTTTCAAAGGTGATTTTGTTCTGCATAAAGAATATTAACGAGTCACTACAAGGCAAAAAGATTCCTTTCTGGATCAGTTCTTTAGCGCGTTTTAAAATTTTCGTCAAGATTAATTCAGCTACCAAACTGGTTTTGTGTAAATAGACTTGCCAATACATCAATCGTCTCGACATCAGGAATTTTTCGACTGAATAAATCCCTTTTTCTTCAATGACCAAAACATCATCGACCACATTCATCATTTGAATCAGCCTTTCGGAATTGACATTTCCTTCTGCCACGCCCGAATAAAAACTATCGCGTTTCAGATAATCCATTCGATCCATGTCGAGCTGGCTCGAAATCAATTGCAACATAAATTTCCTGTGATAATCGCCTTCAAAAACCTGAATTGCCAAACTCAATTTACCTCCAAATTCCACATTTAACTGGTTCATAAATAACAGGGAAATGGCTTCATGTTGCACGTCTTCGACAATGCTTTTCTCCATCGCGTGCGAAAAAGGTCCGTGGCCAATATCGTGCAATAAAATGGCAATATACAAAGCATTTTCTTCTTCTTTTGAGATAGAAACTTCCTTGAAACGTAATGTTTCAACAGCTTTTTGCATAATGTGCAAACAACCTAAAGCGTGATGAAAACGGGTATGATTCGCTCCGGGATAAACTAAATAGGACAAACCCATTTGAGAAATACGGCGTAATCGTTGAAAATAAGGATGTTGTATTAAATCGTAAATTAAGGAGTTGGGGATAATAATAAACCCATAAATGGGATCATTAAATATTTTTAGCTTATTGATTTCGCTCACTATGTTGATTTGTTTTGAAAACAAAGATAAGGAAATTGGAAAAATAATTTTTAAATTACAATAACATTAGCAACTTCCCTTAATAAAAAAAGCAAATTGCCGCATTGATTTATTACTTTTGAATACTTTTTGCAAA
>CAIOTL010000140.1 GCA_903861155.1 uncultured Bacteroidota bacterium
CGGTTAATGTGTCTCCGCTTTTTACCCAAACATACGATTTTGTTGATTCATATGAAACAGTATTATTTGAAGTCAGTTTGTTTGTTTTAGGATATTTATTTTTAGAAGTTTCCGTGTTTTTTTGAAATCTTTGAATCGTGTAATTTTTCAACTGTGTAGAATCAGGTTTGAAAGTTAATGCGCGTGAAGGAATAATCATCACGTTTTTATCTTCTTCAGTATAAATATTGATATTGGCAGTCATACCTGGTTTTAGTCTCAACTCCTTATTCTCCACATTTACCAAGGTTGTATAGGTCACCACATTTGCTGTGGTTTTGGAGTTCAACAAAATTTCATAAACGATTCCCTTAAACACATCTTCAGGAAAAGCATCCACGGTGAAGGAAACATTTTGACCCGCTTTTACATTGCCAATATCGGCTTCGTCCACTGCTGCCCGAACCTGCATTTTGGTTAAATCGTTCGCAATCACAAATAGAGTGGGTGCATTCAAGCTTGCGGCAATCGTCTGGCCTTCACTCACGTTTCGGTTCATTATCGTGCCGTCAATTGGTGCGTAAATATTGGTGTAAAATAGATTTTTAGTGGCAATGGCCAGTAGGGCAGTGGTATTATTTACGATGGCTTTGGCGTTATTTCTTTGGTTTAGCGCTACCTGAAAATCGGCTTTGCTGATGGCTCCCAATTTGAATAATTGGTCTTGTCTGTCAAAAGTGCTTTGCTGGTATTCCAAGTTGCTTTTCGCGCTCAAAAGGTTTGCTTTTGCCGCTTCGACCTGCGCTCCAATAATGGAAGGATCTACTTTTGCCAATAATTGTCCTTTTTTTACGATGTCATTAAAATCGGCATAAATATTTCGTACTACGCCTGAGATTTGGGAACCGACGGAAACGGTATCGATGGGTTTTATGGTTCCCGTTGCCGTAATGCTGCTGGAGATATTGCCATAACTTGCCTTCGCCGTGACAAAATTTACTTGTTGATTATCATTTTTTCTGCTAAAATAGAAATATCCGGCAACCAATACAAGAACCAAAATGGAAAGCAGTATGATATTTTTCTTTTTCATTTTTATTGTTTTTAAAAAGTTATTTTGATGCCATTATAGAATTCATATATTTTTTGTTGCAAAATAGCCGTATATTTTGCCTGTGTAAATGCCTGTACTGCCTGAATATATTGGTTTCTTTGTTGCAATAAAGTAAAAGAGTCAATTCCTCCCAACTTGAATTGTGCATTCCCAATCCTGTATATTTCGGTTACCGCGTTCAATTGTTCATTGGCCGCAGCATAAGCCTGTTGCGCATTTGTGGTGTTGAGATAGGCTTGCTCTACTTCTTGTGACAACATTAATTTGTCGTTATCGAGTGTGATATTGGCTTGGCTGTAGCCAATTTTAGCTTTTTCAAGATTGGTTCTGTTGATTCTGTTGGAAAATATCGGAATAGCCAAATTAAATCCAAGGCTTTGATAAAAATTATTGGAAGTTTGATTAAGATAGGGGGTGGATGGCAAGGTATTATTGGAAAGAATGTCATAATATCCTGTGCCAATGGCAGCATTGGCGGCAAGTGTCGGTTTGAATCCGGCTTTGGCTTTTTCAATGCCCAGTGAAGCAATATCCAAACCCATCATTCCTATTTTGACATTTGGAAAATTATCGGCGGCATTTTGTTGCACCATTTTCAACTCGGGAACCAGGTTTACTATCTCCAGCGAAGTTGGCGTTACAATATCAAAAACTGTTTCCGAAGGCAGTTGCAAGAGCTGTTTGAGCGCCAAAATATTTTGTCGGATTGTATTTTCGGATTGAACTTTCAAATAGTTGTCGCTCGATAATTGGGCTTGCAATTGCAACAAATTGGTTCTTGCAATGCTTCCCGCATCATATAAAAGCTGACTTTTTTTCACTAGTGCTTCGGTTGTTGCAACCAAATCGGTGACATATTTCAGGTTTTCCTTGGCCAATAAAACGGTCAAATAACTTTGCGTGATTTGAAGTATACTATTATTTGTGGACTGCACTATCGAAAGATTTGCCGATTTTGTCAGCAAGTCTTTTTGATGGATATTGTTATTGATGTAATTCCCGTTCCATAATACCAATGAAGAATTGACCCAATACGTTCCGCTACTGCTAAGTTGGCGGGTATAATCTCCACTTCCGGAGGCATTGTTTTTGCTGTTGTTAAAAATGTTGTTGGCTGAAGCAGAAAGACTCGGAATTTTACTTCCTTTAGCTGCCGATAAATCTTGTACGGAAGATTGTTCGTTTAGTTTAAGCGTATTGATGTCAAGATTATGCTTGGCGGCATATTGAAAACAGTCTTCTAAATTCCAAATTTTTGTATCATCCTTGGTTTGGGAATGCAGCGGAACGCAAAAAAATATTCCCACAAGACAAAATATATAGGAGGCAAAACTTTTCATATCATTTTTTATAAAGTGGCGCGAATTTTCTAATGTTTGTTTTATTTTTCATTTTTGCTTTCCATCCTCATTTTATTCAGCCAAAGGGAGAGAGTCCAAACGGCTGTAATACCAAAAACTACCAAAACCGGAATGTAATATTCCCAGAAAAAGTGGTGGAAATAGGTGCCAACCAAGATGTAAATGGATGCAATACAAAGTTTAAAAGGAATAAATTCGGCATTTGACCAACTTGTTTTGATTTTGAAAAAGTTCATAGTGAAGAATTTAAATGAGGATTTCTAAAACACTATAAATTTAAGTAAAATATTGTAAATCAAGCTACTAAAACAGTTGTATTTTGTTTCTCCATAACTAATTTTCAAACTAAATGATAATCCGTTTGTACAATCTGCCGCCAATAGCCACCAATACTATTGAAGCTATTGTCAAAACCACATAACCTATCGGCAAAGAATAAGTAGAAGCTGTTCCTACCATCAAAAAACGCATTCCGTCGATTATATAAGAAAGCGGATTAAAATGGGCGATTACTTTGAGCCAAGGGGGCATTATATTTATTGGATAAATGGAGTTACTAGCAAAGAATAGTGGCATCGTTATCAACTTGTCAATTCCCATAAATCGTTCGTGGCTTTTGACCAAACACGCTATGATGAGCGAAAAAGTGGAGAAAAGAACCGCTCCCAAACAATAAAAAAATAACGCCAATAATGCTTATTGTATTCCAAATAATATTTACCGAAAGCAAGGCCGAAATTATGTGGATAATCACCATAAGCGGAATGCAACGAATTCCTACCGACAGTGCTTTTCCCAATACCAGCGTGGTTCGTGGAGAGGGAATGATAAGAAATTTTTGGGTAATTCCCATATCACTTTCCCAGATAATGGCGATACCGTAAAAAATGGAAACTCATTTAGGTCTAGATGTAATAAATAGCTTTAAGTTTAATCTTTATAATTATAAAGACTTGAAAATGATTCGTTCAAATTTTTGACAACTTTTTTGAAATGGAAGGAAAGCATACTCCTACAATAAAATGTATTGCAAAATGTATGATAAATGCCTGAAGTATGATTTAATGAAAAAAAATATTGGAGAAGTTAAGCTTCATGCAATCTTTATTTTTTATTGTCTTTTCTCTTTTTGTCTCTCGTTTTCAAAATATTACGATTTACTGAACTCGAGATTTTCTTCTTTGTTTTTGAAGGTCCGCCAAGATTGACCTTCTTGTTCTTTTTGTCTTTTTCGTGAAAAGCTCCCTCTCCCTCCAATTTTGCTTTTTTCATTAAGAATTTGATGGGTTGTCGGTCTTTTTCAGGTTCGATTAATTTGGATGAAATTTCGACTTCGGCGGGGAAATCTTGAATTTCTAATTCCATATTCATCAATAATTCCACTCCAATTTTGAAATCTTCTTCACGAGGTGTAATGAAACTTATGGCGGTTCCAGTGGCATCGGCACGACCAGTACGGCCTATACGATGCATGTATAATTCTGGAAATTCCGGAACTTCAAAGTTGATGACGTGGGTAATATTGGAAATATCCAAACCTCTTGCCATAATGTCGGTGGTGATTAGTCCGCGCAGATTTCCTTCTTGGAAGGAAGCCATTGTACTCAAACGATAATTTTGGGATTTATTGGAGTGAATAACGCCAAATTGACCGTCGAAATCCTCTTCGATTCTTTCGTGAAGCATATCCGAAATCTTTTTATTGTTCACAAAAACCAAGACGCGACTCATGCTTTCGTCTGATTGCAACAGGTGTTTTAGCAGATTGACTTTGGTATTGAAATTGGGAACATTATAGGTAATTTGAGTGATGTTTTCCAATGGTGTTCCAGATGCGGAAAGCGTAACTTCTTGAGGATAATCGAAAAAATCATTCAAAACAGCATCAACTTCGTCCGTCATTGTTGCCGAAAAAAGGATGTTTTGCCGCTTGGTTTTCATCATCGCAAGCAAAGAAGTAAGCTGGGTACGAAATCCTAAATTGAGCATTTCGTCGAATTCGTCAATGACCAATTTTTGGGTTTCGTCGAATCGAATGTAATTGTCTAATGCCAAATCCATTGTTCGGCCGGGTGTTCCAATGAGAATGTCAATTCCTTCAAAAACTGCTTTTTTTTGGGTATTGATGTTCACACCACCAAAGACACCAAGAGTTCGAACCGACATATATTTGGTCAGTTTTTCGACTTCTTCGACCACTTGAACCACTAATTCACGAGTGGGAACCAGAATGACAATTTTTGGAGTATGGGTAGGCGAAAATTTATAAAGCTTTAAGAGCGGCAATAGGTAAGCAAAGGTTTTACCCGTTCCCGTTTGTGCAATTCCCATCATATCGCGACCTGACATAATCACTGAAAAAGATTTTTCCTGAATGGGAGTTGGTGTTACAAATCCTAATTCATCGATTGCTTTTTGTACTGATTTTGGAAGATTAAATTGTTCGAAAGTGGCCATAAAAGGTAAATTTTGTGCAAAGGTACGCTTTTTTTAAGGACAGCTGTTATTCTTATTTTTTGCACTTTATCTTAATTTCAAATCCCAGATGAGAGTAAGGGAATATATCCAAAAATAATTGCCCTGATCAAAGCTCTTTTCTTGATGTGTAATTCCAAATTGAGTTCCCCAATCATTTTGTTTATTGTTCGAAGTAAAATAATAGGAAATATTAATTTTTTGGGATTTTAAGTTAATAATTGGTGTAATGTTTCCATTGATATTATATTGATTATTTTCTGGCGAATAACCTATTCCAGCGGAAGCCCCAATATAGTTATCTGCGTCACTACCATAATAACGGTAAGTGAAAGTACCTGATTTACTCAATCCAGAATTTCCAGGCGTTAGATAAGGTCGAAATGAAAAATAATTATTTCCTTTATACCAACCTACAGATCCAGTATAAATATTAGTAGTTGTAGTGTATTTTAGGGTCCTTAATCCGAGAGAAACCTCAAAGCTTTTCGGTAATGATTTATATAACTCTGCACCATATCTTACATTAGGAAATAGGAATGAATTTGAAAAGCCAAAATTGGCATAAGCATATAATCCTTTTGAAATTTTCGGGTACATATCAACTTCATATTGCATCCCATTTTCATTGAATCTTCTATTAAAATTTGCTTTTGCTATAATACTTCCATATTTTGTTTGTCTAGCATATTTTAGCGTATAATATTGCATAGGATCAAATGTGTTTGAATAAAAATCAACAGATGAATTAATTCCAATGGTGTTTAGACTTAATAAATTATTTAAATTGACTTTATAATCTTTGGCATTCAGGTCAGCTGGATTTTTATCTAAAACCAACTGAATGGTATTTAATGCTTCGAGTGTATTGTTTGTTTTTTCTTGTGCTTTTGCTTTTAAATATAATATTTCTGGATCTGCCGTAAAAATAGCTAAAGCCTTATTTGACATTTCTAAAGCGTTATAGGGCATATCTCCCCATAATTCATTTTTAATTGCTGCAATCCAAGTATCTTTTCTTTTAGAATCTTTGTCTAAAATAGCAGCAAATTCTTTTCTTGCTTTTATATAATCGCCATCCCAAGAATAGGTTGTTGCCAAAAAATAACGGACATCTTGATAATCAGGATATTTAGTTAAAATGAATAATAAAGTGTCTTGGGCTTGTTTTCGCTGCTGATTAAATGCCATTTTACGGGCATTTTCAAAAGATTTATCTGGATCACCTTTGAAATTTTTTTGTTGTCCAAATAGTTGAACACTTAAAAAAGTCACTATAAAAGTCAG
>CAIOTL010000141.1 GCA_903861155.1 uncultured Bacteroidota bacterium
GGTGTCAACACACTTTCGGGATGAAATTGTACGCCACGCACATCAAATGTTCGGTGTCGTAATGACATTACTTGCCCGTTTTCGTCGAAAGATGTCGCTTCCAAAACATCAGGTAAATCGGCATCGACAACCCAAGAATGGTAACGTCCCACTTCGAATTCATTCCCTAATCCTTCGAATAAAAGTTCATTATCCACAGATGTTTTTACCATTGTGGCCACACCGTGATAGACTTTATCCAAGTTAGAAAGTGTTCCGCCAAAAACTTCTCCAATTGCTTGTTGACCAAGGCAAACGCCAAGAATGTTTTTTGTTGGCGCATATTTAGCGATTACGGCTTTCAATAAACCCGCTTCATCCGGAACTCCAGGTCCGGGCGAAAGTAAAATTTTATCGAAATGTGCGATTTCGTCAATATCGAATTCGTCGTTTCTATAAACGGTTACTTCGCAATTTAAATCTTCGAGATAATGCACTAAATTATAAGTGAAACTATCGTAATTGTCTATGACTAGTATTTTCATTTTTGTTATTTAATGATTTAATGATTGAAAATTTAAAGATTCTAATTTTTCAATCATTCAATTTTTCAATTTTTAAATTTGCTCAGCCAAATCCAGCGCTTTATTCAACGCCAATAATTTATTGTACACTTCTTGCATTTCGCTTTCTTCGTTTGAATCGGCTACAATTCCTGCTCCTGCTTGAGAATGTAATTGATGGTTTTTACTCAAGAACGTTCGAATCATAATGGCATGATTAAAATTTCCTTCAAAATCCATGAAACCTATGGCGCCACCGTAGAAATTACGATTTGTTTTTTCGTAATCTTCTATCAATTGCATCGCTCTGTGTTTGGGTGCTCCGCTCAATGTTCCTGCCGGAAAAGTATCCGCTACGACTTGCATCGTTGTGGCTTTTTCATGCAAAAGTCCAGTTACTTTTGAAACCAAATGGATAACATGAGAGAAAAACTGCACTTCTCTGTATCTTTCTACCTTCACGCCGTGTCCGTGTCGGCTTAAATCATTTCGAGCTAAATCGACCAACATCACGTGTTCGCTATTTTCCTTTTTGTCTTCGGATAAATTTTTAGCAAGAACTGCATCTTTTTCATCATCGCCCGTTCTTCTGAAAGTTCCTGCGATGGGGTGAATTTCGGCTTTACGGTTTTTGACAATAATCTGCGCTTCGGGCGAAGAACCAAATATTTTGAAATCGCCGTAATCAAAAAAGAACAAATAAGGCGAAGGATTGATGCTTCGCAAAGCTCTATACACATTGAATTCATCGCCTTTGAAACCTTGGGTAAATCGTCTGGATAAAACCAATTGAAACACGTCGCCACGATAACAATGCTTTTTGGCCAAAGCCACATTATGCATAAATTCTTCGTCGGTTAAGTTCGAGAAACCTTCACCATCTTTCGAGAATTTATAGGATGCGATATCACGGGATTGCAACAATTGTTCTATTTCCGAAATGTTATTTTTTCCATCCAAACTATGACAGAAAATATAAGCTTCATTTTTGAAATGGTTGATTGCAATTATATTTTGGTAGACCGCATAATACACATCCGGAATGGTGTTACTATTTTCTTTTTTGGCAATAGATACTTTTTCGAAATATCGAACGGCATCGTACGAAATGTAACCAAACAATCCGTTATTGATGAATTTGAAATCGCTTTTATCCGATTTGAACTGCCCCGAAAACTCTTGAATTACTTGCGGAATATCAGTTTTTTCGTCAATTGTAATGGTTTCCGAACTTCCGTCAGAATAGTTTTTATAAATGGTTTCGTTCTCAATTTTTATCGATGCAATCGGATTACAACAAATATAGGAAAAACTATTGTCGTTGCCGTGATAATCACTGCTTTCAAGCAATAAGCTATTCGGAAACCGATCCCGAATTTTGAAATACACACTTACGGGCGTAATCGTATCGGCAAGAATTTGTTTGTAGTTGGTTTGTAGTTTAAATGTTTTCAATAGGTATGTTATTTATGGATGACGAAATATTTTAATCAAAAAAAAGGCCTGTCGTGATGACAAGCCTTTTATATTTATAGTTTCATACTATAGGAGCTTTGTTCACGACGATTGACGTAAATTGTTCCACCACCAAGTATTGTTTGTAATTTTTTTCATAACGAATACAAATATATAAAGGATATTTGATTTTTCAAAAATATTTTATTAAAAACACTATTTTTTTATTTAAAAAAAAAACAACCCCCAACAAGAAATTTGTTGGGGGTTAGAATTAAACTATTTGGTTGCAGTTAAAATTTCAAAGCAACAGTTAATTCGAATTCATTGTCAATTGCTTTGTCACCAATGCTTTCGAAGAATGATTTAGAACCGTATTTGATGTCATATTTAGTTCTGTCAATCATTAATTTTGTAGTTGCAGTTGTGGCAGTTGTTGCAAGTTCAAAAGTAACTGGTTTAGTAATTTCTTTAATGGTCAAATCTCCGGTTACTGTGTATGCATCAGTTCCTTTTGCAGTTACAGTTTTAAAAATTAAAGTTGCAGTTGTGAATTTTGCAGTATTGAAAAAAGCCTCTGATTTCAAGTGACCGTTTAATTTACCTAGCCATTCTCCAGTTAAATCAATATCAGTTAAACTTGTCATATCAGCAGTAAAGCTTCCGCCAACTAATTTTTTTCCTTTGAAAATTAAAACCCCTTCTTTAAGATTTACGGTTCCATTATGTTGTCCTGTTACTTTTTTTGCCAACCAGTTGATAGAACTTTTTGAAGCGTCAATTTTTTTATTTTGAGCTGATACTGATACTGTAGATAAAACTACTACTATTGCTAATGCAATTGCTTTTAAATTTTTCATTGTTTGAAATTTGTTTGTGAATTAATAATTAAAGGGTGATAAATAATTCTTCGTTTGATTTTCTAACTTTTTTCAAATGCTGTGTTGCATCATCTTCGTGTCTGTATCCAATGGTGGCCATTAAAGATGCATTAAGACCTAGTTTATCTAAACCAAGTATCTCATTGACTTGAGCAGGATTAAATCCTTCCATTGGAGTAACATCAATTTTTAATTCGGCGGCAGCATTTAGAAGATTTCCAAGAGCTAAATAGGTTTGCTTTGATGCCCAAATATTTTTTGCGTCTTCTGCTAGATTATTGATTGTACCTTTCATATAATTCCCAAAACCAGCTAAAGATTCAACAGGAATGTTTCTGGTAACTCCAATTCTGCTTAGGTATTTTTCTACAGCATCGTCGCCTACATTCATTTCGTTTGCAAAAATGATTAAATGGGAAGCATCAACAACTTGCGATTGTCCGTATGCAGCAGCTAATAATTCTGCTCTTAACTCAGGATTTTCAACGATAATGACCTGGTAAGGTTGTAAACCATAAGAAGATGAGCTTAAACGAATGGCTTCTTTTAATGTGTTTAAATCTTCGGTTGAGATTTTTTTGGAAGCATCAAATTTCTTTGTAGCATATCTCCAGTTTTGTGTTTCTAAAAAGTGATTCATAGTTTGTTGTTTGTATTTATTGATTTCTAAATTTTTCTAATAATTGATTTAACTGTTCTAATTCTGCTGTATTTAAATTTTTTGAGAAAGAATTTTCATGTTCCTGTACTTTTGGGTCCAATTCGGTTAAAATATCAAGCCCTTTTTGAGTGATTAACACTTCTATTTTTCTTCTATTTACAGGGCAAACGTTTCGAGTGACGAGATTTTTTAATAATAATTTATCTACTAATCGTGTGGTATTGCTTGTTTTGGCCAACATTCGTTCCTGAATCACACACATATTTGCTGGATTCCCTTTTTGACCTCTCAGTATTCTCAACACATTGTATTGCTCTCCTGATAATTCAAATGGTTTTAAAATTTCATTTAATTTATCAGCAATCACGTTCTGAGTGTACAAGACATTAAAAATAATTTTTTTAGAATTATCCAATGCAACTGTGCTTTTTATTTCGTCTTCAATTTTCATATTTGTATATATGTAATTTGTATGTACAAATGTAGTATATTTTTATTTGTACATACAAATGTTTTAACATTTTTTTATTAAAAAATTATTCTAGAGTTGTTAAAATTGTTAATTTTAAAGAATTTGCCTGTGAGCATAAGAACAGTAAAACCAAGCATTATGTAAAATTTACATATAAGGAATGATTTTTTTTGACATTTTTATGGAATATTTTATGAATTTGTAAATTATCTTATTTTATGTTTATACGAAAACGTTTTCTTCAAAATATAATCTAATTCACATTTATTTCGATTTTTGTTTGGGAAAAACTTTGTATTTTTACAAAAAACTATAACGATGAATTTGACACAAGAAGATTGGGTTTCACAATTGGAAGCCGATGAAAATGCAGTGATACTTGACGTTAGAACTGAAGACGAATGTAGCGATGGGATTATTCCTAATTCCATAAATATGGACATTTACGGTGGACACGAATTTATTGAGAAATTGGACACATTGGACAAATCGAAAAACTATTATGTTTATTGTCGTTCTGGAGCCAGAAGTTTAAAAGCTTGTGAAGCTATGAACAGCCTAGGTTTTGAAAATACCTATAATTTGCTGGGAGGATTTTTAGAATGGGATGGAGAAGTAGTTTCACCAGAAAACTAGAAGGGGCCAAAGCCTCTTTTTATTTATAATTTTAAATTAAAACAACAATATTTTATAATGAATACAATACCTCAAGAATTCCAAATTAATTCATTGCTTATCCAAGACACTTATTTAGTCGATGGCGAATTAAAAAAATGGAAAGGTCAAACAACACCTGTATATTCCACAATTTCTTCCACTGAAAATTACGAGCCAACTTTGCTAGGAACCATTCCTTTTATGGGAGAAAAAGAAGCGATGGAAGCTGTAGATGCCGCCGATGCCGCATTCAATAATGGTCAAGGTTTGTGGCCAACAATGAAAGTTGCCGATCGCATAAAATGTATGGATAATTTTGTCACTCAAATGAAAGCCACGCGAACTGAAGTTGTCAAGCTCTTGATGTGGGAAATTGGAAAATCTTTGGGTGATTCCGAAAAGGAATTTGACCGAACCGTTGAATATATTTATGATACCATCGAAAGTTACAAAGAATTAAACAGCCGCAGTGCCCATTTTTCTAAAGTTCAAGGTATAAATGCTATGGTGCGTCGTGGACCGCTTGGAGTTGTTTTGTGTCTTGGACCTTACAATTATCCTTTGAACGAAACTTTTACCTTATTGATTCCGGCATTAATTATGGGAAATCCCGTAATTTTCAAACCGGCTAAACACGGAGTTTTGTTGATTTCACCCTTATTGGAAGCTTTTAAAAGCAGTTTTCCAAAAGGAGTTATAAATATTTTATACGGTCGAGGTCGCGAAGTTGCATCGCCAATAATGAAATCAGGAAGAGTTTCTATTTTGGCTTTAATTGGAAATAGTAAATCGGCGATTGCTTTGCAGGATTTGCATCCAAACAAAAACAGATTGCGTTTAATATTGGGATTGGAAGCCAAAAATCCAGCCATTATTTTGCCAGATGCTAATTTAGATTTGGCTATACAGGAATGTGTTGCAGGATCATTATCTTTTAACGGTCAACGTTGTACGGCATTGAAAATTCTATACGTTCATGAATCGATTGCGGACGAATTCAATAAACGATTTGTAGCCAAGGTTGATGCACTTAGCTTTGGAAATCCATGGGACAACGGAGTTTCTCTTACTCCACTGCCGGAAAAAGAAAAGCCTGCCTATATTCAGGAATTGATCGATGATGCTAACAGCAAAGGGGCAAAAGTGATTAATGCAAAGGGAGGACAACGTTCAAATAATTTCATATTTCCGGCCGTTTTGTTTCCGATAAACAAGGAAATGCGAGTATATAACGAAGAACAGTTTGGGCCAGTTGTTCCAATTTTGACTTTCAAGGACATTCAAGAACCATTGAATGATATGGCGGAATCTAATTACGGTCAGCAGGTAAGTTTGTTTGGAAAAGATATAAAAACAATTGCGCCGCTGATTGATACTTTAATCAATTTGGTATGTAGAGTAAACTTGAACAGTTCTTGTCAAAGAGGACCCGATGTTTTTCCGTTTACAGGAAGAAAAGATTCGGCGGTAGGTACCTTAAGTATTCACGATGCGCTGCGCTCGTTCTCGATTAGAACTTTTGTGGCTTCCAAAGACAACGAATATAACAATGCCATTTTGCAGGAATTATTGAATAGCAAAGAATCAAATTTCATCAATACAGATTATATCTTGTAATTGAAATTTTCTTAAAAACAAAAACCGCAACTATTTAAAAATGGTGGCGGTTTTTTTATGAATCTAGCAATTAGCAATTAATATGTCAATGATAACATTTTTTTTGGGATTTAGAATTTACACTTAAAAAAAATAAAGGGGAAAGAGTTTAATATATTTGAATTCCATTTTTTTTAAGAATTGCAAAAAGATAAATACTTTCGTTTGGATCATATTTCTCTAAGCCACTTAGATACCATTTTCTTATTACGCTGAGTTGAAAGTGAGTATAGCCCTCGGTGTCAATACTTAAACCTATCAAACCCGCTAAAAGGAAATCTTCCAAAACTTTATTGGTAACAATCCGCAGAGGAATTCCTTCATTAATATCACCGTTCATTCTCTCATAATCATTTCTTCCGGAATTAAATCCAGAACTAAAAGCATCATCATTTTTTTTAAAATTAACTTTCAAATATGGATTCAAGCCATTTGAATAACCCTCAAAATAATCTTTCCTATAAGCAGAGCTAAAAATGTTTTTTGTATTCATAAAATAATATGGTTTCAAATTTCACTTCAAACATATCGACAATATTTAAATAAACATTCGAAAATCGTTGAAAGGAAAAAAAACTCTTTTAATTACAATGGCAATGCCGTTTGTCGATGGAATTTTGGGCAGGCTAGGTATAAATTATAATTCAGCGTAATACCTTTCCTTAATTCTTTTAATATCTTTTATCGAATTATTTGCCCAAGCTAAACGTTTTTCCAAAATTTCTTCCTCGGATAATTGCCAGAAAATATCGGAATTTCGCAAACGATTCGTTAGGTTTTGAATGATTATTGCCGCCGAAACTGAAATATTCAAACTTTCGGTAAAACCAACCATCGGAATTTTAAGAAATCCATCTGATTTTTCCAAAATTTCTTCCGACAAACCATCTCTTTCCGTTCCAAAAAACAAGGCACTTGGTTTCGAAATATCAAAATCATCCAGCAAACAATCATTATCGTGGGGCGTCGTAGCAATGATTTGGTAGCCTTGACTTTTCAAAGTGTCTATACAATTGGTAACATTGTCAAACTTGTTAATATCGACCCATTTTTGTGCTCCCATCGCAATTTCTTTATCGATAGTTTTTCCGTAACGTTGCTCAATAACATTCAATTTCTGAATTCCAAAAATATCGCAACTGCGCATCACCGCGCTCGCATTGTGCATCTGAAAAATATCTTCGACCACAACCGTAAAGTGATTGGTTCTGTTTTGGAGCACTTTCAGGAATTTTTCTTTTCGGTTTTCGGTCAAGATGTTTTCGAGAAAATTTAGGTAATCGACATCAATCATATTTGTATAATTATATTGGTAAAAATACTAAAATTGAATGGTTTTATTTCCAATTAGGAATCCCAAGAAAACAAAAATCAAATTGCATATTCGTTGATTCTTTTCAAATGATTTTCAATAACTTGCGAATCTGCGGCAAAAGCATTTGAAAAATATGAAAAAGAAACTAGTCCTCTTAACCGGAGCCGGAATTTCTGCCGAAAGCGGGATCAAAACCTTTCGCGATGCTGAAGGACTTTGGGAAGGGCACAAAGTCATGGACGTGGCAACACCCCAAGGCTGAAATAGAAATCCAAAATTAGTGCTTGATTTTTACAACCAAAGACGCAAGCAATTACACGAAGTACAGCCTAATCTCGGACATCAAATCCTGGCGAAATTAGAAAATGATTTCAAGGTGCAAATCATTACTCAAAACGTAGACAACCTTCACGAAAAATCAGGAAGTTCAAATGTTTTGCATCTTCATGGTGAATTATTGAAAGTGCGAAGCATAAAAAACAGCAATTATATTCTGGATTGGCAAGGCGATTTGAATTTTGGCGATGTTGATAAAAAGGGAAACCAATTGCGTCACTGCATCGTTTGGTTTGGCGAGGAAGTTCCAGCTATAGAAGAAGCTGTAACAATTATCGAAAATGCTGAAATTCTCATTATTATTGGCACTTCCTTGCAGGTATATCTAGCTGTAAGCTTGATGAATTTTGCTAAACCTACGATTCCTGGTTTTTATATCGACCCAAAACCTGTAACAATCCACGATTTACCAAATGACATCAAAGTAATTGCAACAACTGGCTCAAAAGGAATGGAAATCGTTCAAAAAGAACTTAAAAAGTTACAATGGTAATTTCAATAGCAAAGTAAAATAGGCATATTTCAGACGAAGGAGGAATCTAGATTAGTTGCTCAAGTTTGTTGAGATTCCTCCTTCGCGGGAATGATAAAAAAAACATCCAACACATAACTCAAAACTTATAACTTATAACTATTTTTGCATCATAAAAAAACACAATAAATGCAACTAACAGAATTAAACGCCGTATCGCCAATCGACGGAAGATACAGAAGCAAAACAGCGTCACTTTCAAAATATTTTTCCGAAGAAGCCTTGATTAAGTATCGAGTATTGGTTGAAATCGAATATTTCATTGCGCTTTGCGAAATTCCTTTACCACAATTAAAAGACGTTAACCCTGATTTGTTAGAAAGTTTACGCAATATTTATAAAAATTTATCCACTGATGATGCACTTTGGATAAAAGAGACAGAAAAGATAACTAACCACGATGTGAAAGCAGTGGAATACTTCATCAAAAATGCTTTCGAAAAGTTTGGGATTTCTGAATATAAAGAGTTTATTCATTTTGGATTGACCTCACAGGACATCAACAATACAGCGATTCCGCTTTCGACCAAGGAAGCTTTCGAGAAAGTATATATGCCGTCATTGATTGCTTTGACATCCAAATTAAAAGATTTAAGCATTGAATGGTGCGACATTCCAATGCTTGCCAGAACCCATGGACAACCAGCTTCGCCAACCCGTTTGGGCAAGGAAATTGGTGTTTTTGTTGAGCGTTTGGAAGAACAAATGCGTTTGTTATTCAATATTCCGTTTGCAGCAAAATTTGGCGGGGCAACTGGAAATTATAACGCTCATCATGTGGCCTATCCTCAAATTGACTGGAGAAAATTTGGTAGAACTTTTGTTGAAGAAAACCTTGGTTTACATCACTCCTTCCCAACGACACAAATCGAACATTACGATCATTTTGCTGCCTTTTTTGATGCGTTAAAAAGAATAAACACCATAATAATCGATTTGGACAGAGATATTTGGACTTATGTTTCGATGGAATATTTCAAACAAAAAATCAAGGCGGGAGAAATTGGTTCATCGGCAATGCCACACAAGGTAAACCCCATAGATTTTGAAAATTCAGAAGGAAATCTAGGAATAGCAAATGCTGTTTTCGAACATCTTTCGGCTAAATTACCCTTGTCAAGAATGCAACGTGATTTGACCGACAGTACGGTTTTGAGAAACATTGGAGTGCCAATGGGACATACCTTGATTGCTTTTGAAGCGACTTTAAAAGGATTGAATAAACTACTTTTGAACGAACCAAAATTTCATGAAGATTTGGAAAAAAACTGGGCAGTTGTAGCCGAAGCAATTCAAACCATTTTGCGCCGTGAAGCCTATCCAAACCCATATGAAGCCCTAAAAGGATTGACAAGGACCAATGAAGCCATCGACAAAAAAGCGATTCATAATTTTATTGCAACGCTAGAAGTTTCAGATGAAATTAAAGCGGAATTATTGAGGATTACACCAAGTAATTTCTTGGGGATATAATATATTAATACCCGAAAAACGCAAAGAATTATGAAGAATTGCATTCTAAAATCCACATTGCTTTGTGCTTTATTTCTCTTATTATCCTGTGAAACCAAAAAAAACAAACAAGAAATCAAAACTTACAAAGCAGGAGTGGTTTTGTCTTTTGACGATGCTTATGTAAATGAGTGGTTTGACGCTGATAAAATATTGAAAAAATATTCATGGAAAGCTACTTTTTGTGTTTGTAAAATAAACACTTTAAATGATTCAGAAATAAAAAAACTCATTGAATTACAAAGGGAAGGACATGAAATTGCGGGTCATGGTCTTCATCACTATAATGCCGTCAAATTTGTTGCGAAATACGGAATTGATGAATACCTAAAGCAGGAAATATATCCTATGCTTGATACAATGAAGAAACTATCGTTGAATGTTACTACATTTGCTTATCCTTTTGGCGAAAGAAGCGCAGCTCTTGATACGTCTTTATTGACCAAATTTAAAATAATTAGAGGAAGAGCATTTGGTGGAGAAATCCCTTCAGAACAAAACTGTTATTTCAACAACTCTAGAATTGTTTACGGTTTCGATATTGATAACAGCCATATTCATTTTAGTGTTCCGTACCTTCTGAAATTGCTGGATTATGCAAAGGAAAATCACAAAATTTTGATTTTGTGCAGTCACAAAACAGTAACTGACGTAACTGAAAATTATCAAACAAAAGTAGAAACGCTAGAGTTAATTTGCGCTTATATGAAGCGCAATGACATGAAATTCTATACTTTATCTGACTTGAATAAGTTGGAATAAAAATAGCTGAACAAATACAAAAGGCACAAGAAATAAATCTTGCGCCTTTTGTATTTTAGACTTTTGTTTTCGGCTTGTGTTTTACCTCGAATAATTTGGAGCTTCTTTGGTAATCGTTACATTATGTGGATGACTTTCGGTGATTCCGCTTGTTGTTATACGAACAAAACGTCCTGTTTCTTGTAATGTTGGAACATCCTTAGAACCACAATAACCCATTCCAGCACGAAGTCCACCAATGAATTGTTGCATACTTTCTTCCAATTCGCCTTTGTACGGTACACGACCTACTATTCCTTCGGGAACCAATTTCTTGACATCATCTTCCACATCTTGAAAATAACGATCTTTCGAACCGCCTTCCATTGCTTCGACAGAACCCATTCCGCGGTAGGATTTGAATTTTCTTCCTTCGAAAATAATGGTTTCTCCAGGAGATTCTTTGGTTCCAGCAAGAAGTGAACCTAACATCACACAATCGGCACCAGCCGCAATTGCTTTAGGAATATCTCCTGTGTAGCGAATTCCACCATCTGCTATAACGGGAACTCCTGTTCCTTTTAAAGCTGCAGCAACTTCGAGCACTGCAGAAAACTGAGGAAAACCAACTCCTGCAATCACACGAGTGGTACAAATAGAACCAGGTCCAATTCCAACTTTTACGCCATCTGCCCCATTTTCTACAAGAAATTTGGCAGCTTCTGGTGTGGCAATGTTTCCTACGATAACATCTATTTTTGGAAATTTAGCTTTTATATCTTTCAACACATTGACCACTCCCTGAGTATGACCGTGAGCAGTATCAATAATTATGGCATCGACACCCGCTTGTATCAAAGCAGTGGCTCTTTCGAGTGCATCAGCCGTTACGCCAATAGCTGCTGCAACGCACAAACGACCATAAACGTCTTTATTGGCATTGGGTTTTTGGGTTAATTTGGTAATATCTCGAAAAGTGATTAAACCCACTAGTTTATTTTCGGCATTCACTACCGGAAGTTTCTCAATTTTGTATCCCTGTAGAACCACTTCGGCTTGACCTAGAGAAGTTCCTTCGGAAACAGTAACCAAGTTTTCACTTGTCATTACTTCGATAATGGGTCTGGCATTATTGTTTTCGAAACGTAAATCACGATTAGTAACAATTCCTTTAAGAACTCTATTTTCGTCTACAATTGGAATACCACCAATCCCGAATTCTTTCATTGCTTTTTTGGCATCGGCAACGATAGAGTTTAATGGTAAAGTTACCGGATCGATAATCATTCCTGATTCGGCACGTTTTACTTTTCTAACCTTAGCTGCTTGTTGCTCAATAGTCATATTCTTGTGCAAAACGCCAATTCCTCCTTCTTGTGCCATTGCTATTGCCATAGCGCTTTCGGTAACGGTATCCATAGCAGCAGATACAATGGGAACATTAAGTGATATGTTTCTGGAGAATTTTGATTTGATACTCACTTCGCGAGGAAGTACGTTGGAAAAATTCGGTACTAACAATACATCATCGTAAGTTAATCCTTCGCCGATAATTTTTGAGTTGTGTGCTATCATTGCAATTTGAAGTTGTAGTTAAATTGCGTGCAAATATAGACAATCTTAAGCAAAACAACATCATTTTTAAGTTATAAATGATTAAATTGCAGTTCAAACAATTTCTGTTTTATTAAACAGTCTTATAATTGTTTTTAAAAATATAAAACCTACTTAACTTTTTCCAATGGAAAAATTAAATCAATCATTACAAGGGCTTTCGAACGAAGAAGTGATTCAATCAAGAAAAAAAAAACGGTTCTAATTCTCTGGAACATCAGGACAAAAACCATTTTCTTGTTTCGTTGATTGAAATGATAAAAGAACCCATGTTTTTGTTACTGTTATTAGCTACCAGCATTTATTTCATTACCGGAGAATATAGCAACGGAATTTTTATGTTGGCAGCAATTGTATTAGTTTCTGCAATTTCGCTCTTTCAGGAATCGAAAAGTAGAAATGCTATCGAAGAACTAAAAAAATTATCACAACCAAAAAGTAAAGTCATTCGAAACGGTGATATCATAGAAATTCCGAGTGAAGAAATTGTACTGGGCGATCTCATTCAAACCGAAGAAGGTACTTTTATTCCAGCCGATGGAATTATAATTCAATCCAATGATTTTTCAGTAAATGAATCCATTTTAACAGGAGAATCGCTTTCAGTATCTAAAAATGAAAAATCCGAAATCAACCAAATATTTCAGGGAACGATAGCGGCAAGTGGCTTGGCTATTTGCGAAGTTACCGCTATTGGTAACCAAACCCAATTGGGTAAAATTGGAAAAAGCATAGAATCAATCGAGGAAGAAAAAACACCTTTACAACTTCAAATTGGAAATTTTGTAAAAAAATTATCTATCGTGGGTTTGATTATTTTCGGGATTGTATGGGCTGTAAATTTTTATAATTCTAGATTAATATTAAACAGTTTACTCAAAGCACTTACCTTGGCAATGAGCATAATTCCCGAGGAAATCCCCGTGGCATTTACCACCTTTATGGCTTTGGGAGCGTGGCGATTAATGAAAATGGGGATTATCGTAAAGCAGACTAAAACCGTAGAAACCCTAGGTAGTGCAACGGTAATTTGTACAGATAAAACAGGAACTATTACTCAAAACAAAATGAGTTTGGCTCAATTATATACGCTTTCAAACAATAAAATCAATGCTAATTTCAATGAAAAATTAAATGACCAAGAACTTGAATTACTAAGTCTTTCAATGTGGGCTAGCGAGCCGATTCCGTTTGATGGAATGGAAATTGCACTCCACGAGGCCTATTCAAAATTAGAGATTAAGGACGAAAGACCTAATTTTAAATTAGTTCACGAATACCCTTTAGGCGGAAAACCGCCAATGATGACCCATATTTTTGAAAATAGAACAGAAAACAGAATAATAGCTGTCAAAGGAGCGACTGAAGCTTTAATTGCTTGTTCTAAACTTTCGAAAGTAGAAATTAAACAAATCAATACCGCTATTGAATCGATGTCGGATGAAGGTTTTAGGGTTTTAGGAGTTGGTGTTTCTGAATTTTCAGGGAAAGATTTTCCAAAAACTCAACAGGAATTTACTTTTCTATTTAAAGGAATAGTCGCATTTTATGATCCTCCAAAAGAGAACATTAAAACAGTTCTTGATACTTTTTATAATGCTGGAATTCAAGTAAAAATTGTAACGGGAGACAATGCCGCAACGACCTCAACAATTGCTAAACAAATTGGTTTTAGAAATCCTGAGAACACCTTGAATGGTGATGAATTGATGAAAATGGATGAAGCAACCTTAAAAGAAAAAGTTATGGAAACGTCAATTTTCACTAGAATGTTTCCAGAAGCCAAGCTTAAAATTATTCAGGCTTTGAAAGCAAACAATGAAATTGTGGCAATGACAGGGGATGGTGTAAATGATGGACCCGCTTTAAAATCAGCACACATTGGAATTGCTATGGGGCAAAAAGGAACCGAAATTGCTAAACAAGCAGCAAACCTCATCCTGATTGATGATGATTTATCGAAAATGACAGACGCTATTACCATGGGTAGAAAAATCTACATCAACCTGAAAAAAGCCATACAATACATCATTTCCATACACATTCCAATCGTTCTGATTGTCTTCATTCCATTGGTTTTGGGTTGGATTTACCCCAATATCTTTTCACCATTACATATTATTTTTCTCGAGATCATTATGGGACCAACCTGTTCCATAATTTATGAAAACGAACCTATGGAATCTAATTTGATGTTGCAAAAACCACGACGGCTTACTAATACTTTTTTTAATCTGAAAGAAATAACAATCAGTATTGTACAAGGTCTTGCGATTACTTTGGGGCTTTTATTCGTCTATCAATATTGTGTTCAAGAAAATTGTACCGAAAGTGTTACCAGAACAGTCGTTTTTATTACATTGATTGCCTCTAATATTTTTCTGACATTGGTAAATCGGTCCTTCTATTATTCAATTATTACGACTTTAGTATACAAAAATAATTTGGTTTTGATTATTATTGGAATAACTATTCTAATCTCTAGTTTGCTTTTATTTATTCCAATTTTCTCCCATTTCTTTATGTTTGATGTGGTTACTACTTTACAAATAGGTTTAAGTGTTTTGGTGGGATTTGTTTCCGTGATTTGGATCGAAATTTTTAAGGGATTCAAACGAAGAAATCAAAAGTAAAATTTCTTTTTATTCAGGTGTATTTTTGTCCGGGAAAATAATATTGAGTCCCAATTGGAATGATAAACTATTGGCTTTGGAAACATCCCTATATTCAAGAAGATTATCCATCATTATATAAAAATTGACTTTGCCAATGGTTGTAGACAATCCCAAACCAATATTTTTATACGAAAATGAATCCAAAGTGTAGCTTGCCTTCATTTCCAAGGAATCGAATATTTGCTTTCTATAATAAGCTGTCAGGGCTATTAAAGGCATTCTTGGCGTTGTCATGGCAAATAATTGTGCACCGATGGCATTTGTATATTTAATATCATTTCCACTGCAATTACATTCTGAATTTCTGCCATCGCCAAATGAATATTGAATGGAAGAATTAAATTTTGCAGGTCGCCAAGTGGTGTATTTTTTGTGCAAAGTGTCTAAAGGAATGGCTTTCTGAAATGCTTGATAAAAACTTTCCGATGATCCCATGCCGAAATTTGGTGTTAAACCCAGATGGTTATAGGTTCCTTTTAAACTATAATTTTCAACTTGTTTAGTTTGTTCTATAAAACCAACATCTATAAGACTTGCCGTAAACTGAATGTTTTTTTGGGGATAATAGGTAAGTCCAACGTCAAATCCCAAACCTAGATTCCCTCCAAAAAGAGTCTTTTTGGTAATATCACTTTGGGCATTCCCGGAATAATTATGGGTGTAATTCAAGAATCCCGACGTATTGACCGTTATGTTTGAATAGATCACTTGGTTATAAATAGCATTTGAATTAGTGGAATTAACTGTATAAAAATAGCCGGAATTTTGGGTTGAAGAAAGATTAAAAATACTGGAATAAATTTTTCCTCGAACTCCAAAAATCAATTTGTCGTTTATTTTTTTGTGGTAGCCAACGTGAAAAACCGAAAGCATTTCGGCTTTTATATTCAAATCACCCAAATCAAAAACTTTCCCAAGGTATTTCTGGTTTCCATCTAAAGCCAATATTGTAGGATCTTTAGGAAAATAGACCAAAATATCTAATTCTTGGTACATCCCAAATGAAATATACGCTTTTTTCTCCCAGTCGCCAATTTTGAAACCGCCGCTAAAAAGCTCTATTTGTTCATTTATTGCAAGTTTGTCGTCTCTTGAAGAGGAGAAGACGACGTTCCTCAATTTAGCATTAAAATCCGCTCCGTTATTGGCAAATAAATCATAACCCGAAAAACCGCTTGAACCTATATTTGCAGAAATTCCCGATAGTAAAGGGATTCCAGCGAACCATCGGTATTTCACGTCGGAACCTGGATTCGTCATTAAAGACTGCGGCACCGAAGTGAAGTTATACAAGATTTCCTTGTTTTGGGAAAAGCAACTAATTGACACCAGTAAAATTAGGGTAAAAGTTAATTTTCTCATTGTATAACTAAATAAGCAGTGGCACTTGAACTCAGTTTCAAACTTCCCAAGCTACCGTTGTTCAAGGCAGTTCCTGGTAGCATTGTAACTGTGAAGCCAATTTTCCAGGTGTTTTTCAATAAGGCAATATTGTTGTTTTCGAAAGGTACGGGTTTGGTTACCAAATTTACAACACCATTATAAGCCGGCACATTGAAATTAATCCTATAAAGAGGAGAATTATTGACATCAAGGAAATATAAATTAATTATATAGGCTCTGTTTATGGTATTGTTGATCTCGAAATACAAGTCGGCTTTTATCAGACTTTTATTGAAAAATGAATTTCTGAAAATATCAAAATTTAAAACATCTCCAGTCACGGACTGTTCGACTCCACCAATAAGAAATTGATTTGCCGGAACATCGAATGTCGCAAAATTGGCAACGACAATTGGCGTCAACTTCAGATTATTGACTTGATTGAAATCTAGATTGCTTGAGCAAGAAGAGGAAAGAAGTAAAAGGATAAACATCCCTAAAAATTTATTCATAAATATTCAATTTCGATTGCAAAGTTCAATAAATTTAATTGCTAATACAATATAACGAAGTTATTTTTATTTTATTATTTTCTAATGAAACTCTCCAAACAACCTTGAGGATTCATTGTAAGCACTTTCAAAACTCATTGGCCTTAGAGTTGTATTTTCTTTTTTAGCAGTAAAATAAGATAATAATTTTTCGGTTGGCATATTTCCAGTTAAAACATCTTTGGCCATTGGGCATCCTCCAAAACCTTGAATGGCACCGTCAAAACGGCGACAACCGGCGTTGTATGCGGCGTCAATTTTCTCAAACCATTTGTCAGGCGTTGTGTGCAAATGAGCGCCAAATTCAATCTTGGGATATTTTGGAATTAAATGTGAAAATAAATATTGAATCACATCTGGTGTTGAACTGCCAACGGTATCAGAAAGCGAAAGTATTTTCACTCCCATATTGGATAATTTCTCAGTCCACTCGCCTACAATTTCCAAGCTCCAAGGATCACCATATGGATTTCCGAATCCCATCGAAAGATAGGCAACTACTTCTTTGTTTTTTTTGTCGGCAATTTCAAGAATTTCCTTCAAACTTATTAATGATTCGGCGATGGTTTTATGCGTATTCCTCATTTGGAAATTCTCTGAAATCGAAAATGGAAACCCTAAATATTGAATGGGTTGGTGTTGAGAAGCGGCAATTGCGCCTTGGGTGTTCACAATTATGGCCAATAATTTACTTTGGTTTTTCGATAAATCAAGTTGTTCCAAAACCTCGGCTGTGTCCTGCATTTGTGGAATGGCTTTCGGCGAGACAAAACTTCCGAAATCTATTGTGTCAAAACCCACACGGAGCAAAGACTGGATGTAAGCCACTTTTCTTTGGGTAGGAATAAATACCTTTATGCCTTGCATGGCATCTCGCGGACATTCTATAATTTTTATTGCTTCCATTGAAGCCCAAATATAAGAAAGTTTAAAGTTTAAAAGTTCAAAGTTTTTTTAAAATCGCTTCATTGATTTTTCTAATCAATGCGGGACCTTCATAAATAAAACCAGTATATAGTTGGATTAAACTGGCTCCAGCCTCGAGTTTTTCGATAGCATCTTTGGGAGAATGGATTCCTCCAACTCCAATAATCGGGAATGCTTTATTACTTTTTTCAGAAAGAAAGCGGATCACTTCGGTAGAGCGGTTTGCTAATGGTTTTCCTGACATTCCGCCTGTCTCGGTCTTGTTTTCGGAAGTTAAGCCTTCACGGGATAAGGTGGTATTAGTGGCAATGACTCCAGCTATTTTGGTCTCCTTGACAATATCTATAATATCGAGTAATTGGGAATCGGATAAATCTGGTGCGATTTTGAGCAAAATTGGCTTTTGTTTTGGCTTAGACAAATTATCATTTTGTAAAGCTTGTAAAAGTTTTGTCAAAGGCTTTTTTTCCTGTAATTCGCGAAGATTTGGCGTGTTTGGTGAACTTACATTTACCACAAAATAATCGACATAATCATATAAAATATTAAAGCAAATTTCGTAATCGATGATGGCATCTTCGTTTGGAGTTAGCTTATTTTTTCCAATGTTTCCACCTATTAAAACTCCATTATTTTTTTTAAGTTTTTCTACAGCTTTCAAAACGCCTTTATTGTTGAAACCCATTCGATTGATGATGGCGTTATCTTCTTTGAGTCGAAACAAACGTTTTTTTGGATTGCCATCTTGACCTTTTGGAGTAAGTGTGCCAATTTCGATGGATCCGAAACCAAAGTTAGACAACTCCTTATATAAAGTTGCGTCTTTGTCAAAGCCAGCGGCCAATCCAACGGGATTTTTAAATTTCAATCCAAATACTTCCGTTTCCAGTCGTTTGTCATTTTTGACATACAATTTTCTGGAAAGGAATGTAAATCCCGGTATTTTGGATAGAATTCGAATTAATGAAAAGGTGAAATAATGGACTTTTTCGGGATCAAACCAGAAAAGTATTGGGCGAATTATAAGTTTATACATTGTTGTCTTCTTGTAGTTACAAAAGTA
>CAIOTL010000142.1 GCA_903861155.1 uncultured Bacteroidota bacterium
GCCTTATGGTCTCCGCTGGGGCTATCGGGAGCCATCGGGGGCCATGCATGGCCCAGGTTAGATTTGTCTGTCTGGAATTGTATGTTCATGCAACGTATCAGTAAAATTTTTTGAACTTTTGTTTTATTGTCTATAAGTAAGTTATTCGTTTTCAAAAAACTATCAAGCCTTCTCTTTTACAAAACCATCTATCACTTTTTGGTAATACTCAAAAGTAGTTTTGGCGATAGATTCCCAACTGAAGATCTTTAAAACGCGTTCGCGACCTGCTTTGCCCATTTGGGTGGCCAGAGTTTCATCCTCCAACAGCAAATTGATTTTTGCAGCAAAAGCTTTCTGGAACGCTTCGGGATTGGCAGGGTTGAAATCGGTTCTGGAAACGCTTTGCAGTGGCACCAGATATCCGGTGCTTCCTTCGACAATGATTTCCGGGATTCCGCCCACGTGGCTTCCCACGACGGGAGTTTCGCAAGCCATAGCTTCGAGGTTGATGATGCCAAAAGGTTCGTATAAGGAAGGACAGGCAAACACACGGGCGTGACTGTACAAGACTTTTATTTTTTCGCGCGGCAACATATCTGAAATCAAGATTATGCCTTCACGTTCTTTTTTTAAATTAGCGATTAATAGTTCAGTTTCTTCGGCAATTTCTTTGGTATCTGGAGCTCCGGCACAAAGAACCACCTGACAGTTTTTATTGAAATGTTTGGCAGCTTCAATCAATCCTGAAATTCCTTTTTGGCGTGTGATTCGACCCACAAAAAGCACAAACGGAATGTTGGGATCAATTCCATATTCCAAAAGTAAACTTTCGTCAAAAGTCGGTTTGTAAAATTCAGGGTCGATTCCGTTGTGAATTACGGTTACTTTTTCGGGAGCAACTCCATACGCTTCGATGACGTCGTCCTTCATTTGTTCACTCACCGCGATAATTCCGTCGGCAGTATTGTAAGCGCTATTTTCGATCCAGCGCGAAAGGAAATAACCGTTGCCGAGTTGTTCCACTTTCCAAGGACGATGTGTTTCTAAACTATGTGTGGTCAAAATAAGCGGAACTTGTAGCAATTCGCGAGTAAAAATTCCAGCGAGATGCGTGTACCAAGTATGACAATGAATGACATCGGCCTCAGGCGTGGCTTGCGATAATTCGACATTTTTACTCAGGTTATGAAACATTTTGATGTGCGGATTGCTGTCATCGACCATTTTAGTTAAGGATGAAGTGATTCCCTGCACATGCATATTTTTGGTATTTACAGATTGGTCGCCGAAGCAACGCACTTCTACCTGCCCCAATTTGGCCAATTCCTGGCTTAGAAAATCGATGTGTACGCCGGCTCCTCCATATATGTTAGGTGGAAATTCATTGGTAAAAAGAGCTATTTTCATAAGGTAAATTTTTATCGATTTGTATTTTTTTCTGGTGTTGATGGATTTTGCATCAACAATCCAAATATAATAAATTTCCTTTAGCTATTACATAACTATTAAAAATGCAAACCATTAAATAGGGGTGCATAAAAAAACCGAAAATTATTATTTTCTACAAACATTTCGTTTCTAACGGAGCTGTTTTAGTCCCACTTGTAGATTCTGGTTATAGAAAAATTAAATTGTCAATACTTTAGCAAATAGGTTTGACTTGTATATTAACTGTTATAGATATTGAGTTCACATTATTTTTAAAATTTTTATCGCGAACAATAATTTCCTAACATTAAAATGAAAACCCTAACAGCGCATAAAAAAAAACCGTCTCGATTTTATCGGTACGGTTTTATAGATTTTTAATGGTTCTCAAGTTTAATCCTTGCCGAGCGTTTTCTTCATTTCTTCATATTCTTCTTTTGTTATTTCGCCTTTGGCAAATCTTTTTTTCAAAATGATCAAGGGCGTTTCTCTTTTGGTTCGTTGACCGGGAATATCCCAAGGTGTTGCAAATATCCAAATTATAACAATAAGCCAAAATGCCCACCAGAAGAAATGCATTCCCCAAAATTCATTTTCATACATATGCCACATAACTTTTTGTTTTAAAGTTGAACATTTCGTTTTTTACTCCCGTAAATATATGAAATTAAGAGCAATAAAGCAATTTTTGTCTTTGTTTCCTTGGCTAAATTTATTATTTTGTTTTCAATCGATCCTTGAAAAGTTTTTCAAATTTTTCTATTTTAGGTTGTATTACCATCTGGCAATATGGTTGGTTTTTGTTGTTCTGGTAGTAATTTTGATGATAGTCCTCGGCTTTGTAAAATTTATTAAGTGGTTCTACTGTAGTTACTATTGGATTAGCATACACTTTGGTTTTTTCTAAATCACAGATAATCGCTTGTGCTTCTTTTTTTTGTTCCTCGTTTTGATACAATATCACGGATCGGTATTGGGTTCCTACATCGGCACCCTGACGATTCAGTGTTGTAGGGTCGTGAACGGTAAAGAAAATCTTGAAAATTTCGTCTAATGAAGTAACCGATTTATCGAAGGTGATTTGCACGACTTCGGCGTGGCCAGTTGTGCCGGAACACACTTCTTCGTATGAAGGATTGATTGTTTTTCCTCCTGCGAATCCTGAAACCACTAATTTTACTCCGTTTAATTGCTCGTAAACTGCTTCCACGCACCAGTAACAACCACCACCCAGTGTAATGGTTTCTAAATTGTTCGTGCTGTTATTTTCTGCAATGACTTTGTCAGGAACGAAATCTAATGCGATGGAATTCATGCAATATCTTTTGCCCGTAGGAGCTGGGCCGTCATCAAAAAGATGTCCCAGATGCCCGTCACATCTACCGCAAAGCGCTTCAATTCTCTTCATTCCATACGAATTGTCTTCTTTGTACACCACGCTGTTTTTGTTTTCTTGTTCGAAAAAACTTGGCCAACCGCAACTACTGGCAAATTTCTGGTCGGATCTAAATAATTTATTACCGCAAGCAGCACAGTAATACGTTCCTTTTGCGTCAGAATTCCATAGTTTTCCCGTGAATGCTCTTTCGGTATCGGCATTTCTTGAAACGGCATACAAATCTTCGGGCAGCACTTTCTTCCATTCGGCGTCAGTCAGATTGAGTTTGGTCGTGTCGGTATTAGAGTAATATGGATTCTCGGGTTTGCTCATTGAATTTTCCATTGTTAAAGGTTTTGTAATATAGTTTTGATTTTTTTTTGTTTGTCCACAGGCTTGAAACATAAATAACGGAATCAAGAATAGGAAGTTTCGGATTAGGATTGTTGGTTTCATATTTTTCTTTTTTATACCCCAAAAGTATAATGAGCATGAGTATGAAAATGTCAGGTACTTTACAATAAACTTATTCTTTGGCTAAACCTTAACAGTTGAAATAACTAATAAAAAGAATTTACCCTTTAAAAAGATAGCCATTTAGGTTTCATTTTCAATTCATAAAATTACAATATTCGGATATTAAACAGGCGTTAAACTTTTCACAAACTTTCCATATCGCCAAAATCAATTTCTTTTTTCGTAATTTTGACAAGCTAAAAAGATATGAAAGAAGAAAACGTAATATTGGTTACTACAAAAGACGAGCCAATAGGATTGATGCCCAAGCTCGAAGCCCACCAGAAAGCGGTTTTGCACCGTGCCTTTTCGGTTTTTGTGTTAAACGACAAAAACGAAATTATGCTCCAGCAGCGAGCGCATCAAAAATACCATTCGCCATTGTTGTGGACTAATACGTGCTGCAGCCACCAGCGCGAAGGCGAAACCAATATTCAGGCGGGAAGCAGAAGATTATTTGAAGAAATGGGTTTCAAAACCGACTTGAAGGAACTATTTCATTTTATATATAAGGCCCCATTCGATAACGGACTGACCGAACACGAACTCGATCACGTGATGATTGGTTATTATAAAGACGAACCAAAAATTAATATTGAGGAAGCCGAAAACTGGAAATGGATGGGTATTGAAGAGGTTAAAAATGATATTGAATTGCATCCCGAAATTTATACCGTTTGGTTTAAAATAATTTTTGATGAATTTTATCATTTTTTGGAAGAACATAAAAGTCCGCTTACCCCCAAAGGGGGAACTAAAACTATATAAATTATAACTTTTTATGAAGGTAACAGTATCAAGAAAAGCACATTTTAATGCAGCTCATCGATTGTACCGAAAAGATTGGACTTTTGATCAGAACGATGCTGTTTTTGGGAAATGCAATAACCCCAATTTTCATGGACATAATTATGAATTGATAGTAAGCGTTACGGGCAAGATCAATCCCGAAACAGGTTATGTAATGGATATTAAAGATTTGAGTAATTTAATTTTTGAAGAAGTGGAGCAACCATTTGATCATAAAAACCTTAATCTTGATGTCGCTGAATTTGCCAATCTAAATCCAACAGCCGAAAATATTGTGGTGGTGATTTGGAATAAAATCAAAAAAAGAATAAAACCTGAGTTTGATTTGGAAGTAGTTTTATATGAAACACCGCGAAATTTTGTAACTTATAACGGGAAATAATGGCACTACAGGTAGGGGACAAAATTCCCAATTTTACAGCAAAAGATAGTTTTGGAAATGATTTTGACAGCCTGTCCATCGTTGGGAAAATTCCGGTTGTTTTTTATTTTTATCCTAAAGACAATACTCCAGGTTGCACCGCTCAGGCCTGTAGTTTCAGAGATCAATACGAAGACTTCAAAGATTTGGGAGCTGAAGTTATAGGTATCAGCAGTGATAGTATTGTTTCTCATCAAAAATTTGTCAATCGATATAAGTTGCCGTTTACTTTACTTTCGGACAGTGAGAAGAAAATCCGGATACTTTTTGGCGTGAAGCCCAATCTATTTGGGCTACTTCCAGGAAGAGTGACTTATGTGGCGGACCAGAATGGTGTCATTCGATTAATTTTTGACAGTTTGGTAGCCACGAATCATATTCCCAGAGCATTGGAAGTCATTAAAAGAATACTATCTTAAATTCAAATAATAGTATTGTAAATCACGAATGAGTTGTACTTATTTTACACTTCAGCTGCATTTAAAAGTAAATTATCGTTTTAAATAGGTGATTGATGGACAGACTTGTTTGAAAACACATTGTTTTTGGAACTTTGCAATATAAAAATAAACACAAATGAACTATTATCCTTTACAATTTGACCCTATTTTAAAAGAAAGAATTTGGGGAGGAGTCAAGTTAAAATCATTTCTGAATAAGCCCATTGTTTCGGATATTACGGGCGAAAGCTGGGAAATATCAACGGTTGAAGGTGATGTTAGCATTGTTTCCAATGGAATTTTTGCTGGAAAATCACTCAATAATTTGATACATTCTACACCCGAAGCTGTTTTAGGAACGGAAGTTTACAAAATATTTGGAGAACAATTCCCTTTGCTTTTCAAATATCTAGATGCCCGCGAAGACTTGTCCATACAGGTACATCCCAATGATGAATTGGCAAAAAAACGCCATAATTCCTTTGGAAAAACTGAAATGTGGTACATTATGCAGGCCGACGAAAATGCCCAAATAATTGTTGGTTTCAAGGAAAAATCCAATGCCGGAGAATACTTGGAAAACCTAAAAAATAAGACGCTGCTTTCTATCCTTGACGTCGTCAAGGTGAAGGAAGGCGATGTTTTCTTTTTGGAAACAGGGACAGTTCACGCTATTGGTGCCGGACTAGTTGTTGCTGAAATCCAGCAAACTTCGGACATTACCTATCGGATTTATGATTTTGACCGTGTAGACGCTCAGGGAAATAAGCGGGAATTGCATGTTGATTTAGCGCTGGAAGCCATCAATTATAATAAAATTGATACTTGTAAAAAGTATGAAAAAAAACTAAATCAATCGAATACGATTGTAGATTGTCCCTATTTCACCACTAATTTTATTCCTTTGGATGGTAAACAGGTAGTTAACAAAACAGGGAAATCATTTACGGTATATATGTGCGTTGGCGGCAATTTTGAAATTGAATATCAAGGGGAAAAATTTGAGTATAAAAAAGGAGATACGGTTTTAATTCCCGCTGCCTTGAAGGCTTTCATTCTCAATGGAGAAGCTTCTATTTTAGAAATTTATATTTCATAGTCGGTAATAGAAAGATTATGTGTACTTTTGCAATCGCAAATTAAAATAAAAATAAAATGGCCAACGTCAAAAATTTAAAGAAAGACATCAACTACGTTTTAGGAGATATGGAAAAGATACCAGCCTGAAACCCCAAAACTCAATTTTTTTTCTTAATTTTTTCGATTTTGCCAAGCGACCAAGTTGAAACATGAGC
>CAIOTL010000143.1 GCA_903861155.1 uncultured Bacteroidota bacterium
ATAAGTTTGCCGACGAACTGGAACTGAAGATAAAAAGCATATTAAACGACAGCCAGGCTAGTTGATGCCTGGTCTTCATAAATGAAAGGTATAAATAATTGGTTACCGTACAAACTGATAACGGTCGATGACAAACTGCAATGCCAATGGTTCAATACCTACGAAGAGCCATTTGCAGAACCATTTTTTGAAGAGACCATAATGAAATGCCGGTCGAAAGAGCGTAAAAATTTTATTTTTTCATCAGTAAGCGACCTTGAAATAATGAAAGAATGGGCACGGAAGCTGAATAACGCTGAACCATCAGCTATCATCTTCCACATTTCCCGCTGCGGTTCAACCCTTCTTTCACAAATGCTGGCAACGTCGGACGAAAATATTGTGCTGGCGGAAGTTCCTTTTTTTGACGATCTATTGCGCTTGCCTTTTAAAGAACCAGGTTTTAAGGTACCTGAAATTGACAAATTGCTCATTAGCGCGATAAAACACTACGGACAAAATGGACAATCTAAACGCTTGTTTATAAAAACAGACAGCTGGCACTTGTTTTTTTACGAGCAACTAAGACGGCTTTTCCCTTTGGTTCCGTTTATTTTAATGTACCGTAGTCCTGATGAAGTTTTTAGGTCTCACCGTAAACAGGCGGGGATGCAATCTGTCCCAGGGCTGATTGAACCACAAATATTTGGCATTACGGCCGACGATTTGGAGGCGATGAGCCCTGATGTTTACCTCGCCAGGGTCCTTGAAAATTACTTAAGCAGGTATCTTGAAATTGCATCAATTGACAACCATTTTCTGCTGATTAATTATAACGAAGGACCAGTGGAAATTTTGGAAAAGGTGATCTCTTTTACAAAGATAAGGGTTGATGAATCCGATCTAAAAAAAATGCACGAGAGAAGCCAGAATCATTCAAAAAAACCGAATGAACCTTTTCATGAAGAAAAAATTGAAAATATTCCTCCTTGCCTTACAAGCGCTATGGAACTTTATCATCTGCTGGAAGAGAAAAGAAAGGCCCAATGAAATACTTTTCGCCTTTACTTCCCCTTATTTTTATCGATTAACTATCATATGTGTGCCTTTTGTAAAAGTCACCAACCAATTTTAAGGGTAACGAAAAATGATAAGGTTTAGGTTAAATTTCAAATTACTGCTATTCAATTTTATTCACTAGCGACTAAAGTTTTATGCATTTGAGCTAATTAGGAGCACAAACTAAAATATGACTGCTTGTGGTAGTAGTTGTTTCCCAAATTCCAACTGTCGAATAAGATTCTTTTTTAAACCCATAAACCTGCCTGGTTTTTAATTTTTTTAGTTTTTGTCCGATCGCTTTCATAACTTTTTTGTTTAATTTTTTGATAAGTTATGAAAGCGGTAACTCAATAAAAAAGTTATTACACCAACGCGGTTATGCTATATACCAATTGCATTATTCGCCTTATTTTTTTAATATAGACCGACCAAAAAAGAAACCAGATTATGTTTAAGCAATATTTGTTTAAATAACTATTTTTGGAATTAACCTGAATGAGCAAAATTTACTTCTGATGAAAGTATTGAAATTTGAAAACATCAAGATCCATATCATTTTTTGGGCGGTATTTATCGGCTATGAACTGCTTTATGTTTTCATCCTCTATGATACTGTGAGCAGTTTTGGCGATATTTTCACGCATTATCTCCTATATGTCATATTGTTTTATTTTAACGCCCACATTGTCTTTCCATCTTTTACAGATACTAAAACGAAAGCCATCTTCATGTTGCCGATTGGTATTGTTGTGGAGTTATTAGTTTATTTAGTTCTAAAAACCGCGCTCTATCGTGTTTTAATGTTTTACAATGTTCCAATAAAACCACCCTATTCTTCCGAAAAAGAATTTGTCACATTTACCATAGTTAGAGGAATATCGTTTTTAGGCCTCAGCACAGGATATTGGTTCGCTCTTTCAGCCTTTAAAAACAGGAAAACAATAGCTGATCTGGAAAACATACAATTGAAAAACGAAATCCAGAAACAGGAACTCGAAAAAACGTTACTGGTTACTGAAAATGCCTATTTAAAA
>CAIOTL010000144.1 GCA_903861155.1 uncultured Bacteroidota bacterium
CATTATTTATGGGCAGGGTAGATAGATTTTCAATTAGTGTATCTTGCGAAAAGTACTTTAATATGAGTTCTTTTTCTTCAATCAATTTTTGTATTCGTATCAATAAGTGATCAGGGTGAAAGGGTTTTGGAATATAGGAGTTAGCCCCACTCTCTATGCCTTCAATTCGGTGTAATACCGAATCTTTTGCAGTGAGCATAATAAAAGGAATATGGCAAGTTTTGATGTTTCCTTTGATTTTTGCGCAAAGCTCCACCCCATCCATCATTGGCATCATCACATCACTAATAATTAAATCGGGAATTTCTTTTTCAAGAAGTTCCAAAGCTTC
This sequence comes from uncultured Bacteroidota bacterium, assembly GCA_903861155.1. Taxonomy (GTDB): domain Bacteria; phylum Bacteroidota; class Bacteroidia; order Flavobacteriales; family Flavobacteriaceae; genus Flavobacterium. The sequence continues at coordinate 332 of CAIOTL010000144.1, forward strand.
TAAACCATTATAAGCAGTACTAATTTTATATTTCGAACTTAATAACTCAATGAGAAATAGATGAATTTCTTTTTCATCTTCGACTATTAGTACGGATTTTCTATTATCTACAAGAACATCAAGGGAGGAGATTTTATTCGGAATATCACTGGTGTTACTTGGAATTTCTTCAAGGATATTTTTAAGATGCTGTGAAATCAAAATCGGACTAACTTCTATATCTAATTCCTTTGCGTTAAAGAAACCTTTACCACAAGGCAATAAAACGGTAAAAGTCGTTGATTCATTAGCAATGCTGGAAACTAAAATATCGCCGTGCAAAACAGTGACTAATTTCTTGATGTACGCCAATCCAATACCAGTCCTGAACAAATCATTGTCAGTTGTTCTAGTGGTATCCGACAAGAAAAAACGATCGAATAAAGAATCTAGTTTCTCTTTCGGAATTCCCCTTCCAGTGTTTACAATGGTTATGTTTAGTTTTTTAGAATTTTCGTCTTGAATGCAAAATTTAAGATCAATTTTCCCATTTATAGGCGTGTATTTAAAAGCATTTGACATTAGATTAAACACGATTTTTTCGATTTTATCCTTGTCAAACCAACCCGATAATTCAGAAGGAATGTCGAGATTATATTCAATGTTTTTATCCAAAGCCCATTCATCAAACAATTCGGCAATTTGTTCTACCAAATTTACAAGGTCAAATTCCTTTACTGTAACTTCTAAATAATCATACTCTGCTTTTCTAAATTCGAGTAATTGTTGGGTTAAAAACAATAACCTTGAAGAATTTCGTTGAATCATCTGAACAAATTTCTGATTTTTTTTGTCGAGGGAGGTCAATTCGGAAAGTTTTTGAATGGGCCCCACAATCAAAGTTAAAGGAGTTTGAAACTCATGTGCAATATCCGTAAAAAAGGTGAGCCTATTTTCATGAAGTTCCTTTTCTCTTTTTCTAAAAAGGATATTTTGATTTAATGATTGACGCTTATTATAATAACTCAAAACAAACAGTATAAAAAGCCCAGCCAATAGTAAATAGACAACAATGGCAACCGTCGATTGCCAAAATACTGGCTTAATCCTGATATCGATGGCGTGAATTGGCTTACTCCAAACGCCATCACTATTCGACCATTTTATCCATAATGAATAGTTTCCTTGCGGAACGTTTGTAAAGGAAATAATTCTTCGATTATTAATAAAATTCCAATCCTTATCAAAATTGATCAATTGATAAGCATACTTACATTTTTCACTGTTGGTGTAAGTTAAAGCCGCCAACTCAATGTCAAAAAAGTTTTGGTTGTATTTTAAAACAATGGAAGGGTGAGTTTTTGAATTTGGAGATATTACTAACCCCTGATAGTAAGGAATCGCTTGGTTTTGCCCACTGATTTTGTCTATCAGAATATCCGGAATAATGGAAGATTCCCTTATCTTTTGGGGTAAAAAATAATTAAATCCTTTTATTCCTCCCATAAAAATATAATCCGATTTCAAATTTTGGTAAAAGGCTCCATCGGCAAATTCATTATTTTGAAGGCCTTCGTTTTTGGTGTAATTTATAAATTTTGATCCATTTAGGATAAAATTGGATAAGCCAAAATTGGTACTTATCCAAAGATTGGAGTTGCCATCAGAAATGATTCCATGAATGGTATTGTTGGGAAGTCCTTCCTTAACGGTAAAACTTTTAAATGCTGCCTTGCCGTTACTGTTAATGTCTTCCAACAAATTCAATCCAAAACTGGTTCCTATCCAAAGTCTATTTTTTGCGTCCTTCTGCAGACACAATATATCATTATTCGAAAGGCTGTTTGAGTCGTTACTTATGTTTTTAAAGGCGTGAAAAATACCTGATCTTTTATCAAAAATCGGGTTCATGCCGGAGGTTCACAAGTTGACCCTCTTACTAGGTCTGTTTGCCATGGTATGGATTATATTTAGAAATATCACCACTCGGAAAAATAAACAGTCGTATAATTTTGATGTTATGC
>CAIOTL010000145.1 GCA_903861155.1 uncultured Bacteroidota bacterium
ATATTTAATAAAATAAAAAATATAAAGCTTCAATACTATTTAAAACCAACTAATTTGTATATTTGGTTATAAAACTTTAAATAAAATATTATGGAAATTAACTTTTATTCTCTGATTTTGGCGGCATTATCAACACTGGTTGTTGGATTTGTATGGTATCATCCAAAAGTTTTTGGAACAATATGGATGAAAGAATCTGGCATGACAAAAGAAAAAATGAAAGGAGGGAATATGCTTGTTCTTTTTGGCGTTTCCCTAGTCTATGCGTTTTTAATTTCATTTATTTTACAGTTTTTGGTCATTCATCAATTTGGCGCTTTAAGTATGACTGGCGGTGATGTGACTAAAGCATTACCCTCATACGCAGCTTTTATGAAGGATTATGGTGATGCTTTTCGAACCTTTAAACACGGTGCTCTTCATGGGTTTCTGACAGGATTATTTATGATTCTCCCTGTAATTGGAACCAACGCCTTGTATGAAAAAAGAAGTTTTAAATACACCTTGGTAACTGGCGGCTTCTGGGTTGTGTGTTTTACTATCATGGGTGGTATTATTTGCTCATTAGAATTGTTTTAACATTTATTTATACTTAAATCGCTCTACATTTGTGGAGCTATTTTTTTCATTTGAGCACACAATTAACCATAGAAATATATTCCTCTACTGCACAACTTCCTAAAAACTGGAGTAATTTGGCCAATGAAAACATTTTTTTGAGTCGGGAATATCTTGAAATCTTAGAGAAATCTGCTCCAACAAATATGACTTGTCATTTTATCGGGTTCTTTAACGAAAAAGAATTAGTGGGAATCGCACTTTCCCAGTTTTTAGATCTCAACAAACTCGAATCTTTTGGAGAACGAGATAAGTGCATAAAAACTTCAGTCAGAAATATTATTTTCAAAAACTTTTGTTCTCATGTTCTAATTATTGGAAACAATATGCTTACAGGACAAAATACCTATTTCTTTTCGGACAAAATAGATAAAATTCAGGCTTTGAAAACCTTGAAAAATGCTTCAGAACAATTAAAAACCCTATTTATAAAGAAAGGATTTAAAATACATGTAACCACTTTCAAGGACTTCCCAAAAGAAAATATTCCCGATTTTCAATTAGCTGGATTCCAAGATTCTTATCAATTTTCTACCCAACCCAATATGCTCTTTGAGATACCAAATCGTTGGAAATCTGAACAAGATTACATTGATGCGTTGTCAAAAAAATACCGAGACCAATACAAGCGAGCTCGAAAAAAAGCAGAGGGAATCTTAAAAAGAAAAATGAATCTTGAAGACATTATAAAACACGAAGAAATCATTTATGATTTGTATCATCACGTAGCTAAAAATGCACATTTCAACACCTTTTTCTTGGCCAAAAATCATTTCAGTACCTTTAAGCAATTACTTAAAGACGAATTCCTTTTATATGGTTATTTCCTAGATGAAAAACTAATAGGGTTCAATACCATCATCAAAAATGGCGAAGTAATTGACACCTATTTTTTGGGTTATGACGAAACAATACAACGCGAAAAAATGCTATATTTGAATATGCTTTATGATATGATTGCCTATTCGATAAACAATGGTTTCAAGAAAATTATTTTTGCCAGAACCGCTCTCGAAATCAAGAGTTCTGTGGGAGCGAAACCACAAGAAATGTTTGGATTTATGAAACACGACAATCCAATTATCGATCTTGCAATTGATAAAGTTTTCTGTTATCTTGATCCTGAAGTTGTTTGGAAAGAACGAAATCCGTTTAAATAATTCTTAAAAATTATGAAATCGCTACTTTAATTTTTTGAGGAACTATCTTGATATCCAACTTACTTAATGCACCACAATATTCCCCGTCAATCTGAAAACTAACCGGGACATTAGTTTTAATTGTTGCTTTATCAGTTGAAATAATTTCGATATCTTCAGAATTCACAGGAATATTACCGGTAATTATCTTTACGAAAACAACCAAGTCAATATTTTTTATTATTACCAGTTTAACCTTCCACCAAATCTAAGTGCAAAACCATGACAGCAAATATTGATGATGTAAAAAACTTTTGGGATTCGAG
>CAIOTL010000146.1 GCA_903861155.1 uncultured Bacteroidota bacterium
ATACCACGCTAAACAAAAGGGTATTTTTTTTAAAAATCGAAAAAATATTTTGCCTTTTTCTTGATTTCTTTGCCAATGGTTTGGTCGAGAAGAAGCCTTTGCAATTGCAAAACTTGGTTTTAAATTTCCTAGAATAATTCGATTGGGGTTTTATTATAGTATTGTGTTAGCCATTATTTACTGTGCTGGTGCAAAACAACCATTTATTTATTTTCAATTCTAATTATGAGAAAATTTATAATGCATATTATATTATTTTCAACCCCTATTTTAGTGTTGCTTATATCAATGGAGTGCCTTTTAAGGAAAATTCCAAATGACTACTCATACAAAAGCAACTATTTAGATAAAAACTCAAATGAAATTGAAGTTTTATTTTTAGGGAGTTCACATACCTATTTTGGGATTAATCCAATATATATAAAGCCAAAAAGTTTTAATGCAGCATATATTTCTCAATCATTAAATTATGATTTGGCTATAATTAAAAAATATCAAAACAAATGGAACAAACTAAAATATATTATTGTTCCAATAGATTACTTCTCCTTGTATGAATCTCTTGAAATAGGAATAGAAAAATGGAGGGCAAAAAATTATACAATCTACTATGGCATAAATGAAACTGGCGATTATTTTTCAAATTTTGAAATTTTAAACACAAAATTTGGCGATAATTTGATCCGAATAAAAACCTATAAATTTAAAAATAAATCCGACTTAGCTTGTAATACTTTGGGTTGGGGAACTGCGTATAATTCAATAAAAAACAAAAATCTAATAGAAACAGGAAAGATTGCTGCAAAGTGGCATACTATTGAAATAAAGAATAATTTATGTTTTCCAAAGAATATAGAAACGATTAATTCTATAATTAAATTTGCTGAAAAAAGTGATACTAAAATAATTTTTATAACCTGTCCTGCTTACAAAACTTATGTTGAAAATTTAGAACAGAATCAACTTAGCAATACCATCAATTCAATAACTCAATTAACATTAAAAAATTCAAATTCTATTTATTACAACTTTTTAACAGATAAATCATTCTTATATAGAGATTTTTATGATGCTGACCACTTGAATGAAATTGGAGCGAAAAAATTAACATTTAAAATTGACAGTATAATAAACAAAGATAAGGAGCACAAACACAGAACAAAGGTTTCTTTTTATCAAAGAAACAAAAAGTAATAACTGTAAATTGACGACTTTTTCATAGACGAAATAACTTGAATATTCGGGTAAAAACCTAATCAATTGCCCTGATTCTCGACACCATCAGGGCAATCCCAAATCCGAAAATGCCGATAAAGGCGAATGAAAATCGCAAACCAAATAGTTCGGCAATATAGCCAATGACTGGGGGGCCCATCAAAAATCCCAGAAAACTTACGCTAGAAACTGCCGTCAACGCTTCGCCAGTCGGAATTGTTGGGTGTTTCCCTGCAATGCTATAAAGAGTAGGTATAATGGTAGAAACGCCCAACCCTACAAACATAAAGGCTATAGTTGCTGGGATGATGTACGGAAAAAGTACCGCGGTAAACAAACCCGATGAAATCAAGACGCCACTGATTTGCATCACTCGCTTTCTTCCAAATTTATTGATGAAACCATCTCCAAAAAATCGACCACTTGCCATCATAATCATAAAAGAAGTGTACCCCAAGATCACTAATGGCCCGGGAGTTTTGATGACGTCTTTGAAATATACACCACTCCAATCGAACATAATGCCTTCGCTGGCCATACTGCAAAACCCAATTATTCCCAACATAATCAAAGACTTATCTGGTTTTCTGAATCCTTTTTTATTTTCGGGTCGGACGGTTTCTTTGGCTTTAATCAAGAATTTAAAATTTAAAGCAACTAACAAAAGGACGATTCCGGCAACTATTATAAAATGCGTATAAGTAGTTAATTTTAATGCCAACATTCCCAGACCCACTAAAGCTCCTGTAAATCCTGCCAAGCTCCATACGCCATGAAAAGAAGACATAATGGTTTTTCTGAAAAGTACTTCGGTATAAACGCCTTGAGTATTGACGGCTATGTTAGATAAATTTCCGAAAATTCCAAGAACATATAATCCAAGTCCAAGATGCAAAGCGTTTTGCGACAAGCCCAAGTTAGTTAAACTGAAAGCGTACATCAAAATAGAAAATGGGAGAATGCGGTGGCTACCAAAACGAGTGACTAGTTTCCCTGAAAAAAACATCATTGTCAACTGTCCTAAGGGCAAGGCAAACAGAATCGTTCCTAATTGTCCGTCAGTTAAGTGTAAAGCAGCCTTAATACTCGGAATTCGACTTGCCCAAGTGGCAAAACACAATCCCATACCGAAATAAAAGATCGAAACCGCCCAACGAATTCTGTTAAGATAAGATGCTTTTGCATTTTTAAACGCATTTTTATAGTTGGTTTTGGTTTTAAACCCGACAATAAAATCTATATCTATCAATAGAATTGGTTTTAAATTATAAAGTTACAAAAATACAACAATCAACCTTCAACAAATAAGTTTACCGACAGTAAAAACGCATATTATATCGTTATTGTTTATAAATTTATCGCTTTCATTTGCTCATTGCTTTGAATTGCGGCTTCAATAATATGCATTACATGAACCCCATCTTGAGCAGTTACTGGTTCTGACTTATCGCTTGTGATAGATTGATAAACTCCTTCAAAAAAGGCATAATAATTTCCGTTTAGCGTTGGCATTTTGACATTTAGAATGTCATCATTTACTTCGGTATGCAATGTTCCCTCGTCCTTATTTGACTCTTTCCCCCAATTGTCTAAATTAGGTTTCTTTCCAAGTTTCAAATCATTTTCTTGCACATCTCCACGCGTTTTCAAGAAAGACCCTTTTTTTCCATGAACAATATAGGAAGGAATAGCTTCACGAACAAAAAACCCAGCTTTTAATCGTACTCGCAAGTGGGGATAATAAAGTAAAATATCGAAATAATCATCAACCAAGGAATAGTTTCTTGTAATACGAATATCGGCAGAAACTGATGTTGGTAAACCAAATAAAAACAAGGCTTGATCAATTAAATGTGGCCCTAAATCTTTTAGGATACCGGCGCCGGAATTGGCCGTTTCTTTATGCCGTTTTGGACTTAAAACTGGATTATAACGGTCAAAATGAAACTCGGCCTCAACGATTTCGCCCAACAAATTATCATCAATAATTTTTTTCACGGTTTTGAAATCACTATCCCATCTCCGGTTTTGGAAAACAGCTAATTTCAGTTTTTTCTCTTTTGCCAAAGCGGCTAATTCGCTAGCTTCAGCAACGGTGGTGGTAAATGCTTTTTCGACTATGGCGTTTTTTCCAGCAAGCAATACTTTCCTGGCATATTCAAAATGAGTTTCCACTGGCGTGTTTATGACTACCAAATCAATAATTTTATTTTCTAGAATAACTTCTAAACTGGCATAACTTATCGTATTGGGATAATCTTTTTGGATTAGTCTTTTACTTCTTTCCCAAGAACCAAGCAGTTCAAAACCAGGATGAAATTCAAGAAATGGCGCGTGAAAAACTTTTCCCGACATTCCATAAGAAAGTAGTGCTGTTTTTATTTTTTGCATTATGTTTATTTTTAAAAATCCATAACATCTTTGTCACAGTTAAAACTTAGACAAAGACAAGTAGACATTATTAAATTTTTGCTCTTTCGTATTGTTTTGGCCAGGTGATTTTCTCATTTAATTCTTTGGCAAAAGCCAATGCTAAGTTTGGGTTTCTCAAAGATGCTCTGGCGAATAAAACTAAATCTGCTTTTCCAGTGGCGACGATTTCTTCCGCTTGGCTGGATTCGATGATTAAACCCACCGCTCCAGTCAAAATTCCTGTTTCTTTTTTGATTCTTCCGGCAAAAGGTACCTGGTAATTGGGACCCAACAGAATTTGTTGATGCGACACCAATCCTCCAGACGAAACGTCAATTAAATCGACCCCCTTTTCTTTTAGTATTTTCGAAAGCTGAATAGATTCCTCGATATTCCAACCTCCATCTGCCCAATCTGTAGCAGATATTCTCACGAACAAAGGCAAATTCGCAGGCCATTCTGATTGAACGGTTTCGAGAACTTCTAAAAGCAAACGAATTCTATTTTCGAAACTTCCCCCATATTCATCGATCCTGAAATTAGATAAAGGAGAAAGAAATTGATGCAACAAATAACCGTGCGCCGCGTGTATTTCGACTACTTGAAAACCCGCTTCTAGTGCTCTTTTGGTTGCCAACCTAAAATCAGAAATTACTTTCTGGATACCTGTTTTGTCTAATGCGATTGGCGACTCTTCATTAGAATGGTAACCAATAACACTTGGCGCAACGGTTTTCCATCCTCCATTGATTTCTTCCAGTTTTTTATTGCCGTTCCACGGCTCTGAAACACTTGCTTTTCTTCCAGCATGCGCCAATTGAATTCCCGGAACTGAGTTTTGCGAAATAATGAACTTATTAATTGATTGCATTTTTTCGATATGTTCGTCCTTCCAAAGTCCCAGATCGCTCGGAGAAATTCGGCCTTCGGGAGAAACTGCAGTGGCTTCCTGAATGATTAAAGCCGCACCACCAGTGGCTCTAATTCCTAGATGCACTAAATGCCAATCATTGGCAAAGCCATCTTGGGCGGAATATTGACACATTGGCGAAATAACAATTCGGTTTTTGAACGTGATGCTTTTTATTGGGATAGACGAAAATAATTTTGCAGACATTGAATTGATTTTAAATTGCTAACTGTGGAAACAGAAACCTAAAAAATTCGATTTCGAGAGTAAAGTTACGCGAGATATTAGAAAGATGAGACACAAGTGGAGCAATTATTAACAAACTTTTATAGTCTTCACCAAAACTAAATCTTTGCAACTAAAATAGAAAGCCTTACTTTTGTGCGCAATACAGAAATTAAAACCAAAAATGGAAATAGTTATCAAGCTTTCTCAATTTTTATTGAGCTTATCCTTACTGATCATCCTTCACGAATTAGGACATTTTATTCCTTCGAAAATATTCAAAACCCGAGTGGAAAAATTTTACTTGTTTTTCGACATCAAATATTCTTTGTTCAAAAAGAAAATTGGTGAAACCGAGTACGGAATTGGCTGGTTGCCACTTGGTGGCTACGTAAAAATTTCGGGGATGATCGATGAAAGTATGGACAAAGAACAAATGGCTTTGCCACCAAAACCATGGGAATTTCGTTCAAAACCGGCTTGGCAGCGATTAATTATTATGCTTGGTGGGGTTATCGTAAACTTTATCTTGGCTTTTGTTATTTATATTGGAATGGCTTATGCTTATGGCGATATGTATCTCAATAATTCAGAATTGAAAGATGGAATTGAAGTTACAAGTGCTGTTGGAGAAGAATTAGGATTCAAAACGGGCGATAAAATTATTGCCATTGATGGGGAAAAAATTGCCCATTTTGATGAAATTCCGATGAAACTCTTGTTTTCAAAATCAGCTTTGATAAGTCGTAATGGAGCAGAACAAACCATAAATTTCCCTGTTGATTTAATTGATAAAGTTTTGAAAGGTGAAAAAAGACCTTTTATTGGATTGAGAGAACCATTCATGGTTGCAAAAGTTCCAGATACATCGGCGAATAAAACAGTTCTTATTCCTAAAGATATTATCCAATCTCTTAATGGTATTCCTACAAAATATGCTGATCAGGTTACCGCATTTTTAAAAGCAAATAAAAACCAGACTGTTGATGCTGTGGTGCTAAGAGATGAAAAAGAAGTTTCTGTAAAAATTCAAATCAATAAAGAGGGTAAACTAGGAATAATTGTAGCGTCTGTGGGGATTAAAAGCCTTGAAAAACTTAGCCTTTATAAATTCAGCAAACAGGATTATAGCTTATCTGAATCCTTCCCGGTGGGAATTGAAAAAGGAAAAACCCAACTGATGAACTACGGAAAACAATTAAAAGCAATTTTCAATCCTCATACTGGAGCATACAAAGGCGTGGGTGGTTTTAAGGCCATTTTCGATATTTTTCCAAGCACTTGGAGCTGGGAAGTTTTCTGGAATATTACCGCTTTGCTGTCGATAATGTTAGGAGTAATGAATTTATTACCCATTCCGGCACTCGATGGTGGTCACGTAATTTTCTTATTATATGAAATGGTAAGCGGCAAAAAACCGAGCGATAAATTCCTTGAAAACGCCCAAATGGTTGGTTTCTTTCTACTTATCACCTTGTTGTTGTTCGCCAACGGAAACGATATTTACAAGGCAATTATGGGTCGATAAAATAAATTAAAAATTTTACAGATTTTATTTGCTTCAAAAAAATTAAGCCTTATATTTGCACCGCTTTAAAAGTGAAACACACTTTCCTTCTTAGCTCAGTTGGTTAGAGCATCTGACTGTTAATCAGAGGGTCCTTGGTTCGAGCCCAAGAGAGGGAGCAAAAGCAGAAAGGCTATCAGAAATGATAGCCTTTTTTGGTTTCAGCCCCGTAGTTCAACGGATAGAATGGGAGTTTCCTAAACTTTTGATCCGAGTTCGATTCTCGGCGGGGCTACTTTAAGACCTTCAGAAATGATGGTCTTTTTTTATGGGTCAAACATAGGTTGATAAGAAAAACCAGTTTTCTTATCAAACACAAAATTTCATTTCTTTATAACTTTGCAATTAATTATATATATTTACATCAAATTATAATAAACGCACAACGTTAAATTATAATAAACGCACGGCGAGATAATATAACTAATGCACAATGGCTAAACCCGCAGAAAAATTAGCAGAATCTCTAAAAGTTCTCCAAGCAATACAGAACAAAAGTATTGTAGCTATTAAGTCGGAAGATTTAAGTAGAACTCATAAAGACCGTCTTATCGCAAATGGTTTCATAAAAGAAGTTATTAGAGGTTGGTACATTGCTGTGAATCCTGAAGAAAGCAAAGGGAATAGCACATCTTGGGTCACTTCCTATTGGGGATTTTGCTCAAGATTCTTGGAAGACCGATATGGTGATGATTATTGTGTTTCAGCAGAACAGTCCTTATTACTGCATTCAGGGAATGAGGTTGTTCCAAATCAGATGATTATTAGGTCGGTAAAGGGTAAAAACAATAACACCCCTTTATTATTTAACACTTCTTTATTCTGTATGAAATCTCGATTATCAGAATTAGAAAGTGTAGAAGTTAAAAACGGGTTACGAATATTAAACTTACCATCTTCAATTATTTATTGTTCTCCTTCAATTTTTGTTAGCAATCCAATTGATGTAAGAACGGCGTTAAGTATGATAAATGATGCTTCTGAAATATTAGGGTTGTTGTTAGATGGTGGACATAGTTTGAAAGCCGGAAGAATAGTGGGAGCTTTTAGAAATATAGGGAATTCTAAAATAGCGGATGAGATTTTGAAGACGATGAAGTCAGCAGGTTACGACGTTCGTGAAACAGACCCATTTGAACAAATGACTCCAATACTATTATCTTCAAGAGAACGTTCCCCATATTGCAATAGAATCCGTTTAATGTGGTTTGAAATGCGAGATGTAGTAATTAAAGTTTTTCCAAAACCATCAGATATTAATTTTATTGACAAAGCCACTTTTCTTAAAAATATTGATGAAATCTATGTTACCGATGCGTACCACTCTTTGTCCATTGAAAAATACAAAGTTACTCCCGAACTGATTGAAAGGGTTAAAAGTGGAAAATGGAATTTAGGAGATAATGAAGAAGATAAAAAACATAGAGATGCTATGGCTGCAAGAGGGTATTGGCTTGCTTTTAATAGTGTAAAAGATAGTATTGAAAAAATTATTGATGGTGGTGATTTAGGTAATATACTTTCGGAAGAACATAGCGATTGGTTTAGAGAGTTATTTTCACCAAGTGTAACATCAGGTATTTTAAAGCCATCTGATTTAGCAGGGTATAGAAGACATCAAGTTTATATTGGACAATCACAACACGTCCCGGTAAATGTTGATGCTGTAAGAGATGTAATGCCCATTTTATTTGAATTAATATCAGAAGAACCGGAAGCATCTGTTAGAGCAGTGTTAGGACATTTCATATTTGTTTATATTCACCCTTATATGGATGGTAACGGGAGAATGGGTAGGTTCTTAATGAATGCAATATTGGCTTCGGGAGGTTATAAATGGATGGTAATACCTGTTCAAAAAAGAGATGATTATATGAACGCTCTTGAAATGGCAAGTGTCCAACAGAATATAGAGCCCTTTGCAAAATTCATCGGAGATTTGGTAAAATTAACAATGGAAGGCAAGCCTGTTGCGGAGTTATAAAAAGCGTTATTGTAAAAGAATTAAAATTGTATAAGTTTAATTTAAGGCACAGTTGAAGATAATTTATATAATTTTTTGCGCCAGCATTAGTATTTATAACGCAATTAATTAAGATTTAATAAATAATTTCAATAAGAAAAAAACATTTATTAAAGCAATGCAAATAAGTAATGCTAGTGGAAAAAACGGTCAAATTGACCACCTAATTTCAGTGCAAATTGACCACCAGTTTCGGAGCAAACTGACCACCTAATTTCGGACTAAACTGACCAC
>CAIOTL010000147.1 GCA_903861155.1 uncultured Bacteroidota bacterium
TCTTTTTAAGTCGAAATTGTAGTTTAAAAAACATTAAATTAATCCACATAATCCTTAACTCTTTCACCCATTATATACATTTTCTTTGTGTTGAAATGAATTGAAAATTCTACTTTTTTCCAATCATTAATTTCATCTAATTCTGGATTAATTTGACTGTCTTTGCTTTTATACCAAATAGAATATGCCTCACTATTAAACCCTTCTTTGAATCGTAGGAATCCATCTTCAGTACATTCGAAACCCCAAGTTATTTCTCTTTTTGATAGATCCTTACTCTGAAAAATTCCTGTTCCATCAGGATTTAATATCACTATTGGTTCTGATATATCATCATATTGATAAGTTCCAGCTATTGGATATTTGATAGTTGTGGTTATGTAGTAGTCTTGATTTTTGGTTGTAATTTTGGTGATTTTAACTTGGGAAAATGATTGTGATACACACAAAATTAGAGCAGCAAATAATAACTTAACAATTTTCATATATAGTTTTTTTGAATCACGAATATATAAAAAAAAGAAGTTGTTTGTAATAGTATGTTTATAAAAGTAAAAACTCATTCGGTTTAAGAAATGAGTTTTTGCTTTTTATATTTAAATCTTGTCGATCCATTTTCTAGCATTCACGAATGCTTCATGCCAAGGAGAAACTTCATCGTTTCTGTCTTTTGGATAATTCGCCCAGTTCCATTGGAATGTCGAACGCTCAATGTGCGGCATCATCACCAAATGACGTCCTGTCTTGTCACATAGCATGGCCGTGTTGTAGTCAGAACCATTAGGATTTGCTGGATAATCTTCATAACCATATTTACCAACTATGTTGTAGTTTTCTTCGGGTTCTGGCAAATTGAATTTTCCTTCTCCGTGCGAAACCCAAACTCCTAAAGTACTTCCTGCTAAAGAAGAAAGCATCACCGAATTATTATCTTGAACTTTTACCGAAGTAAAAATACTTTCGTGTTTGTGGCTTTCATTATGTAACATTTTTCCGTGAACTTCGTGTTCTGGATTTACCAATTCTAATTCCATAAATAATTGGCAACCATTGCAAATTCCTACTGACAAAGTATCTTCTCTTTTGAAGAAATTATCTAAACTAGTTCTTGCTTTTTCATTATATAAAAATGCTCCAGCCCAACCTTTAGCAGAACCCAAAACATCCGAATTCGAAAATCCTCCAACAGCTCCAATAAACTGAATGTCTTCTAGATTTTCACGTCCTGAAATCAAATCGGTCATGTGAACATCTTTTACATCAAATCCTGCCAAGTACATTGCATTTGCCATTTCACGCTCGGAATTACTTCCTTTCTCCCGAATGATGGCTGCTTTCGGTCTCTCGACTGTGCTCGAGATGACAGGTAATTTTCCTGTAAAATGTGCTGGAAAAGTATAGTTTAGAATTTGGTTTTTATAATTATCGAAACGTGCTTGAGCCATTCCATTTTTAGCTTGTTTTTGGTCTAATAAGAAAGAGGTTTTAAACCAAATGTCTCTGTATTTGGCAATGTCTAATTTAAAAGTTCCAAAGTCAAAAGTTGTTTCATTAGTTACAGATCCTAATTTGTAGAAAGAAACTCCTTTGTTATTTAATACGTTTTCTACAGTAGCATCGTCTTTGGCTTGGAAAACAATTCCAATATTTTCAGAGAATAAATACTTGATGATGTCTTTTTCTTCGAAAACAGAGAAATCAATTTTGGCACCCAAATTCACATCAGCAAAACACATTTCCAATATAGTCGTGATTAATCCACCACTTCCAATATCGTGACCCGCCAAAATTTGATTGTCTAAAATTAATTCTTGAAGGGTATTAAAAGCATTTTTAAAAAAAGCGGCATCTTTAATGGTTGGCGCATCGTTTCCAATTTTATTCAAAATTTGAGCAAACGAACTTCCTCCTAATTTGAAATAGTCTTGTGACAAATTGATATAATAAATAGAGCCACCGTCTTTTTGTAAAACAGGTTCTATCACTTTTCGAATATCGGTGCAATTTCCTCCAGCTGAAATGATTACCGTTCCTGGGGCAATTACTTCGTCATTTGGATATTTTTGTTTCATCGAGAGTGAATCTTTTCCGGTCGGAATATTGATTCCCAATTCGATTGCAAAATCTGAACATGCTTTGACGGCTGCATACAAACGGGCATCTTCTCCTTCGTTTTTACATGCCCACATCCAGTTTGCCGAAAGTGAAATACCATCCAATCCATTTTTTATTGGTGCCCAAACAATATTCGATAATGACTCTGCGATGGAAGTTCTTGTTCCAGCAACCGGGTCAATTAAGGAGGCGATAGGAGAGTGTCCAATTGAGGTTGCAATTCCTTCTTTTCCTCTATAATCCAAAGCCATAACACCACAATTATTCAATGGCAATTGCAAAGGTCCTGCACATTGTTGTTTGGCTACTTTTCCACCCACACAACGATCGACTTTGTTGGTCAACCAATCTTTACAGGCAACAGCTTCCAGTTGTAATACTTGCTCTAAATATGTAGAAATATTTTTTACATCATATTTTAATGTAGGATAATTATAATCTACTGTTTTGTCCGTCATTATGGTTTTTGGAGAACTTCCGAAGAAATCTTCCAAAGCATAATCCATCGGTTTTGTACCAGTTTTTTTACTTTCGAAAGTAAAACGATGATCGCCCGTAACATCACCAACTTGGTACATAGGAGCGCGTTCTCTGTCGGCAATTCGTTGTAAAATGTCGATATCTTTTTTACCAATAACCAATCCCATTCTTTCCTGAGATTCGTTACCAATGATTTCCTTTGCAGATAGCGTTGGATCACCAACTGGCAATTTATCTAAATCTATCAAACCTCCCGTTTCTTCGACTAATTCCGAAAGACAATTCAAATGTCCGCCAGCTCCGTGATCGTGAATAGAAACAATTGGATTATGATCACTTTCCACCAAACCACGAATAGCATTGGCAGCTCGTTTTTGCATTTCAGGGTTCGAACGTTGCACCGCATTCAACTCGATTCCAGAACTCATTGCTCCAGTATCAGCAGAAGAAACAGCCGCTCCGCCCATTCCAATTCTATAATTTTCACCACCAAGAATTACGATTTTATCACCTTCTTGTGGTTTATGTTTTATCGCTTGATCTAATTTTCCGTAACCAATTCCCCCTGCTTGCATGATTACTTTATCGTAACCCAACTTGCGGTTGTCTTCTTCATGTTCGAAAGTCAAAAGCGAACCCGTAATAAGCGGTTGTCCGAATTTATTTCCAAAATCAGAGGCTCCATTTGATGCTTTTATCAAAATATCTATTGGCGTTTGATACAACCATTTTCTTTCGGCAACGGCATCTTCCCAATTTCTATTTTCTTCTAATCGAGAATATGAAGTCATGTAAACCGCCGTTCCTGCTAATGGCAAAGAACCTTGGCCACCCGCCAAACGATCTCTAATTTCTCCACCAGAACCAGTTGCAGCTCCGTTGAAAGGCTCTACGGTTGTTGGAAAATTATGGGTTTCTGCTTTTAATGAAATAACCGAATCGAAGTCTTTGATCACGTAAAAATCAGGTTTGTCGGCCGTTTTTGGAGCAAATTGTTGCACGCGTGGTCCTTTTACAAATGCCACATTATCTTTGTATGCCGAAACAATATCGTTAGGGTTTTCCTGTGATGTTTTCTTGATTAATTTGAATAGTGAAGAAGGCATTTCTTTACCATCAATTACGAATCTTCCGTTGAAAATTTTGATTTTGAATACAGCCA
>CAIOTL010000148.1 GCA_903861155.1 uncultured Bacteroidota bacterium
AATTATAAATTTCTATTTTATAGAATTGAATTTTGCTTAATTTTATTCTAAAAATCAAAACCCACAAGAACTCAAATAACTTTATTCTTGTGGGTTTTTTAAATCTTAAATCAAAATTCTGAAATCAGAATTTATTCTCCCAAAAACGGGTATCTATAATTTTCTGGAGTTACAAAAGTTTCTTTGATGGTTCTTGGCGAAGCCCAACGCAACAAGTTTAATGCTGAACCGGCTTTGTCATTCGTTCCAGAAGCTCGTGCGCCACCAAAAGGTTGCATTCCTACAACCGCTCCTGTTGGTTTGTCATTGATGTAAAAATTTCCGGCTGCATTTTGTAAAGCGGTTGTAGCTTGCTCAATCGCATAACGATCTTGACCAAAAACCGCGCCTGTCAAAGCATAAGGTGAAGTAGTGTCAACTAATTTTAATGTTTCTTCCCAATTGGCATCTTCATAAACAAAAATCGTCATTACGGGTCCGAATAATTCGGTTTCCATAGTGGTGTAATGTGGATTTGTAGTTACGATTATGGTTGGTTCTATAAAATAACCCACAGATTTGTCGTAGTTTCCACCAACGATAATTTCCGCATCTGAATCTTTTTTGGCTTGGTCAATAAAACTCGCCAATTTATCGAAGGAACCTTCGTGAATTACTGCGGTAATGAAATTGCCAAAATCTTCTGGAGAACCCATTTTCATCGATTTTACATCAGTAATCAATTGGTTTTTAAGTTCTGGCCACATACTTTGAGGAACATAAGCTCGTGAAGCTGCCGAACATTTTTGTCCTTGGTATTCGAAAGCACCACGAACAATTCCTGTTGCCACTTGTTTTACATTCGCACTTGGATGCGCTACAACAAAATCTTTTCCACCAGTTTCTCCAACAATTCTTGGATAGGTTTTATATTGATGAATATTTGCGCCAATTTTTGCCCAAATATCTTTGAATACGTGTGTTGAACCTGTGTAATGAATTCCAGCAAAATCAGGACTTGCTAAAATTGTATCGGTAATCATAACAGGATCGCCAAAAACCACGTTAATAACCCCGTCAGGAACGCCGGCTTCTTTGAAAACTTCGATAATGATTTTGGCTGAAAAAACTTGACTGTCACTTGGTTTCCAAATCACGACATTTCCCATCATTGCTGCACTTGCAGGGAGATTTCCCGCAATGGCCGTAAAGTTGAAAGGCGTGATGGCATATACAAAACCTTCCAATGGGCGATATTCCAATCGGTTCCATATATCAGAATTTGATTTGGGCTGGTCGTTGTAAATTTGAGTCATAAACTCAACGTTGAAACGCAAGAAATCGATTAATTCGCAGGAAGCATCAATCTCGGCCTGAAAAATATTTTTCGATTGCGCAATCATAGTTGCCGTATTTATTTTGGCGCGATATGGTCCGGCAATCAATTCAGCAGCTTTGAGAAAAATAGCTGCACGTTGTTCCCAAGCCATATTTGCCCATTTTGTTTTGGCGTCAAGCGCATTGGCAATTGCCTTTTCAATATGGGATTTTTCGGCAAGATGATAGATTCCCAAGATATGTTTGTGATCGTGCGGCGCGGTCATATTTCGGGTGTTTCCAGTTCTGATTTCTTCGCTTCCAATATAAAGAGGAACGTCGATTTTTAAATTCCACATTTGTTTGTAAGCGGCAAGAACAGCAGCTTTTTCAGGAGAATTTGGCGCATACGATTTCACAGGTTCGTTTACGGCTTTTGGCACATTGAAAAATCCTTTAAGCATATTTTTTATTTTGGAGATGAGATGATCAATACATTCACGAAAGCGAAGTTTTTAAATATTTCACAAAAGTACAAAGGATTGTTTAAAAAATAGATAATTTGACAAGAATAAAATCAAATTAGTTCAAGGCAAATGGTGCACATAATCTGAAAGTAGGCACGATAACTTTAAATTTTTTTGTGGAGGTGAAATTGATCATATTGAAATAGCCTTTCATCGCGCCATAAGGGGACGACAACAAGCAACCAGAATTATAGGTGTGAAATTCACCGGGTTTGAGAACTGGTTTTTTGCCAATTACTCCTTCGCCGTCAACAAAATCATTGACATTTAAAGAATCGAAAATTTCCCAATGGCGCGAAACTAGTTGGACTGAATCCTTGCTGTGATTTTCGATGGTGATTTCGTAACTAAACGCAAAGTGAATTTTGTAGTTTTTGAAGTAGGTTCCTTCAAAACTAGTCAATACTGATATTTTTATGCCTCTTGTTATTTGTGAAACCATAGCAATATACTAAATATGAGTTTAATAATGGCAAATCTACAAAAATTTTAGGTTCGTTTTGATATTTTAAAAATGTTTTTTTAGTTGGTTATTGTTGATGAATTTGCATTTCCTTTGCCAATAACTCGGTCATAACGGTCATTGTTTCCACAGTAATAGACGATAACAGAATAATCGTTTTCGGTTTGCCAAAAATTTCCGTCAATTGCATTTTCGTTGTCAATATTTCCCTTGTCGTCAGCAACGATATACTTGTAATTTGTAAAACCTTGTTTCATCAAAATGGACTTTTCGAACAAGTTTTTTTCGGCATTATAATCCATTTTGTATTCAGTAGTTAAGCTGTAATTATTGAACATTCCAGCAAGATAAATTCCTTTGGCCGACATAAAAGCGGGTGCCGAAAGGCTAAAATAAACCCAAGAATAATCAGCTTCGATGTCGTTGTTGGTTGCATTTATATTGCGCACCACGAAATTTCCGTTGACATCTTGCATATAGGAATAAGGGTAATTTGCCCTTGCTTTATTGGTAAAAAGAAAGGATTTATAGATGTCGCTTCCTGAATCTGATCGTGCCACATTATTACTTGTGGCTCTAATGTTGTTGTTGTCAAAGAACAAAAACTCGTTTCCCGCCCAAAATTGGGTTTGAGTGTCATATTTGTAAATCAAGTCGTTACCAATGGTATATTGAGGCAAAATATTTTTTATTGCAGTAGCGAATTGCCCGTTTTGGAGCAACATCACTTTCACGTTTTTTAATGGATTTTGGAAATTGATGGTCTTCGATTTTATGGTAAACTCCATATCGTGCTTAAATTCTATATTATTTACGGTTCTTGAGCGTTTTAGTTGGAACGGAATCATTAAAATATCCTCATACAAAATAAATTTTCTGGAAAAAATAACATCTTTATTTTCGTCCAAAATTTTTAGGATGTAATTGCCGCTAATGCGCAATTGTGTGTTCGGATTGGGAATAGTCAATTGATAATGAGAATAGATTTGCAAGGTGTTCACGGAATTTGTATAATCTTGGATTCTTTGGCCGTCAAATCCCTGCAAATACTCGCTTTTTGGAATTTCGGAGGGAACCCAGTTGTAATCACAATGAACAATTTCGTAATAATAGTTGGCTTCGTTTCCGAACAAATCGTCAAATTGGAAAAGGAAACCATCTCCCATTTTGAATATTGGAACTTGGTTTTGGTTGTTTTGAACAAACGCCACGGTTTTGATATTATATGGTGGAGTCACCTCGGTTGCCGTTTGTGCAGTGGCAGAAGTGATGATGAAAACCAGAACTATTTTTCGAATAAAGGAACCCAGCATAATGTTGTATTTGTTGAAATGTAAATATAACGAATTAAGTTTTGCTAAATTATGCCGAAATAAATTTGATTGAAGAATGTTTTATTTATAGCAAACAGGAATAATTTCGCCTTTTGCCAAGCAGTATTTTTCGATCAATTCTGGTGCAATTTTATTGGTGTAATCTTCTTCTACAACGGTAAAACCAATACTTCTTAATTTGTCAAAATAATCGCGACCGTAAATGCGAACGTGATCATATTGTCCAAATATTTCAGCGCGCTCTTTTTGGTCGGTGATGGAATCGTCAGCGAAAGTGGTTGTTCTAGATAAATCTTGCGGTATTTGGAGAATCGCCATTCCGCCAGGTTTTAAAACCCGGAATAACTCCTGCATTGCTTTGGTGTCATCAGGAATGTGCTCCAATACATGATTGCACAGGATTATGTCGTAGGAATTGTCATCAAAAGGCAAGTTACAAATATCGGCTTTCACGTCGGCAAGAGGGGAAAATAAATCGGTTGTGGTGTAATCGAGGTTTTTCTGGTTTCGGAATAATTTATAAAAGGCTTGTTCTGGTGCAAAATGCAAGACTTTCTTTTTTACATTTGAAGTGAAAAAATCAGTTTCATTTTTCAAATAGACCCACAACAAACGATGTCTTTCGAGCGAAAGCGTACTTGGTGAAAGCACGTTGTTTCTTTGTTTTTCGTAGCCATACGGTAAAAAATTCTTGAAACTTTTTCCATCAATTGGATCCGTCAATTGGTTTCCTTTTAGTGTAAAAGCAAGAATAGGTCGTGCAATATAACTCAGTCTAATTAAAATTGGACGAGGAATGGTGTTGAGAATAAGTTTGAAAAGGTTTTTCATTATAATTTAAAAGGAATTTTTCTAAACTCATCTTCTTCATTGCTTACAATTCCCAAGGCTTTATATACGTATGCAAAAGTCGAAAGCAATTCTGGTTTTCCGTCTACCAAAGCCACGTTGTGTTCAAAATGGGCACTTGGTTTTCCATCAGCAGTAAGGATTGTCCAACCATCTTTCAGTTGCTTGATGTTTTTGGTCCCCATATTGATCATGGGTTCAATCGCAACCACCATTCCTTCGACAAAAAGTTTTCCACGACCGCGTTTTCCGTAGTTGGGCATTTCAGGATCTTCGTGCATTTTTTGTCCAACTCCATGTCCAACTAATTCCCGAACAACTCCATATCCATGACTTTCGGTGTATTTTTGAATGGAGTTTCCCACATCTTCTACGCGATTTCCGGCTTTGAATTCCCGAATTCCAACATATAGAGATTCCTTTGTAACCTGCAATAATTTTCTAGTTTCTGGAGCAACTTCACCAATTTCGAATGAATAGGCGTGATCACCGTGATATCCGTTTTTATAAGCGCCACAATCCACCGAAATAACATCGCCACTTTTTAGCGGAATGTTGTTCGGAATTCCGTGAACTACTTGTGCGTTTGGACTCATGCAAAGCGAGTTGGGAAAACCATATAATCCAAGAAAACTTGGGACGGCACCGTGATCACGAATGTATTCTTCGGCTAATTTGTCTAAATGTAAAGTGGTGACACCTTCCTTGATTTCGGAAGCAATCATTCCCAATGTTTTCGAAACGATTAAAGCACTTTCGCGCATCAACTCTATTTCTTCTCTTGTTTTTTGGATAATCATTTTTGTAAAATAAGTGGCAAAAATACAACTTTATTTATAAAAAAAGCTTCTCGGTGTTGAGAAGCTTTTTTTGAAATTATAGCAGTGAATGTCTTGTCATTACTCCGGGTTTTTTAATTCCCATCAACTCTAAAATGGTTGGTGCCAAGTCACCCAAAACTCCATCGTGGATTTCCTTCAATTCCGGATCGACCAAAATAATAGGAACCGGATTCGTAGTATGTGCCGTATTTGGACTTCCATCAGGATTTACCATCGTTTCGCAATTGCCGTGATCCGCAATTATTAAAGTTGTATAATTATTGGCCAAAGCCGCCGTAACCACTTTTTCGACACATTTATCAACGGCTTCGCAGGCTTTTATCGCCGCGCTCATCACACCGGTATGTCCCACCATGTCACCATTGGCAAAATTAAGACAAACAAAATCGACCTCGCTTTTTTCGAGCTCTGGAACTAAAGCATCGGCTAGTTCATAAGCGCTCATTTCGGGTTGTAAATCGTAAGTGGCGACTTTTGGTGAATTTTTTAGAATTCGGCTTTCGCCAATGAAAGGCAATTCCCTACCACCAGAAAAGAAAAATGTCACGTGAGGATATTTCTCGGTTTCGGCAATTCTGATTTGTTTTTTGTTTGCTTTTTCTAAAACTTCTCCAAGAGTTTCTGTGACGTTATCTTTGTTGTAAACTACTTTTACGTTTTTGTAAGTTTCGTCATAATTGGTCAACGTTACATAATACAAATTCAATTTGTGCATGTTTTGCTCATGGAAATCTTGTTGCGAAAGTGATTCAGTCAATTCACGACCTCTGTCGGTTCTGAAATTAAAGAAGATTACAACATCATTTTCTTTTATTGTGGCCAAAGGTTTGTCGTTTTCATCCACCATGATAATAGGGTGAATGAACTCATCAGTCACATCATTTTCGTAGTTTTCTTCAATGTTTTTTACCGCATTTTTCGAATGGGTTCCGGTTCCGTTTACCAATAAATCGTAGGCAAGTTTCACTCTTTCCCAGCGTTTGTCTCGATCCATTGCATAATATCTGCCAATTACTGAAGCAATTTTCACCGAAGTTTTGGCGATATAGTTTTCTAAATCCTGAATATATTTTTTTCCGGATTTTGGATCCACGTCGCGACCATCGGTAAAGGCATGAACGAATACTTTTTGCAAGCCGAAATCTTGGGTTGCATCTATTAACCCTCGCAAATGCGAAGTATGCGAATGCACACCACCGTCGGAAACCAATCCTAAAAAATGAACGTTAACGTTTTTGTCTTTGGCATATTGGAACGCTTCAACAAGAACGGGTTCCGTGTTTAAAGTCTTGTTTTCGACCGCAAGATTTATTTTCGCCAAATCTTGGTAAATAATTCTTCCGGCGCCAAGATTCATGTGACCCACTTCGGAATTTCCCATTTGGCCTTCTGGCAAACCTACGTTTAAACCGTCGGTTCGGAGCTGGGCACTTGGATATTTCTTATATAGGTTTTTGATAAATGGAATATTGGCGTTGTCAATTGCCGAAACTTTCGGGTCAGGAGATTTTCCCCAGCCATCAAGAATCATAAGGATTACTTTTTTGTTCATTGGAATTAAATTTTTGCAAAGATAAGGTATTTCTAAAAATGTTGGTTTCGGTATAAACCACAATTATACATTTTTAAGAGAAGAATAACAAAAAATAACAATTGTATTGAAGATGCTGTCTTTTACTAAAATTAATTCATTTTAGTGCTTGCCTTTCAGGGAATTGTAATCTATAAAATAGCGAATGCTTATGGAAAAGATACTGGTCGGATTGCTATTAAATACATTTTTTAGGTTTGTCTGTACGCTTTTTTGGACAAGATCCGTGCTTTCCAACGCATAATTTCGGTACAAAATGGACAGTTGGCTTCCTGGAGCAAACCACCAGGAATACGACAAGTCAAAATTCCAAGAATTGAAATTTATGTTTTTATTTAAATCATAGCTAGTGTTTGAGGTTAAATAACCATTGTTTTGCAAGGTAAAAAACTTGTGATTTTGGGAATAAGACCAATAATATCGAACAGCTAGATTGAAGTTCATCTTGTTAGTCAGGGAATATTTTCCAACGAAGTCATTTTGTAATATTTCTCGGTTGCGTTCTGCAAAAATTATTTCGGTATTATCAAAATCGGCCCAACCACGATCATTTACCATACGCGTATACTGGAAGTTGAACTGTAAAGAAAATTTATTGTTGAATCTGTATTTTGTCCCGCCAAATACTTTATAAAGGACTCTGTTTTTTTCATCGGATTTTTCATCGGAAAGTTCAATTTCATAATGTAATGGCCTGTTTTCATTTGAATAAAACTGAATATAACCTATAACACTTTTGGGTTTATAGACATATCTCCCGTATTCTCGGGGTTCATAAAAATCGAATCTATCTAAAGGATTAAGTTGAAAAAGAAATTCTAGATAATTGTTCTTCAATGTAGTTGCAGTTGCCAGGATTTGGTACCAAGATTCTTGGGTTTTTCCTGTGGTATTTTGCGATTCAAAATTGATATTTTGCGTTGCCTTAAATGTGTTGAAAACCTTCGTTGGGTTTACAATTCTATAACTCATTTCTGTGTAGGCAGCATGGTAATTGGTGACATAAATGAGTCCCAAGTCATTTATATCATAATTCTCTGATAAGTATTTCCCAGAAAATAAATATCGATATCTTCCGCTGGTTTTGGCAAAGTTTAATGAAGATTTATAACCATTGTAATTTTCTAGGCTGATGGAACTATATTTAATGTCATTATCTTTTATCGAACTGTATTTAAAGTCTCCATATAAATTATAAGTGTTTGCTTTTGTATTCAAATCAAATAATAAAGCTGAGGCATTGGCATCTCTAAAACTTCCATTTCTTACGGTGTTTGTATTTACAAAGGAAACCGATGAGTTTTGGTTAAAACGTTGGTCAAAAACCAAAACATTGTAATTAGTCAACGGTTCTATAACTTCTTTTCGTGTTTCATTTGTGTCATTATTTCGAATGGTTGCATAAGTTTTTTCGGTAACGGCATTCAAAAACCCAATTCCCAATCCTTTTTCTGTTCGTCCTGAAACTTTTACGGCATTTATTAAATTGACAGTGCTAGGGAAATTTGTGATTTCTTCATTTGCAGGCAATTGTTTTTGAAAATCATAACTATCTATTATTGGACTTCCACCAATTCTTCTGGAATAAAACATCCCGCCTTTAGAAAATAAATCCGTTCCTTCTGTGAAAAAAGGTCTGTTTTCTTTGAGTAATTGTTCGAAAGGAGTCAAGTTTAGTATGGCATTATCAAATTTTGTTTGTCCAAAATCAGGAACCAATATGGCATCGAGCGTAAACGAATCGTTGATTCCGTATTTAATATCCAAGCCGGCCTTGAAAGTTTTGTCTGAATTGAAATGGTCTTTTTGATAATAGGCCGAAGTATAAGGAATAAAGAACAGTCGGGTTGGGGTTTTCACGTGTTCAATTCCTTCCAGAATTCCTTCTTGCGCAATCACGTTTCCAATTTTTGTGTTAACACGATTCCAAGTGTATTCCTGGGCATCGCGTTTTATGATTCGAGCAAAATTTATACCCCAAGTTTGTTTATTGCTGTTCGAAAATCGGAGTGCTGCATAAGGAATCCTCATTTCTACGACCCAACCAAAATCGGTTATTTTTGCCTTGCTTTCCCAGATGGCATCCCAAGTATAATCTTCACTGTCTCTTGTTGCCAAACAATCCATTTGAACTCCAGCGGAACTTACAAAAAATTTAAAATCCTGCTGACCATCATTGTATCCGTTGATGGAAACCGAAAAAATGTCGGATATCCCAAAAACGTCACGATTGGTTACTTCTCTCGAAATTTTACTTGGCTCATCATCATACAACAAGGCCGCAATATAAATGGCGTTATTGTCATAAAGCAGTTTAACTTCCGTTCTTTTGCTGTTGTTGATAGGTTTTCCGTTGTCAGGTTCAAACATTATGAAATCAGAAGCAATTGGCGCAGTTTTCCAGGCTTCTTCGTCTATTTCCCCGTCGATGGTAATGTTTTCCCCGATAGATTTTGCTCGAAGAGTCTTTTTTTGGCCAAAAGCATTTAAGCTAAAGAGAACCAAAAAGAGTAGCATTAGAGTATAAAACTTCGGCATAAATTAAGATTTCAGATAAGCAAAAATAGTAAAATTAACACAAAAAGCAAACACAATGTGATTTTTAACAGACGAGAATACACCCTAAAAGAGATGATGTCTTATTTTTTTCTTAAATAGTTGCAATAGGCTTGTTTCGTTGTATCTTTGTTAACTCAGGTCTAAATATATAACCTATACTACCCCAATGAATTATAAAATATTTTCTGTCATTTTGTCTTTGTTGTTTTCCCTTACTTCGAGCAAGTCAAATTTCCTCACTACAAGGAATAACCACCAAAACAAAGTTGCATGTGTTTTGAAACCAAATTTCGATTCAAAAATTGGAATGATTTACAATACTCTGAATTGTAATCAATTTGATTTGCCCAATCTTCGAAGTTTTAGTGAAGCTTTAAAAGGGTTTTATTTATTGAAAGAAAAAGGATTAATTCAGAAAGATATTTTAACCCTAATTGATTTTAGTATGTCTTCAAACACTAAAAGACTTTGGGTAATAGATTTGTCTACAAACACCATTTTGTATAATTCCCTTGTTGCCCACGGAAGAAATACTGGCCAGGAATTTGCCAGTAGTTTTTCGAATGCAGATCGATCGTTTAAAAGCAGTTTGGGATTTTATGCCACAGGAGAAATTTATAGCGGAAAACATGGAATGTCATTGAGGTTAGATGGTCTCGAAAAAGGAATAAATAACAATGCAAGAGCAAGAGGTGTGGTGATGCATGCAGCAAATTATGTTTCAAGTTCATTTATCAAAAACAACAAAAGATTAGGAAGAAGCCAAGGTTGTCCGGCAATCCCTGAAGAATTGTTAAAAGGAATCATCAACACGATAAAAGATAAATCCTGTTTGTTTATATATTTTCCTTCGGAAAATTTAAAAACAGCCTCTGAATTAATCACCTAGATTTTTCATCCAAACAATTTCGAAATTATAGATTTAATTCCTAAACAAATCGCCTGCTTTATTTACATATTTTTTGAATTTAATCTTTCTGTGAGTCAAATACGTCAATTTTCGAATGATTTTACTTTTCGAAAACAGCAATTTTGACCAAATAAGCTTCTGTAGTTGTCGTTTTTTCGACAATAGTTATGACTTTATAAAAGTAATGAGGCTGTAACAATTTAATTTTAAAACCGTTGTAAAAAAATGGCCGTCTTTTGTAAAATTTTCACAAAAAATTTGCATCAAAGGAAAGTTATTAATTATATTTGCACCGTTGTAATGCGAAAGTAGCTCAGTTGGTAGAGCTCCAGCCTTCCAAGCTGGTTGTCGCGAGTTCGAGCCTCGTCTTTCGCTCCAAAAACCTCATACGAAAGTTTGAGGTTTTTTTATTTTATAAAACTCAAGTCAGTTCCGGTTTCTACTTCTGAGGGACTTTGATTAAGTCTAAAAATACGTGCTGACAATTTTCCTTTTAAAGTTATTTCGTTACCTTTTACTTCAATCCAGCTTCCTTCTCTTAATCCTATTACTGGAAATGTGTTAAAAGTATGAAACTCGTTTATTCTGGTTTCGCGAGTTTCTCCCATATGTTCTGTGTCAGGATTGTCATCAAGATAATGTGGATTCAAGTTGAACGGAACTAATCCCAAAGTTTGAAAACTTGGAGGGTAAATGATGGGCATATCATTGGTGGTTTGCATCGTCAGCCCACAAATGTTGCTCCCTGCGCTGGTTCCTAAATAGGGTATCCCGATTTTCACAACTTCTGCTAGAACTTTTAGGAGTTCGTTTTTGTATAATTGGGAAACCAATAAAAAGGTATTTCCTCCACCAGTAAAAATTCCTTCGGCATTTTTGATAGCCATTGCCATATCTTCAAATTCGTGAATTCCATTTACCTCTTTGTCTATTTTTGCGAAAGCCAACGTCACTTTTGCTGTATATTCTTCATGAGAAATTCCGCGTGGCCTGGCAAACGGAATGAAAAGAATTGTTTTACAATGCTGAAAATGGACGACCAATTCAGGTAATAGGTATTCTAAATATTCTCCTCCGTGAAGGGTGGATGTGCTGGCGATAATTATATTTTTCATTTTGGTATGACTGAATAATTTGCGTTAAAGATATTAAATCGTGCATTTCAAACATGTTTTTAGGATTTTTAATTAACATATTTTGCCAAGCCTTTACAAATTAATTGGGAAGAGATTAGGCTGCTTTTACAGCTTGTCCATAATTGAATCTTAAAAATGAGAACAAGTGTAGCTGTTTTTTATTTAGTTATCACCAACGTCTTGTCGCAAGAAAACGTTAGAATTAAATTGGACGGCAAAATTATTGCAGATTTGAATGATCTTGAATTTTTTTTGGAGGTAATTTAAAAATCCCTGTGGAATACATAAAAGGGTTTGAATATTATATTGTTGAAAACACAAGGTTTACCACTATTTTGGATTCTAAAAACAAAACAATGACCGACTTTTTGATGGGGGAATTGGCACTAAAATATAATGATATAATTGCCTGTGAGAACGAATAATTCGTTAACTTTGACTGTAATTTTAGTATAATTAGTGCAGTTTGCATTTGGACAAATAAAAGAAAAAAAACTTCAAGGAAAAATAATTGCCGATTCAACTTCGGTAGAAGGAATAAACATTCTAAATTCCTCGAATCAGAAGGCGAGTATTTCTGATAAAAACGGACTTTTTGCACTATTTGCAAAAGAGGGAGATGTTTTGATTTTTTCGGCTGTCAATCTCGAAACATTACGAAAAATGGTAACTAGACAAGATTTGATTCCAGATGTGTTTCTTGTTAAAATGACTCAGAAAAGCAATGAACTAAAAGAGGCTGTAATCAATGAACATCCCGAGATAAATGTAGTATCATTGAGGATTTATCCCACAGGGATTAAGCATTATACCCCGGCCGAACGGAAGCTATACACTGCGAATTCTACCAATGTCGATGCAATTATAAATTATTTTTCTGGTAGAACTGCAATGCTCAAGAAAGAGCTTAAAGTAGAAAAGAAAGAAGAATTGTTGGCCAAAATAGTTGTTCTTTTTGAAGACAAATATTACATTGAGACGCTAAAAATCTCCATTAATTACATCAAGGGTTTCCAGTACTATTGTGTTGAAGACACGAATTTCGATGCGTCGTTGCAATCTAAAAATAAAACAATGACTATGTTTTTAATTGTTCCTTTAGCCGAAAAGTTTAACCAAATTATGCGTGATGAAAAGTAAAATAGGAATTCTCGTTTTGTTTTTGTTTTATCAATTTTCTTCCGGACAAATATTGACCAGAATACCATTGTATGGTCAGGCTGTAAATGATTCCATAAAAATTGAAAACGGTATTATTTTCAATATAAATTCGAAAACCGGAACCGTAATAAATTCCCAAGGATTTTTCACGGTATTGGCAAAAGTAAATGACACGCTGGTTTTTTCGAGTTTGGCTTTCAAAACAAAAAGAATAAAGCTTGCCCAAAAAGATTTTTCTTCTTCCTCTTTAAGAGTGAAACTAGAAATTTTAACCAAACAACTAGTTGAGGTCGTCATTTATGCCAAAAAAAGCATTCATCCAATCGAAGCGGGAAATTTGCAAAAATATGTCGACATGCAATATTTTGATGATGAAAAATATTCACCGAAAAACCGGACAATGCCATCAGATGGACCATTGAAAACGGAATGAACTTTGTGCGGATGTACAAAGATATTTTGAAGGTTCTAAAGATAAAAAATCCGGAAAGGACTGATTTTATTACCCCATCGAGTTTTACAGAGGTTGCGATGAAAACGGTCAGTTATACTTTTTTTACCAATACATTAAACCTCAATGAAGATGAAATTGGACTTTTTCTTGTTTTTTGTGAAAATGATTCGAAATCAAATACACTCCTTAAACCCGAATCCCAATTTGAATTGATTGATTTTCTTATTAACAAAAACAAGGAGTTCAAAAGAATTATAACATTTGAAACCGAAAAATAATCAAAATTTGATTAATGTTAATTATTTACAAAATAATACCTTTTGTAACTTGGCAACTTTGTAACTTTGCAGCTTAAAATAAAAAAATTATGTTTGGAATAGGAGGAGGCGAAATAATTTTTATTATGTTTATTTTTCTGTTACTTTTTGGTTCAGATAAAGTGCCCGAAATGGCTCGCGGAATGGCAAAAATGATGGCGCAATTAAAAAATGCAACAAACGACATAAAGAATGAAATTCAAAAGGGAGTTGAAGAGAACGGCTTTGACCATAAAATGATAAATGATTTGGCTAGCAATATCACTTCAGAAATCAACAAAGCCAAAACTAATTTGTTAGGTGAAACAACGACAACATTGACCGGAATATCAGGCGCTTTTGCCTCGGAAATGAGTAAAACCAAAAGCGATTTATTGGGTGAAGCTACAACAACCTTGACAGAAGTTACAGCAACCACAATTATTGCAGTTGAAATTGATAAAACAAAAGACGTTCCATTGGTCGAAAAAGTACCTCAAACGGATAAAGCCGTGGAGGAAATCGAAGATAATGTCGGGCCAATAAAACGCAAAAAATAATGCTAGAAAAAATAGTGTCTCTTGACACCCAATTATTTATTTATTTAAACGGCCTTGGCTCTGAAACGTTCGATGGATTTTGGTTATTGGTTACTAAACAAACCAGTTGGATTCCATTTTTTGCAGTTTTATTATACCTGATTTTCAAAAAATTAGGAACAAAACAAACCTTGTATATGCTTTTATTCGTGGCTATTTTGTTGGTTTTCACGGATCAAATCACCAATTTGTTCAAATATGCATTTCATAGATTGCGACCTTGTAATAATCCGGAAATAAACGCCAAAATAAGAATCATCAAATCGAGCGCGACATTCAGTTTTTTCTCGGGTCACGCCGCTAACACAATGGCAGTTGCCACTTTTTTATATTTTAATTTGAAACGCCATTTTAAATATTTAGGATTCCTTTTCTTATGGCCTTTAATATTCGCATATAGCCGAATTTATTTGGGATTGCATTATCCAACCGATATTATTTGTGGGTATTTATGTGGATTAATAATGGGATTTTTGATGTTCAAATTGTATCAAAATGCTCAACAAAAATATTTTCCTGGAGTAATTGGAACGAAGTAATTTCAAGAAATTTAAACAATTCTTGAAATCATTAATCCATCACGTATGGGTAATAAAAGCGTTTCCACTCTCGGGTCGTTTTTTAATAATTGATTGTATTCCATAATAATTTTTGTGCTTAAATCGTTCGGTTGTAAAGGTTCAAGAACTTTTCCGCTCCACAAAACGTTATCCGAAAGAATAATTCCTCCTTTGTTCATTTTTGGAACAATCAATTCGAAATAATTGATGTAATTTTCCTTATCGGCATCAATAAAAACCAAATCAAATTTCAAGTCCAAATTTGGAATAATTGCTATGGCTTGGCCAAGATGTTGCACAATTTGGTTTTCCCAAGGCGATTTGTCGAAATATTTTCTTTGGAAATCAATCAGTTCTTCCTTGATGTCAATCGTGTGAAGTTGTCCATTTTCGTGCATTCCTTCGCATAGACACAAAGCCGAATAACCGGTATAAGTTCCAATTTCGAGAATATTCATCGGTCGAATTAATTTGGAAAGCATACTCAAAACACGCCCTTGAAAATGGCCACTCAACATTCGGGGCAACAAAATTTTCTGATAGGTTTCTTTGTTTAAAGCCGCCAGTAATTTCGGCTCTTTTTCAGAATGTTGTTCGATATAATCTTCTAATTTTTGGGAAATGAAATGCATTTTTTTAATTTTTGTCAAAGTTATCAAATTATCAAATCAACACACGAGCATTTATGCGAATTGATGAAATAAATCAACAAATAGTCATTAAATTTGCACTATGCAAATCGAGAAAAAAGACATACGAGCCTTGTCGAAAGAACAATTACGTGATTTTTTTGTGACCAATGGTGATCAAGCTTTTCGTGGGAACCAAGTTTACGAATGGTTGTGGAGCAAAGGGGCACACAGTTTTGATGATATGACCAACGTTGCAAAAACAACACGGAATATGCTCGAAGAAAACTTTGTCATCAATCACATCAAAGTCGATACAATGCAACACAGCGAGGATGGAACGGTAAAAAATGCTGTTCGTTTGCACGACGGTTTGGTTGTCGAAAGTGTTTTGATTCCAACAAAAACAAGAACAACGGCTTGTGTTTCAAGTCAAGTGGGCTGTAGTTTAGATTGTAATTTTTGTGCGACGGCACGACTTAAAAGAATGCGAAATTTGGAACCGGGAGAAATTTACGATCAGGTTATCGCTATTGACAGAGAAAGTCGTTTGTATTACAATCGTCCATTGTCGAACATTGTTTTTATGGGAATGGGCGAACCGCTGATGAATTATGGCAATGTGTTGAAAGCGATAGAAATGATAACCTCAAACGAAGGTTTGGGAATGTCACCCAAACGGATTACGGTTTCGACTTCGGGAGTGCCAAAAATGATCAAAAAATTGGCCGACGATGAGGTGAAATTCAATCTTGCGGTTTCCCTGCATTCAGCAATCGATGAAATCCGTTCTCGAATTATGCCTTTTAGCGAAAATTTTCCTTTGGCAGATTTACGAGAATCATTAGAATATTGGTACAAAAAAACAAAAAGCAAAATTTCCTTTGAATATGTTGTGTGGAAAGGGATTAATGACGACAAAGCTTCTATTGAAGCATTGGTAAAATTCTGTAAATATGTTCCGTGCAAAGTCAATTTGATTGAATACAATCCGATAGATGACGGGGAATTCCAACAAGCTTCGGAAGAAGCGGTCAACGCCTATATAAAAGAGCTTCAAGCCAGCGGTATCGTGGTAAAAGTGCGCAGAAGTCGCGGCAAGGATATTGATGCTGCCTGCGGTCAACTGGCCAATAAAGAAGTATAAAAAAAGAGTTCGCAATGGCGAACTCTTTTAATAATTTTATCTAAATTTTATTTTTTCAAGAATAATTTTCTCCTTTTGAGTGATTTATAAACCACTCAAAAAAAGAGTTTTATTTGCCTAAAGTAATATTAGTTGTAGCGCCACCATCTACAGTTAGTGTTGCAAGGTCGTCACAAGTTCCATTGCCATAATCTAACACACCTGTAGAGGTGTTTTTTATTATTGAAACTACTCCTTGAACTGGGAAAGGCATATTGCAGCTCAATGTAAATTCTAAAGGAGTTGTAATAGTCGCAGTAATCACATCTCCATTTGGACGCGCAGTAATGCTATTCCCAGTTTCCATGAAAATATTGTCTGACCAAATGAATGGAGTGTCATATCCTGCAATCATTTCTCTAACTCTAGTTCCAGTTCTTGTATAAACCGTGCCATTAGCAAAAGTAATGGTCATATTGATTGTGTGTGTAGAAACAGGGTGCAAGGCAGTCAAGAGAGTAGAACTGCTAAGTGTTTGAACGATAGTTCTGTTGCCTTGAATAAGGTTGCCATTATGGTAAAAACCATCAAAACTATAGGATATTGTTTTAGTTGAACTTATAAAATCATTAGCAAAACTAATAGTAATTTTTCCTTTCAAAATATTCCCATTGGGAAGAGCACAACCTGTGGTGCCGAAATCGATAGTTCTAGTCCAAGTTCCATTTTCCAAAACCGTGGTAACGGTTGCACAAATAGGCAAAAGACTTTTAAACGCAACACTGGTCTTGGCCGTTATGCTCTGTTGTGCTGTGACTTGGTCTTCTGCAATGGTAGCCACATCGTTAATAGAGGCATCAATTTTAGAAACAACAGCGGCATCTGTGCCAGTAATGGAGGTCGTACTTGGTGAATTTCCATTAGAAGAACAACTAACAAAAAAAGAAAGAGCAATGAAAGCTCCGAATAATAAAATTTTTGTTTTCATAATAAATAATTTTGGGGTTAATAATTTAGGATTGTTATATTTGATAAAGTATTCAATAAAAGGTTTAATGTTGTATTCTTTTTTATATAAAATTTAACAATTTACTATTCGTTCTTATTTAAGATAGATTAACGGTTTTTATTCGAAAATCGTATATTTGGTGTCAAAATGAATATCACTTCTCAAATAAAACTGCCCATTATTCAGGAGATGGAACTTTTTGAAAAAAAGTTCTATGAATCGATGACTTCACAAGTGGCTTTGTTAAACAGAATTACATATTATATCGTTAACAGAAAAGGAAAACAAATGCGACCGATGTTTGTTTTCTTGACTGCAAAAATGGTCGCTGAAGGAATTGTAAACGAAAGAACCTATCGTGGAGCATCAGTTATAGAGTTGATTCATACCGCAACTTTGGTTCACGACGACGTGGTTGACGACAGCAATCGCCGAAGAGGTTTTTTCTCCATTAATGCGCTTTGGAAAAATAAAATTGCCGTCCTTGTTGGCGATTATTTGCTTTCCAAAGGATTGTTGTTGTCAATAGATAATGGCGATTTCGATTTGTTGCGGATTATTTCTGTCGCCGTTCGCGAGATGAGCGAAGGGGAATTACTTCAAATTGAAAAAGCCAGAAGACTCGACATTACAGAAGATATTTATTACGAAATCATTCGAAAAAAAACGGCGACACTTATGGCAGCTTGTTGCGCTTTGGGTGCCAAATCAGTTATTGAAGACGAAATCAAGGTCGAAAATATGCGTAAATTTGGCGAACTCATTGGGATGGCATTCCAAATCAAGGACGATTTATTCGATTATAGTGAGGAAGCAATTGGCAAACCTACCGGAATCGATATCAAGGAACAAAAAATGACTTTGCCGTTAATTCACGTTTTGAATAATTGCACAACAAAAGAAAAATCTTGGGTCATCAATTCCATAAAAAACCATAATAAAGACAAGAATCGGGTAAAAGAAGT
This sequence comes from uncultured Bacteroidota bacterium, assembly GCA_903861155.1. Classification (GTDB taxonomy): domain Bacteria; phylum Bacteroidota; class Bacteroidia; order Flavobacteriales; family Flavobacteriaceae; genus Flavobacterium. The sequence continues at coordinate 18,307 of CAIOTL010000148.1, forward strand.
TATAGCCTTTGTGAAGAATAATAACGGTTTGTTTTATGCCGAACAAAAAATGGAACAATTCCAGAAAGAAGCACTTTTGCTTTTGGAGTTTTACCCAAAATCAGAATTCAAAGAAGCCTTGGTTTTGATGGTAAATTACGTTATAGAAAGGAAAAAATAAAAATCACTTTATGGGTTCTAAATATAAAGGCAAAAATATTTTTATTGTTGTCCCTACATTTTTTTGAGAAATTATACTAAAAACGCCTTTTGATTTTTGTATTAATATTTTACTCAGATTAAACCCTAAACCTAATTCTGGATGATTTATAGTAATTTTTTTTAATTCTTCGTCACTAAATCCAATTCCGAAATCTTGTATTAAAAGTTCGTAATATTCAGAGTTATGTTTTTTACCAGTTACAATGATTTTTTTTGTTTTTGAGAAATTCAATGCATTAGTAATTAGTTCAAAAAGAATGAAATATAAGTAATCATAATCTATTTTTATGTTTGTTTGAGCGACTTTAAAAAGGATTCTTCTAGCTTGAGCTTTATCTATATTGG
>CAIOTL010000149.1 GCA_903861155.1 uncultured Bacteroidota bacterium
ACCCGCAGGAGGTGTTTGGAGTGGAGCTCATGTAACAGGAAGCACATTTGATGCTACAGGTCTAGCAGCTGGTCCTTATACCGTAACCTACACATTTACTAATTCAGATACAGGATGTATAAACCATGCAGATGCTGTTGTTACGGTTCAATCTTGTGCTATGGAAGGATGTACTTTAGGATATTGGAAAAGCCATACTGACAGATGGTGTCCAAGCTATACCACTTGTATGATGTTTGGCAATGTGTTTACAGGTGCGCAATCAACCTTTCCTAATTTGACTTTATTGCAAGCTTTAAATTTAGGGGGTGGCGGTATTTATAACCTTGCCCGTCAAGGGGTGGCTGCTTTGTTGAATGCTTGTAGCGATCAGGTTGATTATCCTGCGCCTTATTTGAATAATCCTCAATCAGTAATCGATGCGGTTAATGCGGCATTCTTAGCTGGTGGAAATGCACCGGGATTATTAGCATCCCAATTGGATGTTCTTAATAATTCAGGCTGTCCATTGGGAGGAACAAAAGCTACTACAGCATCAAATTGTACTCTTATTTCAACTACTACAACTACAGGTTTTGAAGCCTATCCGGTCCCTTTCAAAGACCAATTGACCATCAGATATAAATTCGATTATACCTCAGAGGTAAAAATTGAAGTATATAATTCTAGTGGTGCTTTGGTGCTTTCAAAAACAGATGCCAATGGTTATTTAGACAAAGAAATTACGCTTAACCTTAATTTTAGTAAGGTTCAAGAGCAAGTTTATGTTGTTAAAATAACTACGGACAGAGAAAGCATAACCAAAAAAGTGATGTCTTCGAAATAGTTTAGTATTAATTTTAACTCTAAAGCATCTCACATATTGTGGGATGCTTTTTTATGACAACTCCCCTTTTTTTTAACGATAACCTATTCCTGTTTTCTAATAAAGTTTAAACTATAAAAAAAAATACAAATAGTGACTTTCGTTTTTGTATCGCATTTCTATATTTAATTTAGAAACCGAAAGAAGAATATAGCAAAAAGACCTTTCGAAAAGGAAAGGTTTTTCTATTTTTACAATATGATTCCAGAAATAAAAATTTTCCCAGCCACAAAATTTATAGGTAAAAATCTAAGTTTTACCTACGCTAATTATCGTGCATTTGAATTGTGGAGTGGTTTTATGCCTAGTAAAAAAGAAATTCAAAACGTTGTTGGTAATGAACTTTATAATATCCAAATTAATCCTGAAAATTTTGATTTTAGTCCGAATACCCTTTTTGTAAAATGGGCAGCAGCAGCAGTTTCAACTTTTGATTTCGTTCCTGAAGGAATGGAGATATTGGAAATTCAAGAAGGGTTATATGCCGTCTTTAATTATAAAGGAGACCAAAGCAATGCTCCAGCTTTTTTTAAATCTATTTACACGGATTGGCTGCCTAGTTCTGAATTTGAATTAGATACTAGACCACAATTTGAAATTCTTGGAGAAAAATACAAGAAAGAGGATTCCGATTCGGAAGAAGAAATTTGGATTCCTATAAAAAAGCGTTTTTAATATTCTCCATCGACATAATACCAATTTCCATTTTCGAAAACAAAAGTAGAATGTTCGTTATGAATTTGTGCTTTGAGTTCCGAATCTAAATAATAGGCTTTGAAAGTCACGGTGGTTTCAGTCGTGGCCAATACTTCAAGTTTTATCCAATGATTGCTTTTAGACCATTCTAAAATGTAAGCTTTATTATGAAATTTTCTTTGTGGTAAGTGCGTGGTGGCTACTAAGTAATCGGCGGCGCCCGTGGCAAAAGCAGAATATCTTGAACGCATCAATGCTTCTGCAGTTGGTGCTTTTTTTAAGTTTTTTAGATAAGGTTCGCAACAATTTTCGAAAGATAACGAACTTCCACAATAACAATTTTGCATAAAATGGAAATCAAGAATTAAAAAATTTTATCCAATTTCAAATAGCCAATATGCAAGGGATCTTCTTCGAAAAACGTCTTCACTTTAGTGATTTTCAATGAATATTTTTCCTTGTAATGGTCGTTTAAAATATCGTCGACATTATAAATGTCATCCACGTCGATTCCGTATTTGTCATCGATATGCGAAGTGGCTCCTTTGAAACCGCAGTGTTTGTAGAAAGCGGTCGCCTTTGCATTTTTGGATGCAATGCCTAAATTTTCGGCAATAGTAAGCATTTTATAATGGTATTCTTCAAATTCGTTTTCTTTGTAGCCACCAAGGTTGATAAAAAACAAATTATCCGAAACTGGTTCAGAAGATGCTATTTTTTCGACAATCTCTATCGAAAAGGTATCGACCATCGTCACTTCGCGCCAAGCGTCAATATGGATTTTTCCTTTGGCTTCAGGCCAAAAAGCCTTCATGTCTGGAATCAATTCTTTCAAGGATTTGCCAATTCCAAAAAAAATATCGTGTTGTTCCGTATACCTACCTTCGGGCGTGCAGCCCAGCATTACCATGTGTAATTTTAGATTGTCCTTCATGGTTACAAATATAATTCAATTTATTTTCAATAAAATAGGCAAAAATAAATAAATTGGTTTGATTTTTGAAATAGCCTATTTGAATCAATAAAAAACAATAAATTATGAAAAAGATCATTGCCCTTTTAGCCGTAGTCGGAATGTTTAGTTTGCAAGGATGCACAAGCTCCGTAAGTCCTGCAGGTATCGTGAACAATAATTTTTTGAGTACAGTTTATGAAACAACTTCAGTCAATTTTTTGCCAACTGGATATAGTATTAATTATACTTTTCCAATGGCAATATATCCTTCTGATGTGGTATTAGTGTATCGTTTAAGTGGAGCTGTAAATGGAAATGATTTATGGGAGTTTTTGCCTGAAAATCATTATTTTGTTGATGGAACTAGAAATTTTAGTTATAATTTTAATTTCACTAGAAATGATGTCCAAATTTATTTAGAAGGAAATAATTTATCAACTCTCGATCCTGCTTATCGATTAAATCAAATTTTTAGAATTGTTGTTGTTCCAGGAAGTCTTGCAACTACATTAAACACTAAGGATTATGTAGGGGTTATGGCTGCTTTAAAGCTAAATGAGAATCAAATTCAAAAGATTAATTTCTAAGAATATTTTGTGTATGATATATGAAAGGAAATCGTGAGGTTTCCTTTTTTTATTAATAGAAGCATAGTTTTTTATTGTTTGCCTTCGGAAATTGCTTCGGGATTTAATTTTAGAGAGACTACAACTCCTATAATGAGCGAGAGAGCAATAAAAGCTAATGATACCCATTCAGGGATATAAAAGAAATCATGAAGTAACATTTTCAGACCTACAAAACTCAAAATGGCAATTAAACTGTATTCCAAGTGGCTGAATCTCTCGAGCATATTGGCCAAGAAAAAATACATGGAACGCAATCCCAATATTGCAAAAATATTCGAACTAAATACCAAAAAAGGATCCGAAGTGATGGCCAAAATGGCGGGAACGCTATCCATTGCAAAAACGACATCCATCACTTCGATAACGATTAACGCAACTAGCAAGGGTGTTGCAGCGGTGATGTGTCTTCTTTTTACGAAGAAATGTTCATCGTCCATATGACTTGTAACGGGAATTATTTTTCGTAATGCTTTGTAAACAGAAGATTTTTTGGGTTCAAATTTATCCTCTTCTTTGGTAAACAACATTTTCATAGCCGTAAAAAGCAAGAAAGCTCCAAAAACATAGGCTGTCCAAGTGAATTTGCGAATAAGCAAGACGCCAAAAAAGATCATCAGACCCCTAAAAACAATGGCTCCCAATATTCCCCAGAACAAAACACGATGCTGGTATTTTTGTGGGATTCTAAAAGCGGAGAATATGATGGCGATAACAAATATGTTGTCGACACTCAACGACAATTCGATTAAATATCCAGTAGTATATTTTATGGAAGCTCCAGCCGATTTGAGGGCGTCGGGATTTGAAATATAGTTTTTGCCGTACAGCCAGTAAATTACTCCCGAAAAAAGAAAGGACATTGCCACCCATATTGCAGTCCATTTACTGGCTTCTTTGGTGCTGATGATGTGAGGTGTTTTATTAAATACACCTAAATCAAGCGCAAGAAAAAGTAGAATAGCAGTTAAAAAGGAAATCCAAACCATCATGAAAAAGTAATTTTGTTGTTTGTCAAAGATACTTTTTGATTATTTAAGTTTGAAATTTATTCTGAAATAAAGATGTTTTAAAAATTTGTATAAAAAAAGTGCCTTCATTTCTGAAAGCACTTTTTGTTATAATTGAGTAAGAATTACAAAGCTGATTTCACAGTTTTAATGATTCTTGCAGCAATTTTGTATGGATCACCATTTGAAGCTGGTCTTCTATCTTCCAAATATCCTTTCCAACCATGTTGAACAGTATATAAAGGAATACGGATTGAAGCTCCTCTATCTGAAACTCCATAAGAGAAATCATGAATAGAAGCAGTTTCATGTTTACCAGTTAAACGTTGGTCGTTGTAAGCTCCGTAAACAGCAATGTGTTCTTCAACAACTGGACGAAAAGCCTCACATATTTTATCGTAAATTGCTTTGTCTCCACAAGTTCTAAGAACTTCGTTAGAGAAGTTAGCATGCATACCTGAACCGTTCCAGTCAGTATCACCAAGTGGTTTTGGGTGGTATTCAATATAGTAACCGTATTTTTCAGTCAAACGATCTAATAAATATCGAGCAACCCAGATTTCATCACCTGCTTTTTTAGCTCCTTTTGCGAATAATTGAAATTCCCATTGGCCACAAGCAACTTCTTGATTGATACCTTCAAAGTTAAGACCAGCCGCGATACATAAATCGGCGTGCTCTTCAACTAATTTTCTTCCATGAGTATTTTTACCTCCCACTGAACAGTAGTACATTCCTTGTGGAGCTGGGTAGCCACCTACAGGAAATCCTAAAGGCAATAAAGTTTTAGTATCCATAATAAAATATTCTTGTTCAAAACCGAACCAGAAATCACCGTCATCATCAATAGTAGCTCTACCATTGGATGGATGTGCTTTGCCATCTGCAAACATTACCTCTGTCATTACTAAGTATCCATTGATACGAGTCGGGTCAGGGTAAATTGCTACAGGTACTAATAAACAGTCAGAGGAACCACCTTCTGCTTGTTTTGTTGAAGAACCATCAAAAGACCAGTTACCAATTTCTGCTAACGTTCCTTTAAAATTTTCATGCTCTTCTACTTTTGTTTTACTTCTAAGATTTTGAGTTGGTTCGTATCCATCCAACCAAAGGTACTCTAATTTTATTTTAGCCATAATAATCTAAATTTTATTTTATATCTGCAAATATAAATCAAATGTTTATATGTATAAAATATTGGGGGTAAAATAATATTTGGTTATAGTACTTTTGCGAATGCCCTATTTTTATGTGGGTTAAATTTTAAATACGTTATTATTTGTATGCTAAAAATAATAATTATATTTGATGAAAATTAAATTATTATGTCAACATTACGTTTTCAAGCTATAAAAGAAGCTTCAACTAGAAAGCCGGTTCATTTTGAAGAGACCGACAGGAAATCAATTATTTTTGGTTCAAATGTATTTAACGAAAAGGCAATGAAGCAATATTTAACTTCAGATGCTTTAAAGGGAGTGCAAGGCGCAATTCAAAATGGTGCAAAAATAGACAGAAAATTAGCCGATTATATCGCCATGGGTATGAAAGAGTGGGCTTTGTCAAAAGGAGTGACTCATTATACTCACTGGTTTCAACCACTTACAGGTAGTACTGCCGAAAAACATGATGCCTTCTTCGAAACTTCTTATGATGGTAGTGATCCAGTAGAAAAATTTGGTGGCGGACAATTAGTGCAACAAGAACCAGATGCTTCCAGTTTTCCAAATGGCGGAATCAGAAACACATTCGAAGCAAGAGGTTATACTGCTTGGGATCCAACATCTCCAGCATTTATTTACGGAACGACTTTATGTATTCCAACGGTTTTTATCTCCTATACAGGCGAAGCATTAGACAATAAAATTCCTTTATTGAGAGCCTTATCTGCTATGGACGAAGCAGCTACCGAAGTATGTAAATATTTTGACAAAAATGTAAAAAAAGTTACAGCAACTCTTGGTTGGGAACAAGAATATTTCTTGATCGATAGTGCATTGGCAAACTCTCGCCCCGATCTTGTGATGACCGGCAGAACGTTATTAGGGCATACTTCGGCAAAAGGGCAACAATTAGACGATCATTATTTTGGTTCTATTCCAAGTCGTGCCTTGACTTATATGAGAGATTTAGAGCAAGAATGTATGTTGCTGGGAATTCCAGTAAAAACACGTCATAATGAAGTGGCTCCAAATCAATTTGAATTGGCGCCTATTTTCGAAGAAACAAACCTAGCGGTAGATCACAACTGTTTGTTGATGGATGTGATGCAAAAAGTGGCTGAACGACATGATTTTAAAGTATTGCTACATGAAAAACCTTTTAAAGGTGTAAACGGTTCTGGGAAGCACAATAACTGGTCATTGGCTACAGATACAGGTGTGAACTTGTTAAGTCCGAGCAAAACCCCAATGAGTAATTTACAGTTTTTGGCTTTCTTTATCAATACCATCAAAGCGGTAAATGATTATGAAGCTTTGTTGAGAGCCGCGATTGCAACAGCCAGTAACGACCATAGATTAGGCGCAAATGAAGCGCCACCGGCAATTATTTCCGTGTTTATTGGAGAACAATTGACGAAAGTTTTGGCTGAATTGGAAGGTGTTACAAAAGGTAAATTATCGCCGGAAGAAAAAACCGATTTGAAATTAAATGTTGTAGGTAAAATTCCAGATGTTCTTTTGGATAATACCGATAGAAATAGAACTTCGCCATTTGCCTTCACGGGAAATAAATTTGAGTTTAGAGCCGTGGGTTCTTCTGCAAATTGTTCGAATGCAATGACGACCTTGAATACGATTGTGGCCAAACAATTGAAAGATTTCAAAATTGCAGTTGATGCTTTGATTGAAACCAAAGATTTGAAAAAAGACGAAGCTATTTTCAATGTTTTGAGGGAATATATTAAGGTTTCCAAAAAAATCCTTTTCGAAGGTGACGGTTACAGCGAAGCATGGGAAATCGAAGCGGCTAAAAGAGGTTTGAGTAATTTCAAAACAACTCCTGAAGCATTGAAAGCAAGAGCTTCAAAACAAGCTTTGGATTTATTTTCGGAAATGGGAATTATGAACCATGTCGAGGTAGAAGCGCGTTACGAAATTGAATTGGAAGAATATACCAAGAAAATTCAAATCGAAGGAAGAGTTTTGGGTGATCTTTCTCAAAACCATATAATTCCAACAGCGATTCGCTACCAAAATACTTTGATTGAAAACGTGAAAGGCTTGAAAGAAATTTTTGGAGAAGAATACAAAACACTCGCCAAAGAACAAATTATCTTAATCAGGGAAATTTCAGGACACATCGAAGGAATCAATTCTAAAGTGGAAGAGATGACCAACGAAAGAAAGAAAGCAAACCATTTGACAGATGCTCAGGCTATGGCCGAAGCGTATTGCAACAATGTGAAGCCGTATTTCGAAGAAATCAGAAATCACTGTGACAAACTAGAATTGCTGGTAGATGACCAAATTTGGACATTGACAAAATACAGGGAATTGTTGCTTACTAAATAGTTGGCAAAAACGTTTGATTTTAAAACC
>CAIOTL010000150.1 GCA_903861155.1 uncultured Bacteroidota bacterium
AAAGAAGAAAGAAGAAAGAAGAAAGAAGAAAGAAACAAGAGGCAAGAAATATGAAACATAACTTTAAAAATCTTAAAATTTGGATTTTGTCAATGGACATAACATCTAATATTCATAAGATTTGTTTAGAATTTCCAAAAAGTGAAATTTATGGATTAGTTAGTCAAATGAATAGAGCTTCAGTTTCAATGCCTTCAAACATTGCAGAAGGTTCTAATAGAGAAAATAAACATTTTCAACATTATTTGAATATAAGTTTAGGTTCTTCATTCGAATTACAAACACAATTAATAATAGCAAATCAAAATAAATACATAACTGACGAAAAATTGATTGAGATAGAAAATAAGATTATTGAGTTCCAAAAAATGACTACTGGGTTTATCAGTAAATTGGAAATCTAATCTTTTTTCTTTCATCTTTCTTCTTTTCTCTAAAATTTAAAATAACATAGAAATGAGCGATAAAACACGCGGTGGTCAATTCATCGTAAAAGAAACAAAATGTGAAGACATCTTCACTCCAGAAGACTTCAATGAAGAGCAAATAATGATGCGTGACTCGGTTAAGGAGTTTGTGGACAAAGAAATTTGGCCCAACAAAGACCGCTTCGAGAAAAAAGACTACGCATTCACAGAAGAAACAATGAAAAAAGCTGGAGATTTGGGCTTTTTAAGCGTTGCTGTTCCTGAAGCTTATGGCGGAATGGGAATGGGATTTGTAAATACGGTTTTGGTTTGCGATTATATTTCTGGAGGAACAGGATCCTTCTCGACAGCTTTTGGAGCACATACAGGAATTGGAACGATGCCAATTACACTTTATGGAACCGAAGAACAAAAACAAAAGTACGTACCAACATTGGCTTCTGGCGAATGGTTTGGTGCTTATTGCTTGACTGAACCAGGCGCAGGATCGGATGCCAATTCAGGAAAAACAACAGCAGTGTTATCCGATGATGGAAAATACTATAGCATTACCGGTGGAAAAATGTGGATTTCTAACGCAGGATTTTGCTCGATATTTATTGTTTTTGCTCGTATTGGAGACGATAAAAACATAACCGGTTTCATTGTAGAAAATGATCCTGCTAATGGAATTACAATGGGTGAAGAAGAGCATAAACTTGGGATAAGAGCTTCTTCCACTCGTCAGGTATTCTTTGCAGAGACTAAAGTTCCTGTTGAAAATATGCTTTCCGAAAGAGGAAACGGATTTAAAATAGCAATGAATGCGTTGAATGTAGGTCGTATAAAATTAGCAGCTGCTTGTCTTGACGCTCAAAGAAGAGTAACTACCGGAGCAGTAAAATATGCTAACGAAAGAGTACAATTTAATACCCCAATTTCACAATTTGGGGCTATTCGATACAAACTGGCAGAAATGGCGACCTCTTGTTATGCTGGAGAAAGCGCTACATACAGAGCAGCCAAAGACATCGAAGACAGAATTAGTCTTCGTGAAGCGGAAGGTACTACCCATCAGGATGCTGAATTAAAAGGGGTTGAAGAATTTGCCATTGAATGTTCAATCCTTAAAGTTGCCGTATCAGAAGATGTTCAAAACTGTGCCGACGAAGGAATTCAGATTTTTGGTGGAATGGGATTTTCAGAGGATACGCCTATGGAAAGCGCTTGGCGTGATGCCAGGATTGCCAGAATTTACGAAGGCACAAACGAAATTAACAGAATGCTTTCAGTAGGAATGCTGATTAAAAAAGCATTTAAGGGACACGTCGATTTAATTGGACCTGCTACAAAAGTTCAAGAAGAATTAATGGGAATTCCATCATTTGAAACTCCTGATTATTCTGAATTGTTTGCCGAAGAGAAAGAAATGATTGGCAAATTGAAAAAAGCATTCCTTATGGTTGCTGGTGGAGCAGTGCAAAAATACGGTCCCGATTTAGATGGTCACCAACAATTATTAATCGCCGCTGCTGATATTTTAATCGAAATTTATATGGCAGAATCCACAATTTTAAGAACCGAAAAATTAGCCAAAAAAGAAGGCGAAGCCAAAGTTCAGGAACAAATAGCAATGGCAAAACTCTATTTGTACAAAGCAGTTGATGTGGTTACCCAAAAAGGGAAAGAAAGTGTTATTTCTTTCGCAGAAGGCGATGAACAACGTATGATGTTAATGGGATTACGTCGTTTTACGAAATACACTAATATGCCAAACATTATTGGCTTAAGAGAAATGATTACCACAAAATTAGTGACAGAAAACGAATATTGTTTCTAATCCAAAATATTTTTTACTAGTTCAATTTGTTTAAAAAACCGTTTTTGTTGTCATATACAGTGCGGTTTTTTTTGCTTAAATTTCAGTTTAAAAGATAAAACTAGCAATTTAAAAAATGCTTTTAACAATATTAACACATAATGATGGATTTAAAAACTCTCACCGGCATTTAGGTAAAAAGCTTTTGAACGATTACCCCAAGCATAATTTAGTATCAAGTTGGTGCGTGTGGCTTTATCAATTAAAATCCGTAAACTAATTCCTACAGCAGGTTGTATGTATTGAAAAATGCGAATGTTTCTATCCTTGTCGCTTACACTGGTGAAGTTTGAAAATAGTGTTCCACTGATCAAATGATTGCGGCTAATAGGAAATCGATATTCAGTTTCAAGATATGTTAAATTATAACCGCGAAATACTCCTTGAACATAACCTTTGCCGCTTCTACTGCGCTGATCCCAGCCAATCGCCGGCAAGTTGAGATATGGAACCTTCCCGCTTGTAATAAACTGCCCATAAGTCCAAATACTGAATACATGTTGATCGTTGGTTTTGCTCAATGGCAAAAAATATCTATATTCAGCAAAAAGTACGCTACTAGCAGCCTGATTTTTATTTAAAGCCGGGTTCATCCTGAAGTTAACATTTCCAAACCAACCATGATTAGTGTTGATTTGGTTATCCCTTGAATCGAAAACCATGTTAAAACTTAATCCATTTACATAATAAGCCTCGCTATTAAATCCGTTTTTCTTGCTATAAAGGTAATGGGAAGTGAAAATTCCCTTTGCAATATCGAGTCTATTATCTTCAATTGAAGTATAACCGTCATAATGAATTCCGGCTCCAACGTAAAAATCACCCTTAACTTTCCATGATATGGTTTGATGAAATTTTTGATAATTGTACTCCATTGGTTCCATTAATAAGTTTAAATCAAAATTTTTACTACTGCCTATTGGTGGTATAATATCTGTGCCAAGTCCATAATTAGCTTGTGAAAAAATATAATAACGCCAATCTCCACTCAGAAATATTTCATTATCCTTGAGCATAACACTATTTTTAAAATTTATAATCAACTGCTTTTTTTCAGTATAAGTTATACCAAGGTTAACTGATGAATATTTATCTCCCAAATTTATCCCTTTAAAAGTATATTGTCCTACCGCTCCAAAAACAAAACCCGTGGCTGGTTGAGACCCGACAATGGGTATCACGAGGAAAAAATTATTTTTTAAAGGTTTAATAACAAGCAAAGAATCCCGATTTTTAAAAACTTCAGTAAGTGTTCTTATCGAATGAACCTTAACGGAATCTTTGTTTTTTTGAGCAAGAACTCCAAATTGCGTAAAACCAATGAGAATCAAACTTGTAATTGATACCATCCAATATTTATTTTTAAAAATAGTTGCCATTTTACTAATTGTATTTCAACCTTTAATTGATGCTAAGTTAGTAAATACAATCCTATAAATTGAAATCTAAAATACAATTTGAAACCGATTGTCTAAACTAATGATTTCGTATGTTCTGAAAACATATTTTCAAAGTCTCAAAAGGAATTTTTAATGATTATATAATTATTATAGGGGGTTGGGATTGTTTTATGCCTCTAAAAAAAGAGGATTTTAAGACAACTTTTATTTTCATGTCTTTTTAATGAGTATTTTTATAAAATAATTTAAAACAATTACTATGAAAAAAATAATCTTCTCCATCGTCCTAATTCTAGCCGTCATCATTGGATGCAAAACAAAAGGGAATTCAAGCGATTCCAAAAAATTGAACATTACTTTCGAATCAAAAAGTAACAGTAAGGTAACGGGAACCGCCACTTTTATTGAAAAACAAGGCAAAGTGACTTTCGTTGCAAATTTGGCCGGACTTAAACCCGGAGTGCACGCAATTCACATTCACGAAAAATCAGATTGTACTGCCGCTGATGGAAGTTCGGCTGGAGGACATTGGAATCCAACCTTCAAAAAACATGGCAAATGGGGAGTTGGCGAATATCACCGAGGTGATATTGGCAATTTCATAGCCGATGAAAATGGAAATGGAACTATCACTTTGACCACCGACGAATGGTGCATTGGCTGTGAAGATGCCACTAAAAATATCCTCGGAAAAGGTTTGATTGTCCATCAAGGTGCTGATGATTTTATCACACAACCAACAGGAAATGCTGGTGCTAGAGTAGCTTGCTCAGCAATCATCAAATAAGAGAATCGTAAAAATCCATACGAAACCGTCTTGTTGTTTAAAACGAGACGGTTTTTTAATTTTAAAATAATATAAAAATTCACAAAATAACATAGATTTGTAATTTAAAACCAGAACAATGATTAACCCTTCGGCAAACGGTTGGATAGACAAATTTTTGTTGAAGCAGAAAACTTTCCTGCTTCCAGTTGCCTTGGATTCCAATTCGTTTTACAAAAAAGTCAGGAAAACAGGTTTTATTTACGGACATATTGTCGCTTTTGACACTCTAGCGAAAATCGAAACTAAAGGCTGGCTCGAAAACGAAATTTCCAAAGTAGCTTTACTCAACACCTTGTATGGAATTTATGGGTTAATCACAAATGAGAGCAATACTGAAGAATTTATTTCTAAGGCTGTTGCATTTTATAATGAGATGAATCCTCAAGGATTTAATTTGTTTAAAAAAGTGTTACCTAATAGTTCTCCTTCTTTAAATTTGGAAAAAATCATCGATGATCGAGTTCAGACCAATATCAATATTATCAGCAAAAACTTTTCGCATATTGTTACTAATGCGTTACTTTTCATAGATGTTCTGGCTTTTCGCCAATACTTGATTCACGGAGCAATCCCCGAAAAATATCTAAAAAAAATAGAAGAGGCCATCATCAACATCGTTTCGCTCGCATTAAAAACTAAATCCAACAAATCGAAATACGATGATTTGCTGATCAAGCTTTTTGAGGCTTCTGTTCGCTACAGCAAATTTTCGAAGGTTAATGTGCAATCCCGTAGTTTTGGCATGGAAGAATTGAAGTTAGATTATTTCACCAATGAATTGGAAAAAAAATACCTGATTGATATGGCCGGAATGGCATTGTGGAGCGATGGAATTATCGAAAAAAACGAAGCTTATTTTCTTCACAAACTAGCCGAATTAATGGTAATTCCCGATTCGTTCGTTTCCGAAAGCATTGCGGAAACCAATGAATTCATAACCAAGTTCAATAAAGAAATTCCCTATTTTAATTACTCCAATCCGGTCAAACATTTTTATGATCAAACCACGCAAACCGTAGTAAAACTGATAACCCGCAACAAAAACAGGCTGATAAAGGAAATCATTGAAAGCAAGGAATTAATGTTGCTCTTGGCTTATTCCACCCGAAGGGATTTGGATGAAAAAGAAAAGAAAAAAGTGCGAAAACAGTTGTTGGACATATGCAAAACCATACCTTCGTTGGCAATCTTTTTGTTGCCTGGAGGCAGTTTGCTGCTCCCTATTTTTATTAAATTCATCCCAACATTATTGCCTTCAGCTTTTAATGAAAACCTTGAAAATGACGACTGATACATTTCAATTATTTCAAAAATTTTAATTGATATACATCGTCCAAGTCTTCATCAGAACTGAAATTTACGTTTAAATCGGTTACAAATCCAGAATTCAATCCATAAGCCCAACCGTGAAGCGATAATTCTTGCCCATTTTTCCAGGCAGATTGAACAATAGAGGTTTTGGCCAAATCAAAAACTTGTTCGATAACGTTAAATTCAACAAATTTATTAAATCGTTCCGTTTCGTCCTCAATGGAGTCCAATTCCTCTTTGTGCAGACGGTAAATGTCTTTAATATGACGAATCCAGTTATCAATAATCCCAATGGATTCATTTCTCATTGCTGCCTGTATACCACCACAACCATAATGACCACAAACAATAACGTGTTTTACCTTCAAAACATTGACTGCATAATCCAAAACACTCAACATATTCATATCGGAATGTACCACCATATTGGCAATGTTCCGATGTACGAAAACTTCTCCTGGTTTTGCTCCAATGATTTCGTTTGCTGGAACCCTGCTGTCAGAACAACCAATCCACAATAACGGAGGCGTTTGACCTTGGGCTAAATCCTTGAAATAATTCGGATCTTTTGCTAAAGTGGTTTCGACCCATTCCTTGTTATTATCCAATATTTTTTTGTAGAAATC
>CAIOTL010000151.1 GCA_903861155.1 uncultured Bacteroidota bacterium
AAGCAACTTATAAACGCTTTAGCCGAAGATGTTCCTACTTACAACACAATTCGCCCCCAACTTTCATTGCAAGGAAACACCCCAGCTGTGCAAAGTATTCACTTTTTAGCAATGTGCTGCGCAAACGTCTCCTGACTTTGCGCCATAGTATTACCCAATCTGGTGCTCGATTGCATCGAGTACCTGCTTACGTCTTTAAGCCAAATAAAGCGTTTGAAACGCGGCTCTTCTCGCTTGTTTTTTCATTAACAGCATTGTATTATAAAAGAATCGCATTAGTTGCAGTCCTTCTTTCATAACTTAAATTTATCAAATATAAAAAAAATTGCGCAAAGTCAGGAGACATTTGCGCAGCTTTTCAGTAGAACTCTTTGCGGAGCTGGATTAATATTCAAAAGAATTGTTTTAGATTCTTCAAAACAATCAGTATCAAAGAAATTTTTTGCTTGTATTAACTTTTCTTTTTCTGTCATTTTTCTAAATCAAAAATCGTTAATCAAAAATCACTACATTTTCTTTCTCATTCGCGCCACAGGAATATCGAGTTGTTCTCGATATTTCGCAATAGTTCTTCGGGCAATTGGATAGCCTTTTTCCAAAAGGATTTCAGCCAATTGATCGTCTGGAAGTGGTTTTTGTTTGTCTTCGTCCTCGATTACATTTTGTAGAATTTTCTTGATTTCGAGTGTCGATACCTCTTCGCCTTGGTCATTTTTCATCGCTTCCGAAAAGAATTCCTTGATTAGTTTTGTACCATAAGGCGTTTCCACATATTTGCTGTTGGCCACACGGGAAATGGTTGAAATATCAAGCCCAACTAAGTCGGCAATATCTTTCAAGATCATCGGTTTGAGCTTGGTTTCATCGCCTTCAAGAAAGTATTCTTGTTGGTAATGCATAATCGCATTCATCGTTACATAAAGCGTTTCCTGCCGCTGTTTGATGGCGTCAATAAACCATTTAGCCGAATCCAGTTTTTGTTTGATAAACTGAACGGCATCTTTCTGTGCATTCGATTTGTCACGGGAACTTTTATAAGTCTGCATCATTTCCTGATAGTCCTTGGAAACGTGCAACGAAGGCGCATTTCGTCCGTTTAGGGTCAAAACCAATTCATCGTCAACAATCCGTATGGCAAAATCAGGAACAACATGTTCCGTAATTTTGTTGCTTCCGGTAAAGGAACTACCCGGTTTCGGGTTTAGCTTTTCTATTTCGTGGATGGCCGTTTTGAGTTGCTCATTCGAAACAGCATATTTTTGAAGGAGTTTGTCGTAATGTTTTTTGGTAAAAGCCTCAAACTGATTTTCGATAATATCCATTGCCAAAGCCACATATTCCGTAGGGGTTTTGTGTTTTAATTGCAACAACAAACATTCCTGCAAATCACGTGCTCCAACCCCCGAAGGTTCCAATTCGTGAATGATATGTAACATGCGATCGACCTTCTTTTCATCGGTATAAATGCCTTGGGTAAACGCAAGGTCGTCAACTATATCCGAAGTACTTCGTCGGATATAACCCATATCGTCAATGCTTCCCACAAGAAATTCTGCAATTTCCCGCTCATCATCATTCAATATAAAAGTGTTCAGCTGATTGATTAAATCTTGGTGAAAACTAATAGGCGCCACCAGTGGTGATTCTCGTTCTTCGTCGTCATCGCTGTAATTATTGGCTTGGGTTTTATAATCCGGCGTTTCGTCGCTGCTTAAATATTCGTCAATGTTGATATCGCTCGTGTCTTCGCTGTCATTGTCGTCATAATCGTCGAATTCGTCATTGGCATCATCATTGTCGAATTCGTCTTTATCGTAAATTTCTTCTTCTTCACTTCCTGTTTCCAATGCTGGATTCTCGTTCATTTCTTCCAACAAACGTTGTTCGAAGGCTTGCGTAGGCAATTGAATTAACTTCATCAACTGGATTTGTTGTGGAGATAATTTCTGGGATAATTTTAGATTTAGATATTGCTTTAACATAATAAGTCGCTAATTTGTTTTTGCCACGAAGGCGCTAAGACACAAAGTTTTTATTTTTGTTTTATTCTGAAAAGAGAAAGGCTCAAAATGTTCCTCGTTAATAATTTGACGTTGTATTTATGAATCTTTTTATTCCATTTTTGATTAATGGGACATTAAAATTAATTAAAAACCCCAATTGATTATCAGTTAATTTTAATTGACTAATAATTTGTGCTTGCCAGACTGGATTTACAATTTCAACTGCTTTTACTTCTACAATCACTGAATTTTCAACTATTAAATCGAGTCTTAATTTCTCTTTAAGTATTACCCCATCATAAATAATTGGCACATCAATTTGACTTTGAACTTCCAATCCAGCCTTGTTTATTTCATACGCCAAACAAACTTCATAGACTCTTTCCAATAAACCTGGGCCAAGTTCCTTATGAACCTTAAAGGCAGAATTCACGATTATTTTAGCTATTTCTTCAGTTCTCTCGTCTATCATTTTTAATCGCCGCTAAGACGCAAAGGCGCCAAGTTTAATTTATTAAGTATATTCTTTAGAACATTTTATTTAAAATAATTGCTAAAAAAACCTTTGTGGCTTTGACACTTTGCGGAAGAATTTCTTATTAACTTTTAAAAAAAACTTTGTGCCTTAGCGCCTTCGTGGCTAGAAATTAAAATTCTGCGTTCATAGGTGTTCTAGGAAAAGGAATTACATCACGAATATTAGTCATTCCAGTAACAAAAAGCACCAATCTTTCGAATCCAAGTCCAAAACCGGAGTGCACTGCACTTCCGAATCTGCGCGTGTCTAGATACCACCACAATTCTTCTTCGCTAATTCCTAAGACTTTCATTTTTTCAACCAAAACATCAAAACGTTCTTCTCTTTGTGAACCGCCAACGATTTCTCCAATTCCTGGAAAAAGGATATCCATAGCACGAACGGTTTTTCCGTCTTCGTTCAAACGCATGTAAAACGCCTTGATATTGGCTGGATAATCATACAAGATTACCGGACATTTAAAGTGTTTTTCTACTAAATAACGCTCGTGTTCCGATTGTAAATCAGCTCCCCATTCGTTGATGATATAATTAAATTTCTTCTTTTTGTTTAGCGTACAATCTCTCAAAATATCAATCGCTTCGGTATAAGACACCCGTTTAAAATTGTTTTCCAAGACAAAATTTAGTTTTTCCAACAACCCCATTTCACTTCTTTCGGCTTGTGGTTTTGATTTTTCTTCTTCCAACAATCTCCCTTCTAGGAATTTCAAATCATCCGAACATTTGTCCATGGTATATTTAATTACATATTGGATAAAATCTTCGGCCAAGTCCATATTATCATTCAAATCATTGAAAGCCACTTCGGGTTCAATCATCCAAAATTCAGCCAAGTGGCGAGAAGTATTCGAGTTTTCGGCTCTAAATGTGGGTCCGAAAGTATAAATTTGACCCAAAGCCATGGCAAAAGTTTCGCCTTCTAATTGGCCGGAAACCGTTAAATTGGTTTCTTTTCCAAAGAAATCTTCCTTGTAATTTATTTTCCCATCTTCGTTCCTTGGCGGATTGTCAAATGGCAAAGCGGTAACCTTGAACATTTCGCCGGCCCCTTCAGCATCTGAACCGGTGATGATGGGCGTGTTGACATATACAAAACCTTTATTCTGAAAATAGCTGTGAACGGCGAATGATAATACCGAACGCACACGCATAATCGCTCCGAAAGCATTGGTACGAACTCTTAAATGGGCATTTTCACGCAAGAATTCTAAGGAATGTTTCTTAGGTTGCATCGGGAATTTCTCAGCATCCGAGTCGCCAAGAATTTCCAGTTCCGTAACCTGAATTTCATATTTTTGTCCAGCGCCTTTGCTTTCCACTAAATTTCCCAGAACCGAAATGGCGGCTCCAGTAGTAATTCTTTTTAAAGTTGCCTCGGGCGTGTTTTCAAAATCGACCACACATTGGATGTTGTTGATTGTAGAACCATCGTTCAACGCAATAAATTGATTATTTCTAAAAGTTCTCACCCAGCCTTTTGCATTTATTGCTGGAAGCATCGTCGGGCTTTCTAGCAAATCTTTAACTTTCGTGTGTTTCATTGTATTTGTCTAGTCGAGATTATAAATAGTCTTATCATCAAAATGCAAATATAATTGATTTGTTTCAAATGTCATTGTGAGAATTGGCGTTATAAGGAGCTATTTCCCGCTTTCCGTTACAATCTTTGTTTTTTCAAAGAAAAAAAGCAAAGGATTTCCACTTTAATCGGGGCTAGGGTATTTCGATGGCGGGACAAAATAGGGTTTTTATTTCAAGCGAATTGAGGAGTCCCTTTTTTTGATTGAGGAATGTAGCTGTACCATTACTGATTTTTATTTTTTTCGACGGACAACCAATAACTGACGACTCATAACTTCCTCTCAACCTTTTTTGGCAGATTTATGGGTTTTTGCTTTTTTATGATTTAAATAGGCTAAGAGGTAGCCTAGTTTAATTGTGTCCTATGAATTGCTGGGGCTTATGGAGGCCTATTGGCATTAAAAACCCTATTAAAGTTGAGGTAACTTACTATCAAATCTAAATAGAATGTATAGTGAATCTAATAGGACTCTATACAAATAGCTGTTTTTATAGACTGTGTATAGAGTGAGTATAGACTCACTATAGAGTCATTAGCTAATAAAGTGCACTTAAAGGGTACTTTACTAGGAAGTAAAGATCGAGTAGGGAATGTGCTAAATGCAATTTTTATTGCTATCAAAAAGAGGCTTTAAGTTGCCGTTGGCAGAGCAAATAAGAATTGATTCTAATGGATTTTTCGACCTAGTATGGAATTATCCCTTGGGAGCAAATCTTAAAAATGGGTATTCGATTTGAAGGACAAAACAAAATCACTAGCAGCGCAAAGTGTTTACTATTAGCACTGTGCTGCGCAAATGTCTCCTGACTTTGCGCCATAGCATTACCTAATATCGGTAAAGATCCAGCAATAGGTTTTTAGTGTAGCATCCTGAATTTTAGGATTGGTGTATTATTTTAGCTTTACCGTAACAGCCTTATTATGAATCACAATTCCTTATAGGAAACGTTTTATTGTAAAAGAATCGCGTTAGTTGCGGTCCTTCTTTCATAACTTAAATTTTATGAAATATAAAAAAGCTGCGCAAAGTCAGGAGACATTTGCGCAGCTTTTCATACGAACTCTTTGCGGAGTGGTTCTATATAAAAAATTTTTCTTTAGTCAGGTTTTGAATCCTGACAGGGTTAATGAAAAAAAGAATACGATTTGGCATTAAATTTACTTGGATAAAGACTTTATATCATCGTTAAAAACGGGTGACATTAACTATCTTTAGGTACAAAAGGTATGGTTTTCTTCCTAATCCCTAACAAGCTATTCCAGGATTTCAGCGTCCATAATGTCTTCTTTTATGGCTTGCTTTTTTTCGAAAGTCAGTACCAAAGAAGGCAAAACCAATAGGTTGGCAAACATGGCGAATAGCAAAGTACAGGAGATTAATCCTCCGAGTGCAATGGTGCCGCTAAAGCTGGAAAGCGTGAAAATGGCGAATCCGAAAACTAAGACTACAGAGGTGTAAAATGTGCTAACTCCTGTTTCATGTAGCGCACTGAATACTGATTTTTTGATTTTTCCGTTGTTTTCAAGCAGGTCGTGTCGGTATTTTGCCATAAACTGAATGGCATTATCCACTGAAATTCCAAAGGCAATACTGAAAACCAAAATGGTTGACGGCTTGAGCGGAATGCCAAAATAGCCCATCAATCCTGAGGTGATGCAGAGAGGAAGTATGTTTGTGATTACGGAAACCAAAATCATTTTTACGGATCGGAACATATAGGCCATTAATCCCGCAATAAGAAAAATGGCGAAAATGAGCGATTCGATCAGGTTGTCAATCAGGTAAGAAGTCCCTTTTTGGAAAACCAAAGCCTTTCCTGTCATTGTAACTTCGTAGCGGTCTTTCGGAAAAACGAGGTCTATTTTCTTCTGCAATTTGCTTTCAACATTAGCCATGTCTTCGGTACCAATGTCTTTCATAAAAGTTGTGATTCGGGCATATTGACTGGTTGAATCCACGTAACTTTTCATCAAATTGTCTTTGGAGTTTTTCGTGGCATTTTTGGCATACGAAAGGATGAATGTTTGTTCTTGAGAGGTGGGTAATTCATAATATTCCGGGTTGCCATTATAGAAGGCTTGTTTCGAATATTTCACCAAATTCACTATGGAAACAGGTTTCGACAATTCCGGCATTTGGGAAATGGTCTGTTGTAATTCGTCCATTTTTTTCATCGTGGACAATTTCATGACTCCTTTTTTGTGCTTGGTATTAATCATAATTTCCAATGGCATAACGCCGTTGAATTCCTTTTCAAAAAAAACAATGTCCTTGAAAAAAGAAGCGCTTTTTGGCATTTCGCCAATTAAACTTCCAGAAACTTTCATTTGTGAAACGCCAATAATGCTAAAAATCATAAGCAAACCATAAATAATATAAATGGTTTTCCGATTGTATCTCACGGCGTATTCGACCCAATTCAAAACGGAGGAAAGATAGGTTTTACTTAAATGGTACAAGTGTTTTTCTTTCGGAATCGCCACAAAACTAGAAGCGATAGGCACTATTAATAATGTTAAAAGATAAACGGTTATAACATTTATAGAAGTCACTAATCCGAATTCGAAAAGCAAATCGTTACCCGTAATCATAAATGTGGCAAAACCGGCAGCTGTGGTAAGATTAGTCATCAAAGTAGCAACGCCAATTTTTGAAATTACGCGTTGTAAAGCTCTTGCCTGATTATTGTGAAGTTTTATTTCCTGCTGGTATTTATTGATGAGAAAAATGCAGTTGGTGATTCCAATAACGATAATCAATGGAGGGACTATTGCAGTAAGAATTGTAATTTTATAATGGAATAATCCTAATGTTCCGAAAGACCAGATCACGCTTAAAAGCAAGATGAAAATCGAAATTGATGTTGCGAGAACCGAGCGAAAAAACAAAAAGAAAATCAATGATGTGATCAGTAAGGCTGCACCAATGAAGAACCCGATTTCGCCTTTCATGTTTTCGGCATTGATAGTTCGAATGTAGGGCATTCCCGAAACGCGAAGATCAATTCCAGTGGTTTTCTCGAATTTTTCTATTTTAGGAACTAAATTTTCGAGAATAAAAGTCTTTCTCGCAGCGGTATTAACGATTTTTTTATTCATATAAACTGCTGAACGAATACTTCCAGATTGTTTATTGAAAAGTAATCCTTCGTAAAAAGGAAGATTGTTGAAGAGTTCTTTTTTTATTTTTCCGAGGTAAGCGGCACTTTTGGTTTGACTTTGGTCGACCAGCGGTACCAAAACAAATTTTTCGGCAATGGTGTCTTTTTGTAATTTTTTTAAATCGTTTAACGAAACCACAAGTTCGACTTCCTTGGAATTTTTTAGACCTGTCATCAATTCATTCCATGCAGCATAAGTTTTTGGAGTGAAAAAAGTATTATCCTTGAATCCAATTACAATTAGATTTCCTTCTTCGCCAAACTTACTCAGAAAATCCTGGTATTGCTTGTTGACAATGTGTTTTTTGGGAAGTAAATTAGCCTCAGTATAAGTCATACTCAGGTTTTTCCATTGTAACCCAAGAAAGACAGTTAGAGCTAGAATAATTCCAAGTATAATGATTCTATTTGTAAGTATAATTCTGGCTATCAATTCCCAGAATCCTACTTTTAAAGCTTTTTTCATAAAATGGTTAAAAATGGATGCAAAGGTAAATAAATCGGGAGATAATACATCATTTTCAGTGTTAGATTTAAGGTTTATTTGGCGAAGATTCTTCTCATTCTTGTTGTCCAAGTTTGCTTATGAAGGGAAGATAAAAATATAAAAGGGTATAGAATTATTTTTCAGGGATTCATTTGATATCAATGGCTTTATCTTCAACGAATAACAAGGAATCAAAAAATCCGCAAGATGCGGATTTGATTTTTTTTGTTAGAAGCTACACCTTCATTATTTCGGCTTCTTTGAGAGCGAGATGTTCGTCAATTTTTTTAATATAACTATTGGTTAAATTTTGGACTTGGTCTTCGGCGATTTTGCAAATATCTTCAGAGGTCCCTTCTTTCTCCAGTTTTTTAATTTCTGAATTGGCGTCTTTACGAGCATTTCTAATTCCAATTTTAGCATCTTCGGCTTCAGATTTTGCCTGTTTTGCAAGGTCTCGTCTGCGGTCTTCGGTTAGTGGAGGAACACTTATGATGATAATATCGCCATTATTCATTGGGTTGAAACCAATATTGGCCACCATAATCGCTTTTTCAATGGAATGCAGCATTTTCTTCTCGAAAGGTTGCAGGGTAATGGTTCTCGCATCGGGCACATTTATATTTGAAACTTGCGAAAGCGGTGTCGCCGCTCCGTAATAATCAACAAAAACGCTTCCCAACATTGCGGGATTTGCTTTTCCTGCACGAATGTTTAAGAATTCTTTTTCTAAATGTGCAATAGAACCCGTCATAGATTCCTGGGTGCTATCTAAAATAAATTCAATTTCTTCAGTCATTTTTTAGAATTTTAGATTTTCAGACTTCTTAGATTTTTAGATTATATTTTAGTCTAAATAATCTAAGAGTCTAAGTTCTATTATATATTTACTTCTGTTCCTACATTTTCACCTTCGCAAATTTTTAACAGATTCCCTTCTTTGTTCATGTCAAAAATTACGATAGGTAATTTATTTTCTTGGCTTAATGTGAATGCGGTTGTGTCCATTACATTTAATCCTTTTTTCAATACATCTTCAAAAGAAATATAATTGAATTTTGTTGCCGTGGCATCTTTTTCTGGATCGGCGGTATAGACACCATCTACCCGAGTTCCTTTCAGGATCACATCGGCATGAATTTCAACGCCTCTCAGAACAGCTGCAGTATCAGTTGTGAAATAAGGATTTCCTGTTCCGGCACCAAAAATCACGATTCTTCCCTTTTCAAGATGACGGTCGGCCCTTCTTTTTATGTAGGGTTCAGCAATAGCTTCCATTTTCAATGCGGTTTGCAATCTCGTTTTCATTCCTTTATCTTCAAGAACCCCTTGCAATGCCATCCCGTTGATAACGGTGGCCAGCATTCCCATATAATCGCCTTGAACGCGATCCATTCCGCTGCTGGCGCCGGCAACACCTCTAAAAATGTTTCCTCCGCCTATTACGATGGCTATTTCCACTCCTTTATCATGAACTTTCTTGATTTCATCGGCATATTCGGCCAATCTCGCAGGATCAATACCATATTGTCTGTCGCCCATTAACGCTTCGCCACTTAATTTCAGGAGAATTCTTTTGTACTTCATTCCGTTTTTATATTTAAAATTTGCAGTCATGCTATCGCAAGCTCGAGTCATTATATTGTTGAGTTGTGCAAATATAGACATATTCTGATTTTTTGAAATAGTGTTTTTGGAAATTTTTTTCATCCTGATTTTGAAACCGTTTTATAAAGTAAAAGGCAGCACTATTTTGCTACCTTTTTTCATTAGTAATAATTTTCAGGTTTTATTTTTTCTGTGGCTCAGGAATCCCTCCCAATTGTGCCCTAAGGCCATAGTTATTCTTTTATTACTATTCTGCGACTACTCTGGCATTTTTATTTTGGCGTATAAATTGTCTCGTTTCACAAACTCTTTTTCTGTGACAGGAATTCAAAAATAGGATCCAGAATTTATCATAGTATTTGTTAAACAATATAAAGAAGTTGTCCTGATGTAGAATCTTAAAAGGAAGAAACGAAATGGAATCCGGAAGTTTTTTATTTAACAAATAGTTTTGTTTTTTATTTATAAAAGTTGTAAATTTATAGTCCCAAACAGATCTACTATTTTAATTTACTTTTCTTATTGGTGTTTAAATATTGTTTCACAATAAAAAAAACATCATCATGAAAAATCTATTCGGAAAAGTTTATGATTACGTTTCAACTTTACTCTTTGGAGGGAAAGGCGTAACTCATTATTAAACCAATGGCGCATAGCCAAGTAAAAAAAGAGTATTGAATAGCAGTACTTTGATTTTAACAAAATTACATAGCAAATGTGATTTTATATTTGCTAGGGGTGTTTTTTTTTGATTAGAATTAATGTGCTAGACTTTGTTCAAACAAAGTCACATCCATAGCTTCTTTAACGTTATAATCGCCAATTTTTGTTCTTCGCAACACTGTCAGGTGCGAACCGGAATTCATTGCTTTTCCAAAATCAAAAGCTAAGGAGCGGATATAGGTTCCTTTGCTACAAACGACTCTAAAGTCGACATTGGGAAGTGCAATTCTGGTAATTTCGAATTCGTGTATTGTCGTTTTTCTAGTTGCTATTTCTACATTTTCTCCAGCACGAGCGTGCTCATAAAGACGGATTCCGTCTTTTTTTATTGCCGAATAAATGGGTGGTTTTTGGTCAATTTCGCCTAGAAATTGTTTCACGGTTTCGTGAATTAAGGTTTCGTCAATATGCGATGTTTCGAAAGTTTCATCTATTTGGGTTTCTAAATCGTAAGATGGCGTTGTCGCCCCGATATAGAAAGAGCCAGTATATTCTTTGGCTTGCCCTTGAAGTTCCATAATTCTTTTGGTAAATTTTCCGGTGCAAACCAGCAATAATCCTGATGCCAAAGGATCTAGCGTTCCAGCGTGACCAATTTTGAATTTTTTTGGCAGTCCAGCTTTATTGATTAAAGCATATTTTATTTTATTGACCGCCTGAAAAGAAGTCCAATGCAAAGGCTTGTCGATGAGTAAAATTTGTCCGTTCAGGAAATCTTCGGCTGACATTAAATTACTGTCAAAGGATGGACGAAAAAGTGGATTGCCAAAAGGACAATTCCAGCAATGATTCGGTAATAACCAAATACTTTGAATCCGTGTTTGGTTAAAAATCCAATAAAAGATTTAATAGCTAAAAGGGCGACTATAAACGCAATGATATTTCCAATAATTAAAAAGTTGATTTGGTCGTGAGATAAAACGAAGCCGTCTTTATAGTAATCGTAACATTTTTTTGCCGTTGCGCCAAGCATTGTCGGCACTGCAAGGAAGAACGAAAATTCAGCGGCAGTTGTTCGAGATAATTTTTGCGACATTCCGCCTACTATACTTGCGCCACTTCTAGAAACTCCTGGAACCATTGCGAGACATTGAAATAAGCCTATTTTTAATGCCTGTAAATAGCTGATTTCATTTGATGTTTGAATTTCTTCAGAATCGCCAAACCAATCGTCAACTTTTAGCAAAATAATTCCACCAATCAAGAGGGAAATGGCAACCGTTAAAGGACTTTCTAATAAAGCATCTATTTTTTTGCTAAAAAGCAATCCAAAAACCACAGCAGGCATAAATGCCACTAACAATTTAAAATAGAAGTCAAGCGTTTGAAAAAAGCGTTTGAAATATAAAACAACCACCGAAAGGATGGCTCCCAATTGTATAACGATTGTGAAAAGTTTGGTAAATTCGTCGTGTTCAATGCCGAAAAAAGTAGAGGCAAGAATCATATGACCGGTTGAAGAAACTGGTAAAAACTCGGTAATTCCTTCAATGATGGCAAGGATAATGGCTTGAAATGTATTCATTTTAGATTTTTAGATATAAAGAGGATTAGACGGCTTCAATTATTAGGCTACTTATATTGTTTAATTTATAAATATTGTTTAATTTTTAAATATAACAATCTAAATAGTCTAGGTTGTTCGATGTCCTATTGGTCTTTTTTAGGCTTTTTAAGAATGGCATAAATGGTGATTCCAAAACCTATTAAAACGGTTGTTGGTGCTAAGCGGATTCTACGGAAGTTAAAAATGGCTTCGCTAAACACTTTTGGGTCATCACTTCCGCCTCCTGACATTAAAATAAATCCCAAGGCAATCACGGCAATACCGATCAATAGAATTTTATAATTTATTTTTTCAAAGAGAAATTCGTGTTTCACTTCGTTTTTTTGTTCCTGTTTTTGTTCCTGTTTTTTCATAAAAAGGGTAAATCTGATATCGTAAATTAATAAAGGTCGTCTGTTCTAAGATTTAAAAAACGTTGTGTAGCGAAAAAAGTGCTCACCCAAGTGATTAATATTCCTATGCCAAAAACAAATAACAACACAACTCCCACGAGTAATTTATCGTCGAGAATTCCTAAATCCGGGAAATTAACTTGAACATAAGCCAGTACTCCGATCAAAGCAAGAATGGCCAAACTAGACCCAATCATGCCTAATTTTATACTTCGCATCACGAAAGGTTTTCTGATAAATGCTTTGGTAGCACCCACCATTTGCATTGTTTTAATAATAAATCGATTGGAATAAATGGACAAACGCAAAGAGCTGTTGATCAATAATACTGCGATTACTGTCAGAAAACCGCTGATTATCAAAATCCACATACTCACTTTTTTGATGTTGTCATTCACTAAATTCACCAATTGTTTGTCATAAACGATATCCGAAACCATAACATTTTTATGTAATTGACTTTCGATTTTTGCAATACTGTCCTTTTCAACATAATCGGCTTTCAGATTAATGTCAAATGAATTTTGCAAAGGATTTGTGCCTAAGAAAGTCATAAAATCTTCGCCAATAATGTCGGTATGTTGTTTTGCTGCAGTTTCTTTGGAAACAAACACAAATGATTTTGTAAAGGAAGCCATTTTTAGTTCTCCCTTAAAAGCTTTCAAAATACTATCATTCGCATCGTTTTTGAAAAATACTGTCATCGCAATTTTTTCTTTAAAATCATCAGCCAATTTTTTAGAATTAATGATGAAAAAGCCTAAAATTCCCAACAAGAATAGCACCAAGAATATGCTTAGTACTACCGAAAAATAAGAGGAAATTAACCTACGTTTTTGAAATTTATCAAAGGAAGAAGCCATAGTTTATTATAATTACGGGTCAAAAATAACAAAGAATTTCTTTATTTAAAGTTAATAACGATCAAACTTTTAACTTTCGTACAATAAATGTAAATTTGCTTCCTAATTTTACTAGTTTAATTAAATACCCTTTCCGGGTTTTGAACCCCAAAAGGGTTAAGAAAAATATGAAATACAATCCGAACGAAATAGAGGCCAAATGGCGCAACTATTGGGCCGAAAATCAAACTTTTGCAGCTCAAAATAATTCCCAAAAACCAAAATATTATGTTTTGGATATGTTTCCTTATCCGTCTGGAGCAGGTTTGCACGTTGGACATCCGCTGGGTTACATCGCTTCGGATGTGTATTCGAGATACAAAAGACACCAAGGTTTCAATGTTTTGCACCCAATGGGTTACGACAGTTTTGGTTTGCCTGCTGAACAATATGCCATACAAACAGGCCAACGTCCGGAAGATACGACTTCGGTAAATATTGACGGTGGAGTTGACAAAGAGGGGAATAAAATTGCCGGTTACCGAAAACAACTCGACAAAATTGGTTTCTCCTTCGATTGGAGTCGCGAAGTGCGCACTTCGAATCCTGATTATTACAAACACACCCAATGGATTTTCATTCAATTATTCAATTCTTGGTACAATAAAGATAGCGACAAAGCGGAGGATATTTCGACCTTGATTTCCATTTTTTCAACAGAAGGAAATTCGAATTTAAATGCTGTTTGCGACGATACTATTGTTAATTTTTCGTCAAGTGAATGGCACGCTCTTTCGTCTTCAGCCCAACAAAAAATACTATTACAATACAGATTAACGTACTTGGCAGAAACCGAAGTGAATTGGTGCCCTGGATTGGGGACGGTTTTAGCGAATGACGAAATCGTAAACGGCGTTTCGGAACGTGGTGGTTTCGCTGTGATTCGCAAGAAAATGACCCAATGGAGTATGCGAATTTCGGCTTATGCGGAACGTTTGTTGCAAGGTTTAGACACCCTTGATTGGAGCGAAAGCATCAAGGAAAGTCAAAGAAACTGGATTGGAAAATCCGTTGGAGCGATGGTTTCCTTTAATTTGGAGCCAAGAGCCAAGAGCCAAGAGCCAAGAGCTATCGAAGTATTCACCACCCGTCCCGACACGATTTTTGGAGTTACCTTTATGACTTTGGCACCGGAGCACGAATTGGTTGCTCAAATCACGACTCCAGAACAAAAAGCAGCCGTTGAAGCTTATGTCGAAAAAACGGCAAAGCGTTCCGAAAGAGAGCGTATGGCGGATGTAAAAACCATTTCGGGCGTTTTCACAGGAGCTTATGCCGAGCATCCGTTTACCAAAGAGTCGATTCCGGTTTGGATTGGCGATTATGTGCTTGCAGGTTATGGAACGGGTGCTGTTATGGCGGTTCCTTGCGGTGACGAAAGAGATTATGCTTTTGCGAATTTCTTCAAAGGTCAAAACGGAATGCAAGAAATTAAGAATATTTTTGCCAATGTCGATATTTCGCAAGCCGCTTATGGTTCGAAAGACAATGTGGTTATAGCCAATTCTGATTTTCTAAATGGATTGAATTACAAGGAAGCAACTAAGAAAGTTATTGTTGAGCTCGAAAAAATAAATCAAGGAAAAGGAAAAATTAATTACCGCTTGAGGGATGCTGTTTTCTCTCGTCAACGCTATTGGGGCGAACCGTTTCCTGTATATTATGTAAATGGATTGCCACAAATGATTGATGCCAAACATTTGCCAATCGTGCTGCCAGAAGTAGAGAAATATTTACCAACCGAAGACGGACAACCGCCTTTAGGAAATGCTTTGGTTTGGGCTTGGGATAGTAAAAAGTTGTCGGTTGTTGGTTGTGAGTTGATAGATAATGTGAGTATTTTTCCTTTAGAATTGAATACCATGCCAGGTTGGGCGGGAAGTTCATGGTATTGGATGCGTTATATGGATGCACACAACGAGAACGAATTTGCTAGCAAGGATGCTTTGAAATATTGGGAAAGCGTGGATTTATACATTGGCGGAAGCGAACACGCCACCGG
>CAIOTL010000152.1 GCA_903861155.1 uncultured Bacteroidota bacterium
TCGAGAAGATTCACTAAATCGGCATCTGAAATCGTGGAATTATAGGCGATGTAGTTTTCTAGCGTTGCATTATCAATCTCAGACGAATGACTGAAGAAATGATTGTAAACTGGAATGGTCAATGCCAAAACTAATACTGCGGCGGTGGCATACATCCAATATTTTTTTCTAGAAAAAATCGAGATTACTTTTGGCTCTTCTTTTGGTAATTCTTTCATTACCCTTGCCGAAAAATCATCAAAATAATTCTCTGGGGTTTTAAACCCGGATACAATTTTCGGTTCGTTTTCTAACTTAAATGTTTTCATGATACATCTTAGACTTAATTGGAGTCAAATGGTTTAATTTGTTGTTACAAAGGCTTCTATTTTTTTAACGGCGTGGTGGTACGATGCTTTCAAAGCTCCCACCGATGTTCCTAGAATCTCCGACATTTCTTCATATTTCAATTCTTCAAAATATTTCATCTTGAAAACCAATTGTTGTTTTTCGGGCAATGAAACAATTGCTTTTTGCAATTTTATTTGAATCTCGTTTCCGTCAAAATAAACATCGGATTTTAAATTATCGATGGTTTTGTTTTGCAATGTTTCCGAGGAAACTCCATTTTTTTTTACTTTTTGATTCAAAAAAGTTAAGGCTTCATTGGTCGCAATTCGGTACATCCACGAAAAAAGTTTGCTTTCTCCCTTGAAGTTTTTTAGATATTGAAACACTTTTATGAAAGTGTTTTGCAAAATATCATCGGCGTCTTCGTGGTTCAAAACGATATTTCGAATATGATTGTAAAGAGGTCTTTGATATTCCTTCAAGAGCCTTTCAAACGCCTGATTTTGCGTATTGGGGTTCAATAATTCTTGGATGAATTCCTTTTCTTCTTGCAAAGCTATTATTTATCGGTTTAGAATGGAATTTGTCCAACAGGTTTAATCAAGGACAAAAAAGATTAAAATTCGGATGGAATTTCCTTGTCAATTTTGGGAGTTGGTGTGATTTCTTCCTTTTTTGGTTCATTGGTCAATGGTTTTTTATAGACAACTTTTGGTTTCACGGGAACATAAATATCAGTTACCCATTTCGACGGACTTTTATTTTTGGTTTTGCCAATTGGATATGTTTCGAGATATGAAAACACTGAGTTTGGGCTAATGAAATTTGCATTTATGTATTCCGTCGTTTTGTTAAATACCTTGTTTTTGTGCGATTGATCGCCAGTCAAAGTTGTTTTCACCGCTTGATAAGGTTCCATTTTTCCAAACGAAATATCGCTACCTTCAGCGATGGAAACAGAATCTTTAATGGGGATACAAATCGATAACTTCGTGAGTTGATTGATGCTGTCATAGGTACGATAAATGATAAAAGGTTTGCCACTTATGACGATATTATTTTTTTTGCAAAAACTGATGATTTTAGGGAAAACGATTCCTGAATTTTTGCCAACCTTCGAAATTTCGCTGGTGAAGGTTTGCGCCAAATAGAAACTTTGCGGAATATTTACCAAGCCGTTCACTTTTACTGAATAGGTATTTATTTCATAATCAAGTTTTTTGTCTAGATTTTCTAAGCTTTTTTCAAGCATCAGTCCTAAAACTCCTTTGGCTCCACCATTGAAAACGGTCAAGACTTTATAAGCAAAACTCATTTCTCCTTTTGTTGTCCAAGTCACTTTCGTGCCTCCAGAAGTATCCTTGAAACTCCAAAAAACATCGGAAGTGTTGCCGTCATAGTTCATTTTTTGAACAATACTGTCATTTTCTTTTGTGTATAATGTTTGTGTGTCGCCGTTTCCGTTTTTTCCTTCCCAAGAATACGAACTTCCTTTACCAATAGTGTTTTGCGAATGGATGACTTTAATTCCGGCATCTTCCGAAGCCCAGGAATTCCATTCTTCCCAATTTTTAGTGTCATTCACGTAATTAAACACGGCCACTTTTGGCGAATTGATGATTTTGCTTCTTTCCACAGTAAAATCCCCCTTTTGAGTTGCAATAAAAATTGTCAATGCTACTAGGGTAAGCAACAGTAGAAGAAATAAATATTTTAGAATTCTCATAATAATTGGGTTATTTTCTCCTGTAAAGTTAGAAATTTTATTAATACGTTTACTGCCACAATGTATAAAATCAATATTTTCCGACTATTTCGATAAATTTCAATTCAAAATTTGTCTTTTTTGAAATCAAATTTTAATCTACTATTCCCTCATTTAAATAAGGATTTAGTATAATAAGCGGCATTTCGGCACTATTATCGAATTTGATTCTAAATTAATGGTTTTATTTATTGTATGCTCAAAGAATGGTTATATTTGTTGAATAATAATTTATAAATCAACTAAATATAATTAGTAATGAAATTACTTAAAATTGCAAGTATTTTTACTATCGTAGGGTTTTCCTTCATTTGTAACGCACAAATGACAAAAACTACCAATGTAAAAGTTTCCGAAAAAGCTCCGTTTGATTATGTTGCAGAACAATTTGCCGATATCAAAGTATTGCGCTACCAAATTCCTGGTTGGGAAGATCTAACTCTAAAAGAACAGGAATTAGTCTATTATCTCACACAAGCTGGATATGCGGGACGTGACATAGGGTGGGATCAGCATTATAAATACAACTTGAAAATCAGGAAAGCGCTCGAAAGTATATATGTAAATTATAAGGGTGACAAAACCACCGGAGACTGGAAAAACTTTGAAATCTATCTCAAAAGAGTTTGGTTTGCCAATGGAATTCATCATCATTATTCGTCAGCCAAAATCAAACCGGACTTTTCAAAAGAATATTTCAATAGTTTGAAAAAATCCACCAAATCGGCTTTGTCACCGGAAATTACTGATATTATTTTTAATGATGCCGATGCCAAAAAAGTGAATCTTGACGAATCAAAAGGATTGTTGGAAGGTTCCTCAATCAATTTTTATGGCAAAGGAATTACAGCAAAAGACGTTGAAGATTTCTATGCAAGGAAAACAAGTCCAGATGACAAGAAACCATATTCATTTGGTTTAAATTCTAAACTGGTTCGCAATGCCAAAGGACAATTGGAAGAAAAAGTTTGGAAAAGTGGTGGAATGTATGGAGTTGCTATCGACAAAATTATTTATTGGTTGGAAAAAGCAAAAAGTGTAGCCGAAAACAAAAAACAGGCCGATGCAATTGGATTATTGATTAGTTATTACAAAACGGGAAGTTTAAAAACCTGGGATGATTATAACATTGCTTGGCTTCAGGCAACCGACGGGAATATTGACTACATCAATAGTTTTATCGAAGTGTACAATGATCCATTAGGATACCGCGGTTCGTATGAAAGCATTGTCCAAATCAAGGATTTCGATATGTCTAAAAAAATGGAGGTTATTTCTAAAAATGCTCAATGGTTTGAAGATAATTCTCCGTTGATGCCGGAACACAAAAAGAAAAATGTGGTCGGTGTTTCCTATAAAACGGTTGTCGTAGCTGGTGAATCGGGCGATTCTTCACCGGCGACTCCAATTGGTGTAAATCTCCCAAATGCTGATTGGATTCGGGCAGCTTATGGTTCGAAATCAGTTTCTTTAGGAAATATCTTGGATTCCTATTCAAAAGCCGGAGGAAAAGGAAGATTGAAGGAATTTGCGAACGATGCCGAAGAAATTTCCTTATCAGAAAAATATGGCGAACTGGGAGACAAACTGCATACAGCCTTACACGAAGTTATTGGTCACGCCTCGGGACAAATAAATCTAGGCGTGGGAACTCCGAAAGAAACCTTGAAAAGTTATGCTTCCACTCTCGAAGAAGGAAGGGCTGATTTAGTGGGATTGTATTACGTTTATAACCCAAAAGTACAGGAATTAGGTTTGGTTGACGATTGGAAAAAATTGGGTATGGAATCGTATGACAGTTACATTCGAAATGGACTAATGATGCAATTAATTCGATTAGAATCAGGTGCCAATATTGAGGAAGCACATATGAGAAACCGTCAATATATAAGTGCCTGGGTTTTCGAAAAAGGAAAAAAAGACAACGTAATTGAGAAAATTACCCGTGACGGAAAAACCTATTTCAACATTACGGATTATGACAAACTGCACGATTTATTTGGACAATTGTTGCGTGAAATTCAACGTATCAAATCAGAAGGCGATTATGAAGCTGGAAAAGCATTGGTTGAAGGTTATGGCGTGAAAGTAGATCAAAAACTGCACGCTGAAGTATTGGAAAGAAACAAACAATTTGCATCTGCGCCTTATAGTGGTTTTATAAATCCAGTTTTGGTTCCGAAATTAGATGCAAAAGGAAACATTATCTCGATAGAAGTAACGCAACCAAAATCATTTGCGGATCAAATGTTGGATTACTCTAAAAAATATGGTTTTCTGCCACTAGAAAACTAGGAAATAGTTGATTTTATTGAAAAAGGATGTCGTCTTGACGGACATCCTTTATTTATTCCAAAAAACGGAAAAACTACCGTTTAAAAAATATTTTTATCATAAACAAGATTGCTATAAAAAGGAGAAACCCAATCAAAATCTTATAATTTTCTTTATAAAAAGTTTGATGCAACTTCGCATCTTTTCTATAGGCATAAATCATTGCGATAACAAAAGCAACAAAAAAAAAGCCGGCAAACAACAATTGTCCTTGACTAAACATAGTTAAAATATTTTGGACAAAAATAGGGATTTGTTTAGGAAAAGTTACTAATTTGCCTTTTCATTTAATCAAATAAAATTATGCAAAAACAAATCAACGCAGTCAAGGAATTTCATACCGCATTCAAAATTGGTCATAGTGAAAATCCAATTGCTGATTTAGGCGAAACCAAAAAAACGCTTCGTTACAATTTGATGAAAGAAGAAAACGAGGAATACCTTGAAGCCGTTCAAAACAATGATTTAACAGAAATTGCCGATGCTCTTGGCGATATGATGTATATTCTTTGCGGGACAATTATCGAACATGGTTTGCAGCATAAAATAGAAGAAGTCTTCGACGAAATTCAACGCTCTAATATGAGTAAATTGGGCACGGATGGAAAGCCTATTTATCGCGAAGATGGAAAAGTGATGAAAGGTCCAAATTATTTTAAACCTGATTTCACGAAAATTCTAAAATAGTATTCAGTGTTTTGGTGCAGTTAAAAAAAAGAGCGATTTTCAAATTTGAAAATCGCTCTTTTAATATTTTTTCTTTTGAGCTCTGAACGCTAAAACTGGGCAGTGTCAACTACACTTTCACAGTCCAGCCAAAAGTATCTTCGGCGAGTTTATGTTGAATGTTTGTTAATTTTTCTTTAAGTTGCAATGCAAATGAATTTTCTATTTTTGGTAGTTCATAATACACATCTTGATACGAAAATCCAATAATCGGATTAACAACCGCAGCAGTTCCAGCTCCAAAAATTTCTTTCAGGCTTCCGTTTTTAGTTCCTTCGACAAGTTCCGAAACTAATACAGGACGAATCACCACCTTAATATTCTCTCTTTTGGCCATATCAATTAGGCTTTTTCTAGTCACGCCATCAAGTATCCTTTCGCTTGTAGGAGCCGTAAATAAAGTATCATCTATTCTAAAAAATACGTTCATTGTTCCGGCCTCTTCCAGTTTGGTATGCGTCGCGTCATCCGTCCAAATTACTTGTTGAAATCCCGCTTTGTTGGCCAAGTTAGTTGGGTAAAATTGCGCTGCATAATTTCCTGCAGCTTTTGCAGCACCAATTCCACCATTTGCAGCTCTGCTGAAATGCTCGGCAATTAATACTTTTACTTCGCCTGAATAGTATGCTTTTGCAGGCGACAAGAGAATCATAAACTTATAATCATCCGATGGATTTGCAATTACTCCAGTTCCGGTAGCAATCATAAATGGTCTTATATACATCGTATTTCCTTTGCCTTTTTGAATCCAAGCTTCATCTAATTGCAACAACTGTTTTAAGCCTTCCATAAAGATTTCTTCAGGAACTTCGGCCATTGCCATTCTTTTTGCCGAATTATTGAATCGTTTGAAGTTTTCGTCAGGTCTAAATAACCATAGATCATTATTATCATCTTTGTAGGCTTTCATTCCTTCGAAAATGGCTTGACCATAATGGAAAACTTTTGCTGATGGATCCAACAAAAATGGAGCATAAGGTTTGATGACCGGTTTTTGCCATTCTCCATTTGTAAAATCACATTCGAATAAATGATCTGTAAAAACTTCGCCAAAATGTAAATTATCAAAATCTACTTCATTTATTTTAGAAGTTGCGGCTTTTATTATTTCAATTTTGTGGGTTTGGGTT
The DNA here is from genome assembly GCA_903861155.1 of uncultured Bacteroidota bacterium. GTDB lineage: Bacteria > Bacteroidota > Bacteroidia > Flavobacteriales > Flavobacteriaceae > Flavobacterium. The sequence continues at coordinate 6,286 of CAIOTL010000152.1, forward strand.
GCACTCATAATCTGTTATTATGTTTTTATATATGGCTTTCGCCAAAAAATGTTGAGATGATATTCAAATTTATCTTTTGCAAAATTAAATAAAAAACATCGTATTGCTTGCTAAAAAAACATTAATTATGGCAATAAACTGAGATTTATTTATTGTCCAAAATAAGTAAATAAATAGGAGATGTTTTTATGAAATATATAAAAAATAGGAGATATTGATGTTTAAACCTAAATTGGATTTAGTTAAATTTGGACAATAAATTTCATCGTTAAACCAAAAAAACTCAATACTATTTTGAAAAGAGAAATAATTCAAACACGTGACGGTTCAACAACCATTCAAATCACAGAATGGGATGAATGTTATCATTCTAGATTTGGAGCCATTCAGGAAGCCCAACACGTTTTTATAAAAAACGGACTTTCATTGTTTGAAGACAAATCAATTTCTATTTTAGAAATTGGAGTTGGAACTGGTTTGAATGCTTTCATTACTTTTTTAGAATCAAAAAAACTGAACCAATCTATTGATTATGTTGGTGTAGAAGCCTATCCAGTTTCGGTAGAAGAAGTTGCATTGATGAATTATGTTTCCGAATTAAATGCCGAAAACGAAAGAGCTTTTTTCGTAAAAATGCACGAATGCAACTGGGAAAAACCAATTGCTTTAAGAGACGATTTTACGTTCACGAAAAGGAATCAATTCTTTGCAGACATCGATGATTTAGAAAAGTTCGATTTGATTTATTTTGACGCTTTCGGATATAATGTTCAACCGGAATTATGGAGTACGACTATTTTTCAAAAAATGCATAATGCTCTAAAAATGAATGGAATATTGGTTACTTATGCAGCCCGCGGCGTAGTGAAAAGAAGTATGATAGAAGTGGGTTTCACGGTCGAAAAGCTCGAAGGACCACCAGGGAAGCGGGAAATGTTTAGAGCTAGAAAAAACTGATTTTTTATTTCATAAATACTTTTTTTTGATGCAATAAAAAAATATAATTCTACGTTAGTTTATTTCATAACTATTTATAAAATAATGTAGTTTTACACCACCTTAAAAACAGTATTTAATTTTAATCCTAAATTAGTATGTCAAAAGTAATGTTTGATTATACAAAATCGATACTTGAAAGAGTAAGCTTTGACCCTGTACTTTTTTGCAAAGAATTAGAAAAAGCGATAAAATCCTTGTTACCATACGAAATGGAGCAATTGCGTGAATGGCTGTTAAACTTTATAATTGAAAAACCGGAACTAAAACAATGCTTGTTAATTGTAAATAATTAAATATTTAGAGAACCAATTTGGGTTCTTTTTTTTATTCTTATTTTCTAATTATTAATTTGAATTTCAGATAAATCCTAAAACAATAGCTTATTTAATATAAGTAATTTCTTTAAAATAAATTGTATTTATGTATATAAACGAGTTATTTAGTATTTAATCGATTATTTTTTTATTTTTTTATTTGAGTTTATGTTTTTTTTGTTTTATATTTATATACAGTTTTATAGAAGATAACCATAAATATTTTTATTATGCCTTATAGAATGATATTTGATTACACGAAAATTTTACTTGAAAAAGTGAGTATAGACCCTTCCCTTTTTTGTAAGGAATTAAGAAAAGCAAATAGAAATTTATTGCCTTACGAAATTGAACAATTAAGAATATGGCTAGAGCACTTCACTGAAGGAAGGCCTGAATTGAAACAATACTTATGTATTGTAAATTAAATAACTTAAAAAAGGAGTTCTGATTGCGGACTCCTTTATTATTTATTTTGGATTGGACTTATTATTTTGACATTCTGGAAGGTAATTGCTCCTTTAACAATTCCTGAAATCGTATTTCTTAGTGCATCTATTATATGAATTTTCAATTCACTTTTTGGGTAAATCAAACTCACTTCACGTGCTGGTTTTGGTTCTTTGAAATGTATCAATTTTGATTTATCTTTTTCCTTCAAATCCAGGGTGTGTAAATAGGGAAGTAGTGTCATTCCCAAACCTTCGTCGGCCAATTTTATCAAGGTTTCAAAACTACCACTTTCCAGTTGAAAAGTAGCATCGGAAACTGCATTTTGATTTTTGCATAAATTTAAAATTCCGTCACGGAAGCAATGACCGTCTTGTAAGAGCAAAATATCCCCAAGGTTCAAATCGGAAATTTCAATTTCGTTTTTTTGTGAAATTTTAAAATTGTCAGGAATGTAAGCCACAAATGGTTCAAAGTATAGCACTATTTCCTTAATTTTTTCATCTTCTAAAGGTGTTGCCGCAATGGCTGCATCGAGGTGTCCGTTTTTTAAGCGGAGAATAATTTCATCAGTGTTTAGCTCTTCGATAATGAGTTTTACTTTTGGATATTTTTTAATAAAATTATTCAAGAACATTGGCAATAGCGTAGGCATAACCGTCGGTATAATTCCTAATCTGAATTCGCCTCCAATAAATCCTTTTTGATACTCTACAATGTCTTTTATCTTTCCTGCTTCGTTAACTATATTTTTTGCCTGAGTGACAATTTTTTGGCCAATATCGGTAAGTTGAATTGGTTTTTTGCTCCTGTCAAAAATTAGGATATTGAGTTCTTCCTCAATTTTTTGAATTTGCATACTCAATGTGGGTTGGGTAACAAAGCATTTTTCGGCGGCAAGCGTGAAATTTCGATGTTCGGCAACTGCCAAAACATATTGAAGTTGTGTAATTGTCATAAAAATAGTATTTCGTGATGCAAATATAAAAAACTATCATTTTTAATTATGATATAATTTCTATTATTTTTATGCTAAATTAGCAAAGATAGAAATGGAAAGATTGAAAAAAAAATGATTAGTTTTATCGCTGTAAAAAAAGACTGAACCAAACTTTTTTAAAGTATAATAAAACAAGAATTTTTATTCAATTTCAAAATGGAAAGTTGAATTGGTTTCAAAAAACAAAACAAAATAAAATGGACGATTTCTACAAAAAAATATTGGATAATAACAAGGAATGGGTCGAAACCA
>CAIOTL010000153.1 GCA_903861155.1 uncultured Bacteroidota bacterium
AAAATGTATTTTTGCAAATTAAAATACAATTAAAATTTAATAAATGATTACAAATACAGAACTAGAATATAAAGGAGATTTGTATCCTACTAAAATAATTTTTTTTAAACACGAAGTAGATTCCGTTTATTTTCATACTGACAATAGTGTAATTTTGAAAGTTACAGTTTTAAGAGATAGTATGATACGTTTTCGATATACTACAAAAGGATATTTCAGTAATGATTTTTCGTATGCCATTGATAAAAGCCATTCTCATGGATATAATTTTCTTGAGGTAACGGATAAGGAAGATTTTTACCAAATAAAAACAAGCAAAGTACAATGTCGAATTCAAAAAGTAGATTTGAGAGTTTCTATTTTAGATTTGAATCACAATGTGTTGCTAGAAGACGAATTAGGATTTCATTGGGAAGAAAGTTATGAATTCGGGGGCAACATTGTAAAAATGAGCAAAGCTTCAAAAGATGGAGAATGTTTTTATGGACTTGGAGACAAAGCAACCCAACTGAATCTAAAAGGCAAAAGACTTGAGAATTTTGCCACAGATCAATATGCCTTTAGTAAAGATCAAGAGCCGTTATACAAAGTAGTTCCGTTTTATATTGGACTACAAAACAAGCAATCCTACGGAATTTTCTTTGATAATACTTTCAGAACTTATTTTGACTTTTGTAATGAAAGAAGGAATGTAACCAGTTTTTGGGCAGAAGGTGGAGAGATGAATTACTATTTTATTTATGGTCCGAAAATGCACGATGTGGTTACTACCTATACTGATTTGACTGGGAAACCAGAATTGCCGCCACTTTGGACATTAGGTTACCATCAGTGTAAATGGAGCTATTTTCCTGAAAGCAACGTAAAAGAAATAGCCTCTAAATTCAGGGAATTGAAAATCCCTTGCGACGCCATTTATTTGGATATTGATTATATGGAAGGTTTTCGCTGTTTCACTTGGAATAAAGAATATTTTCCAGATCCAAAACGAATGGTGGCAGAACTTGCCGAAGACGGATTTAAAACTATTGTAATCATCGATCCAGGAATAAAAATTGATAAAGAATATTCAGTTTATAAAGAAGCTTTAGAAAAAGATTATTTCTGCAAAAGAGCGGATGGGCCTTATATGAAAGGAAAAGTTTGGCCAGGTGAATGTAATTTCCCTGATTACACAAATCCAGAAGTAAGGGAATGGTGGGCAGGATTATTCAAGGAATTGATTTCGGATATTGGAGTGAAAGGAGTTTGGAATGATATGAATGAACCGGCCGTAATGGAGGTTCCCAACAAAACTTTCCCAATGGACGTGAGACATGATTATGATGGGAATCCATGTAGCCATAGAAAAGCGCATAATATTTATGGAACGCAAATGGCAAGAGCTACTTATCACGGTGTAAAAAGATTTTCTTATCCAAAAAGACCATTTATTATAACTCGATCTGCTTATTCTGGAGCGCAACGCTATACTTCCTCTTGGACAGGTGACAATGTGGCTTCTTGGGAACATTTATGGATTGCTAATATTCAAGTGCAACGAATGTGTATTTCCGGAATGGGTTTCACGGGTTCAGATATTGGTGGATTTGCTGAACAACCAACAGGTGAATTGTATGCGCGTTGGATTCAACTGGGTGTTTTTCATCCTTTTTGCAGAACGCATTCTTCTGGCGATCATGGTGATCAGGAACCCTGGGCTTTTGACGAAGAAGTCATAGATATCACTAGAAAGTTTGTCAATTTAAGGTATCAATTATTACCGTATTTGTATACCATGTTTTGGCAATATATAGAAGAAGGTATTCCTATGTTGAAACCTTTGGTTTATTATGATCAAGACGATATCCAAACGCATTACAGGAATGACGAGTTTATTTTTGGTAATCAAATTTTGGTTTGTCCTATTTTGGAACCCAATTCATTGGGACGAAGAATGTACATTCCTCGCGGTCAATGGTATAATTACTGGACTAACGAATTGATTTCCGGAGGTAAAGAAATTTGGGTTGATACTAAGTTTGACCAAATTCCAGTTTTTGTAAAAGCGGGAGCCATAATTCCTAAATATCCAGTGCAACAATACGTTGGCGAATTGGAATTTGACGAGTTGACTTTGGATTTATATTTTAAGGAAGGTAAGGAAAAATCGGTGGTTTACGAGGATGCACAAGATGGCTATGATTATAAAAAAGGAAGATATAGCTTCTTGTCCTTTCAAAGTATTGGAAAAGAGAAAGAGCTTATTATTCAATTGCACAAGGAAGGAAAATACGATACACAGTATTCAAAATATAGAATAAACCTATTTGGATTGCCTTTTAAAATAAAAGAAATTGAAATTGATAATGAAAAATTTACATTTGACAGAAAGACTTTAGAAAAAGAAAATTATCTAATTGTTGATAAAGAATTTACGGAGTTACACATTTTTGGAAAATAGATTTTGATATTAAATTATGCTAGAAAATCCCGATTCCTCGGGATTTTTTAATTTTCAAATGTTTTCTAAACTAAAAAAGGAACTTTCATAACTCCCAGTTCAATCATGCATTCTTTCATCATTTGGTAGGTTCTTTTAATGTTGTTGTCTAATCCTATTGAAAAACGGATTAACCCATCGGTCAAGCCCATTGCTTCTTGTTCTTCTATGGGAATTTCACTCGATGTTGAAGTTCCGGGCGCGCTAAACAAGGTTTTATAGAATCCTAAACTTACTGCCAAATAACCTAATTTTCTGCTTTGCATCAACTCCATCAATTCGTTGGCTTTGTTTAAAGTTCCAACGTCCAACGTCATCATTCCGCCAAAACCATATTCGGGATTAATCATAGTCGCATACAAATTGTGACCGGAATGACTTTTCAATCCGGGATACACAACCTTTAATCCATCGCTATCAAAACGCTCCGCCAGATACATCGCATTATGGCTGTGTTGCTTCATCCGAATGTGCAAGGTTCTTAAATTTTTCATCACGCTCGCCGAACGTAAACTATCCATCGTTGGCCCCAGCAGCATACTAGCTCCATTATTCACGTTTTTTAAACTATCGATAAATTCCTGCGAAGCGCAAGTAACTCCGCCAAGAGAATCACTACTTCCGTTAATGTATTTTGTCAAGCTATGGATGACAATATCTGCTCCCAATTTTGCTGGAGAAACCGATAATGGCGAAAAAGTATTATCGACTACCAGTTTTATATTATGATTTTTTGCCATTTTCGCCAAACTCGCAATGTCGGCTATTTCGAGTAAAGGATTGCTTACGGTTTCGCAGTATAAAAGCTTGGTTTCTGATGTAATGGCAGCTTCCACTTTGTCCATTTTCGTGATGTCGACAAAAGTAGTTTTGATGCCTAATCTTGGGGTGAAATTTTTCAAAAAAGTATACGTTCCTCCATAAATGGTTCGGCTTGAAACGATATGATCACCAGAACCACATAGTTGCAAAAGTACAGGAGTAATCGCTCCCATTCCTGATGCCGCCACATTGGCGGCTTCCGTTCCTTCCATTGCTGCCAATGCCTGACCTAAATACAAATTGCTTGGGGACGAATGGCGCGAATACAAATAGCAGCCATCGGCATTGCCTTCGAAAGTGTCGAACATCGTTTTTGCCGACAAAAATGTATACGTTGAACTGTCAGAAATCGACGGATTTACGCCTCCAAATTCTCCAAAATATTGCAAATCTTGGATTTCGTCTGCTGGATTGAATTTCATCGCTTGCAGTTTTTAAGATTGATAGTTCAAAGTTCAGTAATTATAGGTTAAAAATCAACATTAATTCAATTATTTAGATTT
>CAIOTL010000154.1 GCA_903861155.1 uncultured Bacteroidota bacterium
ATTACATTTTTGATTTTTTCAATCAGCATCGCTCTCTTGTCATCCATCAATTCGAGACCTGAATTGAGTAAGTTGGCTTTTAGAAGTTGGCGATGCTCCATCGAAATGTTTTCCATAATCTCAACTTCGCCTAAATCGACAACGATGAAATGCAGACCAAGATTCCTTAGCTCTTCTTTTACCGCCATTTTACAGCGGTTGCTGACCATGTATTTAATATATAATTTCAAACTATTTTATTTAAAAAAGATAATGTAAAAGTCTAATTATTAACTTTAAAAAGTCTTATATAACTTCGGGAAAAAATTATATAATTCACACATTTTTGATTTGAATATGATTTGAATAATGAAAATGTCTAAAAAAAAGAAGAAGTTAAATTCACACCATTCTAAAGTACGACTCTAAATGATATTTTTGGGGGAAGTTACAACTAAAAGGACAACTAATAGATTTTGTTTTTGTTTCTCGGTAATGTAAGTTGAAATCGATTAGTTTTTTTGTTTCCAACAATTTATGAAATAGTTTTAAAAAAAAAGCGGATTATTTATACTTGAACAAATCCACCCATTCCATTGTTTTCAATGAAGAAATCTTATCTTCATTATTTAGAGTTACACGAAGTTCTTTGTTGGCATTTGAATGTTCATATATTGCTTTGTATCGAAAAATAATATCGTTTTCAGTAAAATTTTTAATGGTTTCCACTAGTTTGATGTCTATAAAACTCCCATATCTTGCTCGAAATTTCAAACATATTTTAGAATGTTTTTCTAGGGTCATATTTTGAATTACTGATGGTGTCGCCTCGCTTTCGTTAAATGGAATAAACTTGGACGTGTTGCAAATCATCAAAGTTCTTTTACCTAAATCGTATGCCTTTTTCTTTTGATTTGCATCGACCTCGGAAATAGGTAATTTTGCGAATTTGATTTCGACTGGCTTATTATCAACAGGTTTAGATTTACATTCTATTAGTAAAAGTACACATAAAAGGGGTACTATGTTTTTTTATGGCAAACAATTTAATTTTCATAATTGGCTGGTCAATTTTTAGTTATGGAGATTTCAGTAAAAGTTGATAATCATTCAACTTTTTCGAAAAAAATACAAGCTTCAATTTCTATAATACATTTAAACGATTAATATACTAATAAAGTATAAAAAATCAAATTTGGATTAAATTTTATAGAGGTAAGTATTTGGTTTAATTCCTCTGAATCCTTATAAAACAAAAAAAATGGAAATATTTAAAGGTAAAAGCCTTTTAGAAGTTACTGAACGATTTAATACCGATGGAAAGTGCACCTTATTACGAAATCTGGAATTCAATAATTCGGGTTTCTAATTACCCAAAAGCACGATTTTTTTTGCTAATTCTTTTGTAACTTAAAATTGAATTTGGTCTAAATCCATCTCCTTAGTTTAATTATCAAGATATTCGTGATGTTACAGCTTTGAATTGTACTATGTAAAGCGGTTTCAATCTTCAGCACAATATCACTTTGTTTGGAGTTTTCGATTATGAATGATCAACGGAATTATTCCGGTAAAAGAAAATATTCGACATATTGTAGAATTCCTTCATCTCGAGGTATCTCTCTTTTCCATCAGCAATGAGTTCCTTATGGCGTTCCTCAAATTTATCTCTGGCAAACTTCTGACAAAAAAACACGTGCTTGTATTCGGAAGATTCAAAGGTTCCATGCAATTTATTGCTAGAATCCCAAAGGGTTTCTCTAATGCTTTTTTCTTTTTGAATTTCGCTTGTTTTATGCTAAGTTGTTTGGTCATTATAGCGTCTCTGTTAAATTATAATCTCTGCTAAGGTATTTAAAATAAATTCATACCGATTACGTAAAACCGTAAATAACAAGTTTTTAAATACATTTATTTCCCCGAATTTACACCCACGCAATTATGATTAATGGCGATTTTAGAAGGCCTTAAATACAGAAATGCCCTCAAATCTTAAGATTTAAGGGCATTTAGTTCTAATTGATAACATATTAGTGCAACAGAGGGGAGTTATTTCGAACTTTTTTAAATTAGATTTAAAACTTTTGCAAAAAAAATGACCCTAAAAAAACTAGGGTCATTGGTTCAACTTAGTGGAGTCGCCGGGAATCGAACCCGGGTCCAAACAAGCAACTAAAAGGCTTTCTACACGTTTATTTTCTGATTGAATTTTCGATATTGTGTTTGACCAGAAACAGTCGCACAATACTTATCTTTTTAATTTCGAAAACCAGCCAAAGCTTCTGATAATCTAGGTTTAAATTTACGATTTACCTTTATCGACCGCTGTAAACCAAAGCTTTCGAGGTAAATCCTGCTCTCCTATCTGATAGGAGCGAGGCTAATCTTACTATGATTCAGATTATGCAGCAAGAGCGTAGTTTCCTTCGCCGTATAAGTGTTTTGAAACCTTTTATTTACGAGAATTGTCCCAGTTCTCGGCGTGCTTACTTCTCAATTCGACTTGCTGTCAAAACCAGTCGACCCCTATTCCAATTTTCAAAAACTATTCCAAAATTTAATTTGCAAATATAATCTTTTTAAACCGGTTTTTCTTCCGAAATTTTAGACCCTAAAAATAGCCCCCTTTTTCTATTCCTCTTTTTCGTCTTTGTCCAACTTAAAAGGATAGTCTCCAAACAAGGCCGACAATTTTCGAATGTTATAGGGATTTCTTGAAAATTTATTCGATAAAGCAATAAGAGTAACATTCTCTCTTTTTAAGGTGACATATGATGAGGTATTTCCGTGCCACCAGCCATTATGGTAATATAAAGTTTGTCCATTGTCTAATAATGTCATTCGAATTCCAAGTCCATAATTTCTTTTTCCTTTGTGTTCGTTGCTGTAACCTGTATAAACTTGTTTGAGCAAATCTGGTCCCAAAAACGTGGAAGCATTTCTTGCTCTGTCCAATTTCAACAAATCTCTCGGCGTCGAATAGATATTTTTGTCTCCGTAAACGGCATCTAAATAATCCATTCCAATCTCAACTCTATTAGCTTTATAGGATGGAGCAACGGTTTTCCTGTCCTTTTCATATCCCATAACAAAGGTATTATTCATTCCAAGAGGCTTGAAAATCATTTGTTTCATTGCTTCTTTGTAGGGCAGTCCCGTTATTTTTTCGATAATCAAAGCCAAAATGGAATAATTGGTGTTGCAGTAAGCAAATCGAGTGCCAGTTTTAGATTCCAACCCAACATTTTTTGTCGCCAAGATTGTTAAAATATCTTGGTTAGTTAATATTTTGTGTCTATCCCAGATATCTTTTTTATCGGTGAAATAGGAATAACTTCTCATTCCACTTCTGTGATCTAACAGCATTTTGATGGTAACTTCGGGATAGGGAAACTCTTTGAGAATGGTGTTTACCTTTTGATCCAACCCTATTTTTTTAGCGTCAATTAATTTTAGGACTGCAGTTGCGGTAACAACTTTACTGACTGAGGCCAAATGCAATGGAGTGTCGGCAGTTATTAAAGTTTTCTTTCTAAGATTAGAAAAACCTTCGTACTTCTCATAGATTATTTGGCCATTTTTTGCCACAAGAAAACCACCATTTAGGCTGTTTTTAGGCCAATTCTTTTTGTAAAAGGCTTCTATCGATCTTTTTGTTGAATTGATATATCCAATAGTAAGCTTAGGTTCATTGTTCGTAGAAGGTTTCATTTTGGGTAAAATTTCCTTTGGAAGTTCTGAATCGCGGATCGTTGCTTTTTTTTCTTTTGCACAAGAACTCATCACTATGATTAGAAAGAGTAATTGCAGTATATTTGCTTTTTTTATAAAATTCATTTTCATTTTTATAAGAAGGCAAATATATAAAATCAATCGCTTTTGATTTATCAATTTTCCGAAAACCTTAAGATTATTTTGTTCTATTTTTTCATTTTTAGACATTCTATTAGGAATCAGGTTTTAATGTTTTTAGTTTTCCAAAACATTTTTCGTAAAATCTCATTAAATTTATAATTATTGTTATTTTTGTAACAAAAACAAGACTTATAGTTATATTAAAAAAGAGTTAAAGAATATGAAATTCGGAATTACAAGAGAAAGAAAAAACCCACCAGAAAAAAGAGTTGTATTTTCACCCGATGAATTGGCAAGAATTAAACAACTCTACCAAGGTGTTTCTATAAAAGTCGAAAGTTCCGACATTCGGATTTTTACTGACGAACAATATAGAAATATGGGAATTGAAGTCTCCAATGATGTCAGTGATTGCGATGTCATTTTTGGTGTCAAAGAAGTGCCAGTTGAATATTTAATTTCCAATAAATCCTATTTCTTTTTTTCTCATACCATCAAAAAACAGCCTCATAACAGGAAATTACTGCAAGTCTTATTGGAAAAAAATGTTGATTTTTATGATCACGAAACGCTGGTTGATGCCCATAATCGCCGGCTGATTGGTTTTGGAAAATATGCCGGAATTGTAGGAACCTATAATAGTATTCGCGCTTTTGGAATAAAATTTGAGTTGTTCAAACTACCCAAAGCAGAAACGCTTTCGGGAAAAGAAGCATTAATATCGCATCTGAAACGCTTAGTTTTGCCCCCATTGAAATTTGTGATCACGGGAACCGGAAAAGTAGGAAGTGGCGTAAAAGAAGTTCTTGATGCCATAAAAATTACCGAAGTTTCAATAGAGAATTATTTGACAAAAATCTACACCCAACCCGTTTATACCCAAATTGACGTATTGGATTATAACAAACGAAAAGACGGAACAGTATTGGATTTTAATGATTTCTTTAATAATCCGCAGGAGTATGTTTCCAATTTTGAGCGATTCACCAAAGTTTCTGATATATATATAACGGGGCATTTTCATGCCAATGAAGCACCAAAAATCCTAACGCGCGAAATGCTTCAGTCCAAGGATTGCAAGATAAAAGTAGTCGCCGATATTTCTTGCGACGTCGCAGGTCCAATAGCTTGCACATTGCGTTCAGCTACCATTGCCGAACCTTTGTACGGTTATTTGCCTAGCGAAGACAAGGAAGTCGACATCTTTCATCCTGCGGCAATCGTGGTGATGTCAGTAGATAATTTGCCTTGCGAATTGCCCAAAGACGCCAGCGAAGGTTTTGGAGAAATGTTTATGGAACATGTGATTCCCGCTTTTTTCAACGGAGACAAAGACGGAATTCTGGAAAGAGCCAAAATGACCGAAAAAGGAAACCTCACCCCAAGATTCAGCTATTTGCAAGATTATGTTGACGAAAAATAATTAGGAGTATCCCAAATTAAAATATTTATCAATCAATCTAATAATATTAAGGTTGAGGTTGTTTATATTTGACAATTCCATATACAACAATACAATGAAACATTTTTTTTCTCTTTTTCTAGTTTTTGCAATGAACCTTGGTTTTTCGCAAATCATTCAATCTCCGTCCAATACTATTTCCGTAAATTTTAAATTGACGGCTAATGGCCAACCTGCCTATTCGGTCAATTACAAAAACAAACCAGTAATTCTCGAAAGTACTTTAGGAATTAGGCTAAAAGACAAACCTGCATTGGACGCTAATTTTGAAATAGAAACTTCAAAAACTGCCAATTTCAACGAATCTTGGAACCCGGTTTTGGGCGAACAATCGAGCATTGTCAATCATTACAATGAACTCACCGTTTCGCTTGTTCAAAAGGAAACTCAGGTGAAAATGAATATCATTTTCAGGGTTTTTGATGAAGGGGTCGCTTTTAGGTACGATTTTCCAAAGCAGGCAGCCTTGAAATATTTCATTATTTCCGACGAGGTTTCCCATTTTAATATAACGGGCGACCATAAAACATTTTGGTTACCGGGAGATTATGACAGTCAAGAATATCCTTATACGGAAAGTAAATTTTCGGCGATTGACAATTCAAAATTAGATTTGAATAACGGAATTGCATTGAAAACAATCAAGGAAAAATACCGCGTACAGTCGCCAATAATGATGAAATCTTTCGATGGAATTTATATCAATATTTTCGAAGCCGCCGTCGTGAATTATCCCGTGATGCACTTGAATGTAATTCCCAATGAGTTCAAACTAACGTCAAATTTAGTTCCAAATGCCATTGGAGATAAAGCCTATTTGCAAACTCCTTGCGTTTCGCCTTGGAGAACGATTATGGTGAGCGACGATGCTCGTGATATTGTGGGTTCACGAATGATTTTGAATCTCAACGAACCTTGTAAAATCGACGATACTTCCTATATAAAACCGATGAAATTTATTGGGATTTGGTGGGAAATGCACATCGGGAAATCTACTTGGGATTATGCAGGTTCTCAAAACGCACAAAATGCACTAAATAATACCCCAATTCCTACTGGAAAACACGGTGCAACCACTCAAAACACTAAAAGATACATTGATTTTGCTGCCAAAAACGGTTTCGACGGCGTTTTAGTCGAAGGCTGGAATGTGGGTTGGGAAGATTGGTTTGGCAATTGGAAAGAAGATGTTTTCGACTTTGTAACACCTTATCCAGATTTTGATATTGCAGTGGTTTCGGCTTATGCCAAATCAAAAAAAGTAAAAATGATAATGCACAGTGAGACATCGGGTTCCGTGGCAAATTTCGAACGTCATTTGGACCGTGATTTCGAGAATATGGTAAAATACGGTTATCCTGCCATAAAAACCGGATATGTGGGCAGAATTATTCCGCGTGGCGAATTCCACGACGGGCAAACGATGGTGAACCATTTCAATTTTGTTGCCAGACGCGCTGCCGATTTTAAATTAATGGTCGATTCCCACGAAAGCTCACACCCAACAGGATACAGCAGAACGTATCCGAATTATATTGCTGCCGAAGCGGCTCGTGGCAATGAATTCAATGCTTGGAGCGTTGGAAATCCGCCAATGCACGAAACCATTTTACCATTTACCAGATTACTTGGTGGCCCAATGGATTATACGCCTGGAATTTTCGAAATTAAAATGAGTTATTATGACCCCAAAAAAACGGAGCAAGTCCATACTACTTTGACAAAACAATTGGCATTGTACGTGACGATGTATTCGCCTTTGCAAATGGCCGCCGATTTACCTGAAAATTACGAAAAATATCCCGATGCTTTTCAGTTTATCAAAGACGTGGCGGTCGATTGGGACGAAACCAAAATCCTTCAAGCGGAACCTGGTGATTATTTGACAATTGCCCGAAAAACCAAAGGAAAGAAAACCTGGTTTCTTGGCGCCATCACTGATGAAAACGCTCGAAAATCGGAAATCAAACTGGATTTCCTTACCAAAGGCAAAAAATACAAAGCCATTATTTATGAAGATGCCAAAGACGCCGATTGGAAAAAAAATCCAATTGCTTACAAAATAAGAACCATTGAAGTTAATTCTAAGTCAAAAATTGATTTGGTTTTGGCACCAGGTGGTGGAACGGCAATTAGTTTTGAACCAATAAATTAGAACCCCTTTTGCAACTTTATGTTAAAAACCGAAATTGTCAAAAACACCATTGAAATTAAGGTTAGAATAATCACCAAAGGCCAAACAAATTTTAGCCACTTGTCAAATCCAATTTTTGCGATACCTAATGTTGCCAATATTAATCCTGTGGGATTGATAAATGCAAATAATCCCATACCATATTGATAAGTATTTACGATTATTTCCCTGCCAATTCCGACAGTATCTGCCAAAGGAGACATAATTGGCATAGATAAAACAGCCATTCCAGAAGAGGAAGGAATAAAGAACGATAATCCATTATAAATGAAAAATAAGGTGTTAACAAATACTCCTTTATTCATTCCTTGAGTCAGTGCGCTGGTATTATAAAGTACGGTATCACTGATACATCCATCTTTCATAAGGATAGATACACCTCTGGCAATGCCAATAATAAAGGCAACTCCCAGCAACTCTCCAGCGCCTTTTGAAAAGGCATTTACAAAGTCGCTTTCGTTTATTTTTCCAACAAAACCTATTAATAAAGCACCGACTAAAAAGACGGAGGCCATCTCGGGAAACCACCAACCCAGCATCGAAACTCCGATAACCATAACGATAAAACAAGCCGTAAATAGGAATAGTATGATTCTAAGTCTATGATTCAATTTTGAGGTTTTGTTTTCCTTTACACTACCAAATAATAGTTCCATTTCTCCTTTTTGGTCAAAAATGATTGATTTTGTGGCATCACTCTTTATTCGCTTTGCATACCTAAGAATATAAAGAACGGAAATTGTGGTACAGACGCAAAACATCATCACTCTTCCGTAAAGACCCGTTGTCCAGTTGATTCCAGCTGAATCTGAGGCAATAATGGTGGCGAACGGGTTGGTAGTGGAACACATCGAACCAACAGAAGAACCCAAGAAAACACAAGCTATTCCTACCATTGCATCATACTTGGCAGCAATAAACACGGGAATTAGAATGGGAATAAAAGCCAATGTTTCTTCGGCAAATCCAAAAGTGGTTCCTCCCAAAGCGACTAATGATGTGGTCAGTATGATGAGGATATATTCTCTGCCTTTCAAAACACTTGACATCCGCATAATCCCGGCATCAAAAGCACCGGTAAGATTCATAATGCCAATTAATCCACCAATAAAAAGAACTAAAAAAATCACATCCGAGGCTTCAATAATTCCCTTTATGGGAGATTGGACAAACTCAAAAAAACCTTGCGGATTGGTGGCTACTTTTTCATAGGTATCGGGAATGCTGATGGGTTTGTAAATGGCTCCAGAAGTGAAATTGAGTAGTGGAATTTTGACATTCAGTTCATCTAATGATTTTTGATTAGCTGGAATTAGGGTCGTTTTACCTTTGCTGTTTATGACGAAGGTATTGTCTAATTTGTTATAGGTTAAACTATCATATTTTCCCGAAGGAATAATCCATGTTAAAAGAGCAACAAATGCGGCTATCACCAGTAAAATGGTTTGGGCAGATGGAAATTTTTTTTTTTCATATGAGGATATTTTTATTTTTTCCGTCAAATCTATTTAATAGCATATTACAACCCAAACGTCACCGAATATTTTATTAAAATCGTCTGCTGATCCATTAATGGTAAATTTGGAACTGCGTTTAAACGATCCGTATTAAGAATCGAATTGTATACGATATACAAATCAGTTCCTTCCCGAGGATTGTATCGAAGCCGCAAGTTAGCCCCAAAAGAATTACTGATGTCATCATACTGGCCCAGTAAATTTACCGAAAACTTGCTAGACAAGGTCATATTGCATTTTATCGAAACGAGATTGCTTTTGTAGGTAGCGTCTCCATTATTTGAATAGCTATCGGGAAAATTCACTTGATTATAGCTGTAATCAAGGCTGAAACGGAGGTAACGGTTTAAAATATAATTTGCCGTGGGTAAAAATGAAAAAATCTTCCCGCCATAAAAATCACCGTACCCTCCTGCAACTTGTCCCGTAAAACTTTTAGATTCGTCTTAATAAAAATTTACATTTGTGGCATTCATATGATAATAAGCCGAAGGAACTGTTATGTGATTGTTTAATTCCCAATTTGAAAACAATAAATCTTCTTTGTAATTAAACGGAGCAATGCCAAGTTTTGACCCCTTGTTCCATGAAAGTTCTGCTCCCAGATTGACTAATTTGGTTTCGGTTAGTTGCGATTGAAGTTTCCAACGGTATTCGAATGTTGAATTTATAGACCAAAAGTTAAGCGATTTTGAATTTGTAATTTTTTTTCTTTTTTTAGCATTAATCGAAGTAAGTCCATAATCCTTTTCGTTTATAAAACCCATTGCCGGATTGAAATTCGTGCCTACGTGTTCTAAATTAAAACCATACGAACAGCCTTCGCTTACGTTTTTCCCAACAAATAAATTAATCAAAGTATTTTTGCCAAGATTTCGACTTACATTATTATCATAGGTTACCCCGGCACCAAAACCTGCAGTCCACTTGTCATTAAAGTGATGTAAAGCATCCACAGCAAAAGTTTGGTTTGAAATGGAGTTGCTATCTGTAGAAATTCGATTAGTAGCAATACCTCCGAAATAACTGCCAAAACGACCATAATATTTACGTAAGCGTACAACACCAAAATTTTGGGCAACAACGTTTTCAGCTTTAACATCTGTCGTCTGCATACTTAGAGCCCCCACAGCCCAACCGTTTTGTTTTCCAGTGATGCGTAATCCGCCTATAATAGGAACGATATTACTGTTTTCTGAACCTATGTTTCTAGAATTGAATAATTGTGTGTTAGTGCCAATCGAAAAATTTAAATAGTTTTCAGATTCAAGAAAAAAAGTTCTTTTCTCGGGTAAATTAATGGCGTATTTGCTAAGATTAATAATCCGACCATCTGCTTCGGCTTGTGCAAAATCAGTATTTAAAGTCAGGTTGAGAGTAAAGTTTTTCGTGATGCCAAATTTTAAATCCGCTCCTATATTGCTAAGTACTTTATCGAAGGATTCGTTTTTGGAGTAATATTTTCTAATAAAACTATTATTGGTGGACACATAATTAGTACCAGAGGAATTTAAATTATTTTTTTGTGAAAAATCACCAATAATATATGGCGTAAAATAAATAGGCTTCCGTGTTTTTAGGTCAGAAAACACCATTTCAGCCTCTTGACTAACATTCGTTACTAGATTATTTAATGTAATATCGCAACGAGGATAGGTTATTAATTCGTTTTTCCTTTTTATTATTCTTGCAAAACGAAATCCCATCACCGTTTTTTCTTTTTGTTCGAATCGCAATGATGAAAAAGGAATTCTGAACTCAGTGGTATATCCTGTTGAGTCAACAACCGTATTTGCGTCCCAAAAAGTATTGAAATTTTCATTAAAACCGTCTCCGTTACTGGAAACTTCAGCATCAAAGCGTGCAGATAAAGTATTGGTCACAAACATAACCCCATTACTTTTGTCATTGTACGTATCTAGCTGTACGGAAATTCCATCATCATTGCCAAGGCTAAAATCCCTGTCCATAAAAAACCGAACCAGCCCAGACGAATCACTGTCAAAGCAATGTATCCCCACATACAAGTAATCATCATCATACAGCATTCGAGCTTCCGTTTTTTCAGTTGGGTTTGCTCCTGATGTTGGGCCAATTTCCATAAAATCGGTAATTGGCGAAGCAAGCTGCCATTCACTTTCTGTAAGTTTTCCGTCTAATGTTATTTCGGTTGTTATTCTTATAGGCTGGTATTGTTGGCATTGTTGTGCATAGATATTAGAAAAAGATAAAACCATTAAAATATAAATAATTTCAGTTCTGGTCACTTTTAGCATATTCTGTTGCAATTTATTAATTGTAATTTTTAATTTTATTATTTGTTTTTTATACTACAAATAACTCAGCCACCATTTTTAAGGAGTTAAGATAAATCTATTTCCATAAATAACAAATACTGTCTAAATGCTTTGGGAATTTCAACCTCGTCATAAGCTGGGATGTTTTTAAAACCAAAACTTCGGTAGAGGGAATGGGCCGCTTCCATAAACTTTGGACTATCTAACCGTACTTTTGTGTAACCTGTTTCTTTTGCTGCATTCAGCAAGGATTGAAGTATGGCTCGTCCTGCCCCAATCTGCTGGAAAGAGGGATCTACATACATTCGTTTGATTTCGCCTATTTCATCATTTATACTTTTTAGACATCCAATTCCGCAGGCATTATTATCAATAAATGCAAGGATAAGGCGTCCGTTTGGTGGTAGAAATTTGGCAATCATTTTAATATCTTGCTCTACAGCTTCTTCCGGATTATGTGGATGCACACCATAAAGCAGTTGCATTTTGTCGTTTCCCCACGTTAAATAATCTGTCCATAATTGTCGAACAAAGCCAATGTCATTGGGAAGCTGGGCATCACGAATTTCAATATTGGAATTTGGATTCATAAGTTTCATATTTAAGTTTTTTCTCTAAATTTTATATATAAAAATATTTTTAAAACTACTTCCAAATGTTCTAGTTTTTGAAATTATTATCATAATGATTCTTTTTTGTTATTGGATTTTATCAGTAAAAACAAAGGATAAGAAAGTGTTGTAATTATGCAGATTACTACAAAACTTTTTTGGTCACTATAAGCAAATCCTAAAAATAGCACGATTGAAAACACAATCATCAATATTGACGTATAGGGATAACCCCAAGATTTGTGTGGCCTTGGTAAATTGGGTTCTGAAATTCGGAGTTTTATTAAAGCGCAATATGCCAATCCCCAAACGATAACGGACATAAATGTTCCTAATAAAAATAGCACTTCAAACGAACCAATACAAATCAAAAATAAAGTAAAAGATGCAGAAACTAAAAGTGCAACAATTGGAGTACCACCTTTGTTTACTATAGTTCCTTTTTTAATAAAAAAACCATCTCTACTCATTCCGAATAATATTCTTGCAGGAATCATCATAAAGGCATTCAAAATACTAATGATTGAAAATAGAGCAATAATAGTTACGATGATAGCACCATTGTTTCCAAAAACAACTTTGGCAACTTCCGAAGCTGCTAATGGTGAATTGGCTAATGAAGACACTGGCAATACATAAAAGAATGCCATATTTAATACTACATAAATTAGGATTACTACGAAAGCTCCTGTGTATAGCGATTTAGGAATGTTTTTACTAGGGTTCTCATCTTCTTCGGCAAAAAAACATCCTGAATACCAACCGTCATACGTTCCTATAACCATTTGAAGCGATTTGAAAAAACCAATAATAACGTCAATTTGCATCGCTGTATTGCTTTTTGGAATAGGATTTATTTTCACACCCGAATACATAAAACAAGCAACAATAAGCACTACAAAAAAAAAACACTTTGATAACACTGGTTATTTGTTGTACCATACTTCCGTTATTTACCCCTTTGGCGTGAAGGATGGTGAAAGCAATTAAAGAGGCAATAGCAATAACGGTAGTCTGGCTTTCCAAATTTGGAAATAAAATAATAATATATTCACTTATTACAATACAATAAAAAGCTGGCGCAATAGCGTTTGTGATATAATCAAACCAACCAGTTATAAAACCAGCATAATTTCCAAATGCACGTTTGACATAATTATAAGAACCACCAGCCTTGGGTAACATTGTAGCCAATTCGGCATAAGAGCCTGCACCAATCAACACATAAATTCCGCCAATTATCCAGCAGGCAATAATGAGCCAATAATTATTTAAAAGTCCTGCAATTGCTCCAGGCGTTCGAAGAATTCCAACACCAATCGTGCTTCCTACCAAAATGGCTATGCCAAAACTAAAGCCGAGTACTTTTTTTAAATGGTTGGGGGATTTATTTACCATAGTAAGTTTTTGTGTTTTTTTGCATCAAACCTTATTTTTTGGATCTTGAAATCTTTAATTATTACAAATAATTCAACCACCATTTTTCTTTATGCGATTGTTTATAAGAGTCATATTTTTTGCATAAAGGAAATAAAATAATAATTACGCTAATCCAAACACAATAAACGCCAAGCAATCCAAATCCTTCTCCTGGGGTGATGAAATACCAAAGATTTTTTTGAATATTAGTGATGCTTTCACTTACCGAATGACCGTTTGCATAAAAATAAATGGTTGCAAATAAATGTATCAAATAAAGATGTAGAATGTAATAAAAGAAAGCAGTTCTTCCAAAGATGGATAGTATCCGCGTAAATCCATTTTCTACTTTTTCGAGAAGAACCAAGGCTAACAGACCAATTCCTATGGTGACACACATATACATCAAAGACGGTGGATATTTATGCACATTGATAAAAGACAGGAAAGTATAAAAACTGGTTTTTTGGGCACTCCATTTCACAGGGTCTCCATAGACATTTATATATCTAACAACTACAAAAAGTAGCAATAAACCAGTTCCAATTCGAGTTAGAATTTTGGCTCTTTGTTCAGCAGAATATTGGGATGTAAAAAAGATTCCTGCACAATATCCCAACATCATGAGTCCGGACCAAGGTATAATTGGATAAAAAACAACAGCTTTATGTGAACCCCATATGGTGTAAAAAGCAAAGTTGCCGTGATGCAATACATCCCACATAAAAGTAGGCGTGTAACCATCCGCAGCTTCTACAAAATCTAAAAGATTGTGACCAAAAACAAACAACAATCCTAATCCTAAAATAAATTTATAGGAAGTTTGAATGAGTAATCCCAAGAGAAACATACTGATGCCAATGACCCAAATTACTTGCAGAAAAATGAAATTATAATTGGGATTGTAAGACCAAGCAAATGAAATAACAGTAACTTCCAAGAAAACCAACCACAAGCCCCGCTTCATCAAAAACAAACTCAACTCGTTTTTGGTTTTTCGCAAACTCTGCAAATAAATAGAAACTCCAGATAGAAAAACAAATGTTGGTGCGCAAAAATGGGTAATCCACCTAGTAAAAAACAAAGCTGGAGTGGTAGTATCTAGATTCAATGGGTTATCAGTCCAAGCAGTAATGTGAAAATAATCTCTTACGTGATCGAGTGCCATTAACACCATTACGATTCCGCGCAGGATATCGATAGATAGAATTCTTTTTTGGATGGTTTTTGTTTGCATAAAATGTTTGAATTATTAAAACTGAAAATAAATAAAAGAACTACCACTTTCTTGTGCCCAAATCAAAAGTAAAATTAATGCAGACCAAACAATGCCAAGCGACCACCAAGATAGTTTATGGGCTACATCCAGTACTTTAGTATTGCGCATAAACCAATGAAACAATAGAATAAAAGGAATGATAACGACTACTTTGATGATAGCCAACGTGGTCAATAAAGCTTTTCCATCGGTTCCCATTGCAAACATAGACGCTAGCATTTGCCATGATTTTCCAAAGGTATGGGAGCGAAAAAATACCCAAGTGATATTGACCAACATAAATGTTAAAAGAGCATAGAAAAAACCAGTCCATCGATTGCTATGCGTTGCAACTACATAAGATTCTGGACTTCTTCGGTCTCTTAAAAATTTCTCCGCCCATAAGTAGAGTCCGTGTAATCCGCCCCAAACAACAAATGTCCAGTTGGCACCATGCCAAAGTCCACCCAATAACATAGTAACCATCAAAGCAAAATAAGTACGTATTTTGCCATTACGACTTCCTCCAAGTGGGATATAAAGATAATCGCGAAGCCAGCTGGATAAAGTGATATGCCATCTTTTCCAAAAATCTGAAAAACCAATAGCGGCATACGGATAATTAAAATTTTGGGGTAACACAAAACCCAAACATAATGCTACTCCAATGGCGCAAGTGGAATATCCAGCAAAGTCTAAAAATATCTGTCCGGAAAAAGCAAAAACGCCAATCCAAGCATCGAGTGCGGATAAAATGGCTGTCGAGTCAAAAATAGAATCTGCAGTGCCGGATAACATACCGTCGGCAAGCACGACTTTCATAAATAATCCTAGGGATAAAAGTAAAAGTCCATCCATCATTTGTTTTTGAGATGCAGATCGAGGCGTTTCAAATTGTGGCACTAATTGCGGAGGACGAACAATGGGGCCAGCCACCAAGTGTGGAAAGAAAGTAACAAACAAAGAGAAATCTAATATTGATTTTACGGGTATACTTTCCTTTTTATACATGTCGATAGTATAGCATAAGGTGGTAAACGTATAGAAGGAAATTCCTGCTGGAAGAATAATGCTTGGGGTAGCTGGGTGAAAATCAAAGCCGATGGCGTTGCTCAATGTCACGAAATTTTCCAGAAAAAAGGTGCCGTATTTGAAAAAACAAAGCATTCCCAGATTGCCCATAAGGCTCACCACCAATATTAATTTTTTCTTATGTGGATTTTCCTGGATGTAAAGTGCTCTACCAACGAAAAAATCAATCACGGTAGAAAGCCAAAGCAGCAAGATGAACGGTGGATTCCAGGCGGCGTAAAAAACATAACTTGCCAAAAGTAAGTTGATCTTCTTTGTTCTCCATGAAAATGGAAGGTTATGCAAAATCAGCATAATCAGAAAAAAGGCGATGAAGGTGTAGGAGTTGAATATCATATTGAGATGATTTTGATATGGTTAATTTATTTTTTTGGATTAGTCAATTTCCATCCCTTGTCTTTCTCCAAAATTGCTATGAAATTTTTGGTGAATATTGCTGCATCCAGACGACTTAAATGAGAGAATTCGGGACATTCAAAATGGTCTATTGCTGGATAATCCAAAAAATGAATTCCGGGACAATGGGTAACAGCTAGCAAATGATCCCAATATTTTTCTCTTGGAAAACCCATTTTTTCCCCTTGTAAAAATGGGCCACTTGATGGTGTTCTTACAAAAAGCACTTCGCCACCACGAGCCTTGATCTTGTCAGTTGCCTTTTTCACAGATTCAAAAATTTTCGTTAATTCAGCTTCCGTCATTGGCGGAGCTAACTTGCTCATTTTGCTAAGATTTTGCCAAATTTCTTTTACTTGATTGCGCTGATTTGTATCGGCAGCAAACCCAGCTGTCATATATTCTTGTCGGTCAAATGTCATACGATTAAAGCCTATTGGAAAAATGGGCATCATAAACACACCGGGTCTGCTAGGTATTTTTAGTGCATCTAATTGACTGTTTAACGAAAAGTAATCTTTATCCAAAAATACAAACTGAGATTCTAATGGTTTATTCAAGAAGAAACTTGCCTTTTGAGCAGGTGTACAATCGTGAAAATATTTGATGCCCTCTTTTAGGATTTTTTCACGTGGCGAACCGTTTGAAAAAAATAATATTTCGGTGATATCTACAATTAATCGGCCTTTAAAATTAGGATCGTTGGCTAAATCTTCTAATGCTGGTCTTGGTGAACTTCCTTCGACGGCTAATTGAACTGCGTGGATACCTGTTAAAATTTGCCAAGTTGGAATATCTAAATCATACTTTATACGTGATGAACCAATAAACACAATAGCTTGATTTTTTGGTTCATAAACCATAGCTCGTTTGTCTGACCACATTGGTGGGCCATCATCATAAGAAATAATGTTGCCTTTGTTTCTTAAAGAAATTTCACAAAATGCAGTTGTTATTACTACAATTATTAGCATTAAAATTCCCGATTTTAAAAGAGATTTGTTTTCCATAGGTTGGTGTTTTCGTGTTTATTTTTATTTTGCAATTGCTAAAAATCCCTCCTTCCAAAAAAGTGCTATTTTTTAGAAGGATGGGATGAATATCTATTTTTAAAGAATGTACAAATTATTCTACACTAGTGTAAAAATCGATTACAGGTTTGCTCATTACACCTCCATCAGTCATTATTTTTTTGAGGGCAGGATCAGCAAGTCTCGCCTTTGCTTTTGCCATATCGCTTACAGCAAAAGTGATGTAAACCATATTGGGATCATCAATACTTCTTGAAAGAGCTCGGTCAATCAGTCCGTTTGCAGCTCTGGTTGCCGCGCCTTCGGCATCATATACTTTAAGCCAAGCATCAAAGTCTTTTACTTTATGTCCCACTCTTATTCTGTCTTTGAATTTTGCAGGTGATTCTTCAAATCGCACTACATCTGCATATACAATTTCTGGTTTGCTGATTACACCGACTTTTTGCATTACTTCTTTTAAGTTTGGACTCGCCGCAAAATCTTTTGCTTTTTGTAAATCGGCTACTTTTAAAAAGATAATAACTTTGTTTGGATTTACCATATCTCGACATACTGCTATTTTTGTCAAACCACTGGCAGTTCTAGTGCTTTCGTGTTCGTCAAATCCTTTTTTCCACGCATCAAAATCTTTTACGATATGGGTTACAGCCATTACTTTAAAGGGTTCAAATACAGGAACTTTTTCTGCTACAGGAGTTTTAGTTTCTTCAACCTTTGTTTCTGTTGTAACTACTTTTTCACTATTCTTTTTGCAAGAAGTGAAGCTAAACATTGCCAATAAGGCAATCATTGTGAATGTTGTTTTCATCTTGATTCAATTTAAATGTGCCTACCTTTTTAATTCAGTTTTCGGCTTTTCTGATTTTGAAATTTTTATTTATTTTATTTATTTCCGACACTATTTACTTCAATCCAATAACCATCGGGATCTTGAAGATATATTTGTTTAATTCCGTCGGCACGTAGATTTATTTTATTTGGAATTCCTGGCCAATCTGAATACCGAATATTCTTTGCTTCTAATGTTTTGACAAAGGCTTCGAAATTAGTAGTTGTCAATGCAAAATGAACCGCTTTATTGATGGTTACTGGTTCTTTCAGAAGCGAAATAAGATGCAATTCTTTTCCTTCTCCAAGAGAAAACCATCGTATGCCTTCCATTTTTGTTTTGTTAGTAATTTCCTGAAGTTGGAACACTTCCTTGTAAAAAGTTGCTGATTGTTCAAGGTTTTTTACTGATAATGCGATATGATTAAAAGTAAAGTTTGCGTTTTGAGCTTTTGCCATTCCAAAAAAGGCAAATGCAATAAGGAAGAAGATTGTTTTTTTCATTTTGAATTTATTTTAAAAGTTAAAATGTATTTTTGGTTAAGTATCTACGACTGAAATTTTATGTTAAAGGTAATTCTACAAACCATTTTGCAAAGGCATCCCAAGCTGGGGTTGATATTTTAAAAAGGTATAAAGAATGGAATATAATATACAGGATTAGCACTAATGGAAATATCCATCTTCCAGTTTTCTGTTTTCGCTCTATAATCATTAAAGAAATCAAAAGGGCATAAACCAAAACAATGGTAATTAGAAAAGCCTGCATACTATATTCTTTTGGAAAAACGGAGTTTATCAAGAATCGAGCTAATGCAGGTTCTATAAATACAATACCAGTTGCAATCATGGCTCTAGCATGAATTTGAACATTATGTCTGTATCTAATGGCAATGCAATACATGATGCCAATGATTACTAAATCTTTTGTTTGCAACCATAATCGGGCGCCTAAATCGTCTGTTACATGTCCGCCAATACGATAATGTTTTAAAAGTATAACTGAGGTGAATAATAGAGGCATTAGAACATAACTCAACTTGCCAATTAGTCTATGAATTGATAATTTCTTTTTTCGGATAAGAATAGGTTGTGTAATTAGAGATAGAATCCAAAGTGACATCATTAATGCATGAAAATGGAAGTAGAAATTAAAATTGGCTGTCCCATCATAAAATTTAGAAAAATAAGTAGGCCAAAAACCTAAAAATACCATAGCAACTAATCCAATGAAATAATAGCCTGATTTTTCGAATCTAATTTTTTTTGGACGGCTAACTATAGTAGTAGATTCTTTCATTTTTTTAATTTTGTGTTTTAATTAGAATAATTATTCAAAGTTTCTTTTACGGATCTAAATTGTATTCCTAAATCTTTTTTGGCCAAATCGTTTTTATAAAAAATACTTGCTTTTTCTTTGGGTTCTTGATGATTGAGCATGGCTCTTATATCTGAAATTTTATAGGTTTCGCTAGTCAATAAATAGTCTTTGCCGTGCAATCCTTTGGTGGTAGCTGCTTTAAAAGTAGCATTGGCAACATCTTCAACATCAACAATGGCAAAAGATACATCGTTGTCATATAGTGCTTGAATGAAATCGTCTGGAGCTATATTATTTTTGATTAAAAACTGTAAACCTGTTGAGGTGGAATCTTCTCTATTTGACATGGCTTTACCCATTACCATAACTGGCGAAACGGTACTGATTTCAAAAGATAGATTAGGATTCTCTTTGATGAATTTTTCTACAACTTGGTTAGCAATAAATTTGGCTTGTGCATAAGGGTGGCTTTCAGTGCTGGTAAATCGGGTGTCCTTTTCATCGAAAGTGTCGGTGAAACTTTTGGTTCCTGGAGGCATTGGAAAATTAGTATTCCAAGCGGCCACCGGAGCAATGAAAACGACTTTTTCGATTCCGTTAGTTTGACTAATTACTTCTAAAAAGTTTTCGGTTCCTTTTATAGTTGGATCAAACAATTGGATTTTTGCATCTTGAAAGTCTAAAATAAAAGGAGTGCCACCATGAATGACGATATCGCAATCAGACACAAAATCGTGTAGTGTCGCTTTATCCGTTGCATCGAGTTCGCTAATGTGTAAATTGTCCGAATGGTTTAAGGTGAATAGATGTTTGTATTTATCTTCTCTAGTGATGTCGGTTGCGGAAACTTTTACCAGAAAACCGTTGTTTAAAAATGCTTTGGTGATATAGCTTCCTATGAAACCAGAACCGCCTATGATGCCTGCTTTTTTCATCATTTTTTAGAATTAAAAAACCTGTTCCTTTCTAATTGAAAGGAACGGTTTGGTTTTTTATTTTGTAGCTGTATAGCTCAAATCGGGTTGCATATAACCTGTTACGGGATCATAACGGCTAATGTTTTGGAATAGATCATCTAAAAGTTTTTTTCCTTCATCTCCTATCAAAGCATCATTCTCGTTGGATTGTTTGGCATACGATAGTTCGTCTTTTGCCGAAATTACCACAAGATAAAATTCACCCAAAGTGCCATATCCACTATGGTAAACGCGGTAATATTCTTTGGAACCTTTTTTGACATACAGCTCTTTTATGGCTTTTAATTTTTCTGCAATCATTTTAGAAATTGAAGGCGTCACATATAAGTAATGATATTTTCGATAATTCATGCCTTCCTGTGTAGCCACTGCTCCGTCTGGCATATAAGTAAGGTCTTTGATTAACGTAACAACATAACTGCCGTGTTTGTCGTAACATTTACTGTAACGATCAAGTAGCGCTTGGAAGTTTGCTGCTCCCATCTTATCAGCCAAAGGAGCATAAGAATTGACATCTAATGCTGCCATATTTGAAATTGCTTCAATAGTCAAATATGTTCCATTGTCAAGTCTTGCTTCCATCCAATCCGCATTTTGCAAATTGTATTTTTTGCATTCGGCAACAAAAACTTTGGAAACATCGACATATTCTTTTTCCATTGATGGTTTTACATAGTCTGCATGAATAGTATACTTCTGGTTTTGTGCATTTAATGCAGGGTTTGAGGTTAGCATTAATGTTGCTATTAGCATTATCGTTTTAAAATATTTCATTAATTTAAATTTTTAGTTGGATAAAAAGTTTCATTTTTTTTGATTTCAACGTGCTTTTTTCACCAGTGTAGCCATATATTTATATTTCATATCTCGCGTAGCTATTCCTTCCTGAAATTTTTTCATTTCTGCTTCAGATAATGGATGTGAATCTGCCGTGCCATCTTTGATTAATTGTTTGTAATCTTTGTACATATCTACTGTTATATGTGTTGCATTAACATCACTTCCTTCAGGCAATAGATACCGCATCAAATCCCAACTTTCCCTATTTCCTGCTTCAATCTCTTTTTGAGCAATAGGCTTAAAAAATTCTGTTTCAAATTTTTCATATTTTTCAGAATTTCCATCGGACACTTTCATTAAATTTATTCCTGCGACCGTACCTAACGGCATCTTAAAGTCGTCTTTTGTTGTCGCAATTTGTTCCAGATAAATGCGTACAGCTAGGTCTCTTGATTTTGCGGTGTTGCTGAATTTTTTATTAAGTTCTTCAGTAGACATTTTTGGATAGGCTGCTTTTAATGCCGCTTCAAAATTTCCGGCATCGCTCATCATTTTTACGGGATCATTATATAGGGTTACGGTTAAGTATTGATATCCTTGATCTACACCACCAGGCTGCAGACTCCATAAATCCCATCCTAAAATATCTCCATTCTTTTTTCTTTGTACTTGAATTTTTTCCCAAAAGGATTCGGTTTCCCAATAAGCCCTTTCCTGTGCATTGCTCACTTTCATAAATTCAAATTTTAAATAAAGTTTGTCCTGTGCAATAAGAGTATTACCAAACAATAGAATTGCTATAATCAGTAGTAATTTTTTCATGATTAATTTTTTTAATGTGTTAATTTTTATTCAAAAAAAACACTGCCGATAATCGTATATCGGCAGTGGAAAGGATTCATTTTTTATTCTTTTGCCCATTTAGAGAAATCTCCGTAAATACCTTCATCTACAATTTTTCCATCCTTGTTAAATAGATCAAACATTACAAAATCTACAGTTACAATCTCACCGGTTTTTTTAGATTTGCCGGACTCTTTCCACCAAGACTGAACATACTTTTGACCTTTATCGATATAGTGTAAATAATCAGGATAGCCTACAGGGGTAAGGGTAATGTTGTCAAAATGATCAAAATCGGAATCCCACATTTTAATGGCTTCTTCTAATTTAATATGTTTTTTCATACCCGAAACCCAAAATTTAGCAGTATCAGAATAGATTTTTCTGTTTGTTGCATCATCTTTTGCCAGATAAGCTTTAGCAGCTTTGTTCACAACATCTATATACGGATGCTTGATGTAAATGGTACCATTCTTTACAGGTTTTTGGCAAAAAGCAGCTATCCCAAAAAAGAACAAACAGCTTGTCAAAATAATTTTTTTCGTAATCATTTATTTTAATAATTCCATGATTGTACTGTTTAAAGTTAGTAGAATAATTATTTATTCATAGTCTAAATAAATAAAAATCAAACAGATGCAATCTCGACTTAGGACGAATCGGGTTAAATTGTGTCCATAGGATGGATTTTATTTATCGGAGTGGGAAAAAGAGGAAAGAAAGAGAAAAGAAAGAGAAGAAAAGAGCGAAAAAAACAGATTAAACAGAATCATTTTAATTTAAAATTAAATATTATTGTGGTGCCATTTTGTGTTTTTTCTTCCATTGTGCCATTTAATTGTTGGGTAAGCAAGGAAATTAATTGGACTCCAAAACCGGTACCTTGGGTAATATCTGATTTTCCAATGCCATTATCCGCAACTTCCAGATGAAGAATATTGTTATTTTGTTTTTCTAGTTTGATGGTGATTGTTCCCTTTTCGACTTTTGGAAAAGCATATTTTATGGAGTTTGTCATTAATTCGTTAATGATTAATCCTAATGGAATAGCGGTATCGATTTCTAAATCGAGTTTTTCCATTGCTAATTTTAAATCTATGCGTTCTTTTTCGCCATAACTATACAGTATGCTTTCGCTGAGGCTCAAGAAATAATCTTTCATTTCAATGGAACCAATGTTAGATCCTTGATATAATTTTTGATGAACAATTCCAATGGAATTGACCCGGTTTTGCCCTTCGATTATGGCTTCTTTAGTGTTAGGATCCTCAATTTGTGCGGATTGCAATTCCAATAAGCTGGAAACAACTTCCAGATTATTTTTTACCCGATGGTGGATTTCTTTTAGCAATAATTCGTTTTCGGCATTTTTTTTGTCTAACAAAATATTTTTGCTTTCCAAGTCATTATTAAGTTTAGCCAATTGATTATGGCTCTTTTGTTTTAGCCTATAATTTCGATATGACAAAGCCAGTAGGATAATTACAATTAGTAAAGCGATACTATAAATAGTTTGCTCATTTTGCTTATTGACTAGTTCTTTGTCTTGTGTTAGCAGATTTATTTGTAGTTCATTTTCGCGTAACCCTCGTTCATTTTTTTCTTTTTGGAAAATTAAAGATTGATCGAAATATTCTTTAAAATACATCAGTGCGTTTGGAAAATCACCTTTTTGCTGATATGCTTCTCCTAGGTATTGTGACATACTTTCTGCAGCATAACAATTTTTCAAATGCAGATAACCAGCTTTGCTTTTTTTATAATTGCTGATGGCCAAGTCATATTGTTTATCCCTCAGGTTTAAATCTGCCAATAAACCATAACTGTAAGGTGTTATGCTGCTGGTTTTAATTTTATAGTTTTCTAATATTTGTAAAGCTTTGATAATGTTTTTTTTTGCCTTCATCGTATTGGCTTTTGGTAATTATGGATTGACCATGAATAGGCGAAGTGATTAATTTTCTTCCCAATACAGCATAATACCAAGCGTGAATTATTGGGTTTTTAGCGTATTTTAAAACGGAATGTATTTTATGGAGATAATGATAAACAGAGTCACTGCTTCGTTCTGTATAATGGCTAGATATTGACCTGTAAATAGAAAAGAGTTCCAATGGTTTTTTTGCTTCTCCAATTTTTTGATAATAAGAAAGGCTTTTTGACAGGTTTTCTATAGATAATTTTTGCTCTTCTTCTAATTGGTATCTTTCATAAAAAACACCCTTATCCATTAAAATTTTTGCTTGTAAATCAGGACTTTTAAAATCTTCGGCAAGTGTAAGTGCTTTAGAAAATAGTGCTAAAGATTGTTTATGTTCACCTAATTCAAGTTTTATGCTGGACCAATTAATTAAGAAGTTATATTCCAAAAGTGTGTTTTCATTTTTTTGAGCAGCTTTGGTAAGATAGGACCATCCAATATTTGCTAAAGAATCTAATCCTGTCAATCTATAATTGCAGGTAATATAATTGCTTCTTTCCAAATAAATATTGGCTAATTGTTCATATTGAATAGGTGAGTTGGTTTGGAGTAACTTACTGGCTTTGTCGTAATAATAAGCAGAACTATCTCGGTTGAAATGAGGGATTTTCTGAAAAAAAACTGCTTTTTTTTGATACTTCTTACTCAATTCTAAAACTTCGGCAGTTGAAAGTTTTTTAGCAGAATTGTTTTGATTAAATCCTATACTAAAAATAAGAATAAAAATAAAAAGTAAAATTTTTTTCATAGAAAAGAGTCAAATAACTATACTTTTTGAATGTGAAGCAGTAACTGTTTTTTCAATTCAGCACTGAGCGGAATCGCTTTTTTAGCAATAACGACATGGCTTGTTGCTATTTCGTCGATGTGTTGAAGATTGACTATAAAGGAACGATGAATGCGCAAGAGAGTGTTCGACCTCAGTTTTTCTTCTATGTTCTTGAGTGTCATTACCAATAGGTGTTCTTTGTCTTTGCAATGAATTTTGCAATAATTCCGTTCGGCTTCTATGTATAAAATATTGCCTATGCAAACCTTTACCATCTTGTTATGACTACGAACAAAGATGCAGTCACTTAAAACGAGAGGTTCTTCGGAAACTAAATCCAGGCTTTTTTCTCCATTTTGCTCTTCTTGAATTCGAACTAATGTTAACTCAATGGCGCGTTGCAAATCTAATTTCTTGAATGGTTTGGAAACAAAAGCATACGGATTTGTTGATTTTGCTCTGTTAAAATTGGCTTCATCCGAGTTAGCAGTCAAATAAATGATGGGAATTTTATATTCTTTTTGGATTAAATGCGCCACTTCAATTCCGTCTAAATCCCCTTTTAGATTAACATCCATCAAAATAATATCGGGAACATGCTGCCAGATGTGAGGCAAGACTTCTTCGGCTCTTGGAATAATTCCGGTTACTTCATATCCCAAATGAGTAAGCTGCAACGAGATATTGGCTGCAATTATCATTTCGTCCTCAACTATCAAAATGGTACTGCTTTTATTCATATAAGTTTATTTAACTTAATTGGTAAAAATATTTAGGTTAAATTGATATTTGGTTAGTAGGGATTTATTCTTGGGTTTTGTAAATGTAGTAAAATCTATTTAATTGTGAACAAGAAGTTAATTATTCAAATAATGTATTATTTCAATACGAATGAATTTAAATATGATGTTTTTTTAATTAATGAACTAGCAATCCACCTAAATTTGACTAGGTTTGCGCTATAAAAATACTTTTTAATTTATGTCACTAATGTATAAATCATTACAAAACACATTAAGATTAGAACAAAAAAAGAGGTTTTCACAAAATAAAAGTCTTTCTATATTTTTTTGAAAAAAATATTTTAAAACTGGTTTATAGTTTTTCTAATAGCTACTAACTTCGCCATTAAACCTTCAAAATAATCCAGATGCAACATATTCGCTCCGTCGCTTTTTGCATGGGCAGGATCAAAATGGGTTTCTATGAAAATTCCGTCAACGCCAACAGCAATTCCGGCTTTGGCAATGGTTTCAATCATATCGGGTCTTCCGCCAGTTACGCCGGCAGTTTGATTGGGTTGTTGCAAGGAATGAGTTACGTCAAGAACCGTAGTGGCGTATTGTTGCATCGTGGGAATTCCACGGAAATCTACGACCATGTCTTGGTAGCCAAACATAGTTCCGCGATCCGTAACCATAACGGTTGGGTTGTTACAATCCAATATCTTTTGTACAGCATGTTTCATACTTTCTGGACTCATAAATTGCCCTTTTTTTAGGTTGATTACTTTTCCGGTATTCGCGGCAGCCACAAGTAAATCAGTTTGACGAACCAAGAAAGCGGGGATTTGCAAGACATCAACATATTCGGCAGCCATTGCTGCGTCTTCGTTAGTATGAATATCGGTAACTGTAGGAACTCCAAAGGTTTCGGAAACTTTTCGAAGGATTCGCAAGGCTTTTTCATCTCCAATTCCCGAGAAACTGTCAATTCTGGAACGGTTGGCTTTCTTGAATGAACCTTTGAAAACGAAAGGAATTTCCAATTTGTCCGTAATCTCAATCAGCTTTTCGGCAATTCGTAACGCCATTTCTTCGCCTTCTATGGCGCAAGGTCCGGCCAATAAGAAGAAGTTATCGCATTCAGTATGTTTTATTTGAGGAATAGTGTGTATGTTCATAATGAAGTTTTTGAAAACGCAAAGATAGTCAGGATTTGCGGTTTACGATTTACGATTTAGGATTATTTTTTCTTCAAAGTTAGTCCAACAGGAACCATCAAAATTCCTTTTTCATAGATATTCAAATAAAGCGTCACATGATTTCGCTGTCCTTCCCATTTCAATTCATACACATCCAATAACCCCGCTCCCATTTCGCTCCTTTTGGTAGGGAAAGGACAACAGCTTTCTAATTTTGTGTAGGTGATTTTTTCGCCTTTTGGTCCTGCCAAAGCATTCAAGAAACGTTGCTGGTTTATGGTTTCGTTTCTGGCACCGCCATAAAATATATTGATGGGATAATCCTTGTCATATCCGTATTTTTTGTCTTTGCTATATTCTGTTATTACGAAAGTATCGTTGGTTAAAAGAGTTGGAATTGGTGCATTATCATTGACGTTTCTTAAAGTCGATTTGGTACTTATGCACGAAGTTGCAAGGATTAACAAAACGATGAAAGGTACTATTTTTTTCATAATTCAGTGTGTTTTTAATATGGCTTTTGTTTTCTAAAATAAATAACAAATTTAGGCGGTATTGTCACCATAAACAACAATTATAC
>CAIOTL010000155.1 GCA_903861155.1 uncultured Bacteroidota bacterium
CTCAAATGACATTATCAATAAAGTAAAAGGTGTTAATCGTGTGGTGTATGATATTAGTTCAAAACCGCCAGCAACGATCGAATGGGAATAATACTATAACTTTTTTCCTTTTGACAATAAAATGTCAATGTTTTTAGTTTACTTTACACGGACGGTATCAAATTATTAGAATATATTTGATACCGTTTTGTTTTACTATAATTTTATACCAAGAAATCATGAAATACCTTTTTACAATTTGTTTGGCAGCTTTGTTTTTTACGATTACCGTTTTTTCACAAGCAAAAAATGTAACTCATAAAGTAGAAAAAGGGGAGACGATTACCCAAATTGCGCAAAAATACAGCGTGACACCTCATGATATTTACCAACTAAATCCCGATGCGGTAACTGGCTTAAAGCCAAATAGTGTTTTGTTGATTCCAAATAAAGCTTCAAAACCAATCACTGTGGCCAAGCCAAAAGTAGTGCCAACAACCAAAATCAATACTTCGGTTCAAACACACAAAGTGGAACCAAAAGAGACTTTGTTTGGCATCGAAAAAAAGTATAATGTTTCCGATGAAGCCTTGAAAAAAACCAATCCTGAACTGGAGAAAGTAGGTTTAGAAATAGGACAAACACTTACTATTCCATCGAATCCGGTTCCGAAAATGGCGGCTCCAACTCCAGAAAAAGTCGTGTATCACGAAGTGCTTCCCAAGGAAACAAAATATTCTATTGCAAAACAATACGGAATTACCATTGCAGAATTGGAAAAAAGAAACCCGGAAATAATTCCCAATTTGCCCATTGGTTATAAATTAATAATCAAGGGAAATACTCCAAAACCAAGTAAAGTTGAAGTAGCCGAATCCAAGAAAGAAACTCCGAAATCAAATCCAGCTAAAGTTTCCAAGAAAATTGAATATTCAAATTACGAGATAAAACCAAAGGAAACCTTGTATAGTTTGTCGAAAAAGTTTGGAATAAGCCAGGAAGAATTAATAGCATTAAATCCGGCTTTGTCCAAGGGGGTTAATGATGGTATGGTTTTGAAAATACCTTCGGTGAATTCGATTCCGCAAGAAACTAAAAAACCGGTTGTTTCCTTATCTTATAAAAACGCGAATCATGGCAGAAAAAAGATAGCCTTATTGATGCCTTTTAATCTTCCAAAAATTGAAAGTGATACCGTAAATTCGACTTCGACACGATTGAAAAAAGACAAATTTTTGAATATGACTCTCGATTTTTATTCCGGAGCTTTGGTAGCAATAGATTCTGCCCGAAGTCTTGGAATTCAAGTTGACGTTCAACTATTCGATTCCCAAGAAACTAAAAACACTTCGAATGTTGCAAGCATAATTAAAGAAAACCATCTTGAGGATGACGATGCAATAATTGGTCCTTTTTATCAAAACAATATCGAAAAAACTGCCGAAATACTGGCCAAAAATGACGTTCCCGTGATTTCGCCTTTATCAAAAGACATAGGAAATTCATCTCCGAATTTGTACCAAACCATTCCGACAGCTGATGTGCTTAAAAATGCTATTTTTGGTTATATGAATTCAAAAGGAGGAAATAGTATTGCGGTTGTCGATAAGAAAAAGGAATCTACAATTCAGTTCATCAAGAAAAATCATAAAGAAGTTCAATTTGCCACAATGAATGACAACGGAAGTTTATCTCCCGAAAGTCTGAAAAAAATGTTCGTAAAAGAGAGAATAAACTACGTGGTTTTAGAAACGGGGAACACGATGATGATTAAATTGACGATAAAAACAATGTTAGACGCCATTGATGCTGGGTATAATATGCAATTAGTTATTTTGGAACCTAATGAGACTTTAGAAACGGATGAGATTAATTTTTTAAATTTGGTAAAGGTAAAATTGATGTATCCTTCCACTACTCGTGAAAATAGATCTCCAGAAGCTTTGGTTTTCGAAAATGAATATCGAAAGAAAAATAATATATATCCTTCAAGCTATGCCACCCGAGGTTTTGATGTCACATTTGACACTTTGACGCGTTTGTCACACGATAAAAGTTATCAGGAAACTGCAGAAACTTTAACGACGGATCAGGTGGACAATAAGTTCAAATTTTATCGAAAAGAAAACGGCGGTTATGCCAATAAAGGCGTATTTATTTTGTATTACGATACCGATTTAACGATAAAAGAAGCGAAATAATGACCTCAAAAATAACCTATTTAGGCGATTTAAGAACTTCGTCTATTCATATACAATCCGGATCCGAAATCATTTCGGATGCGCCCTTAGACAACAACGGAAAAGGAGAAGCTTTTTCGCCAACAGATACTGTGGCAAATGCTTTGGCAAGTTGTATGATGACCGTTATGGGAATAAAAGCAAGAGATTTAAAGATAGATTTCACTGGCTCTACGGCTGAGGTTACTAAGATGATGCAGGCCGAACCAAGACGAATTGGCGCTATAGAAATTGTTTTTGACATGAACATTTCAACAGACGAGAAAACGAAAACTATTTTGGAGAGAACAGCAATGACTTGCCCCGTTTTCTTGAGCTTGAATCCCGATATTGAAAAGGAAATCAGTTTTAATTGGAAGTGAAAAAGTGTTCAGTTGCAGGATTCAGTTTGCCGATTAAACCTTATACTTTTTAGACTTGGATCAAAACCAAAAACAACTTATCAAATTGGCTCACACCAAAATGCCTTTCGGCAAATATGAAGGTAAATATCTCATTGATTTACCCGAATATTATGTGGTTTGGTATTCTAATAAAGGTTTTCCGAAAGGAGAATTGGGCGAACAAATGCAACTGGTTTATGAATTAAAACTCAACGGTCTCGAAGAGTTAATACGAAATATAAGAAAACGGTATCCAAAACCATAATTTTGCTCTTTAGGTATTCATTTCTAAATCCCGAATGTAATCGCCATATTCTAAATAGAACATTTCGACGGCGTGCATTTTTTCATTGAAGAAGGCGAAAATTTCATCCCAATAGTTCCTGTTGCTGACACTGACGTTCAGTTTTTCAACCCAAACTCTACTGATGGTTTTGCCGTTTTCGAGGACAAAGTCTCTTTCGAAAACTAAATCCTTGATAAAATCGTCTTCTAATATGGTTTTTAAAGATTCCAATTTTTCGAAATAGATTTTTCGTGTGGCATCATTTCGATGTTCAATATCAATTAAAACTTTTGCTTTTTTGTTATCAACATAAAATTTAAAGGAAAAATCCTTGATTTTAGTATCATAAAGTACCCATTTTCTTGGATATTTTTCCGCGAAAGTAACCCAAAATTCCCGCTTTAATCGTTGCGTTTCCTCTTTACTGTACATATTTGTTTACTGTTTCCATTGAAATTGCCAGTGCCATTGAAATTGATTTTTACAAAATTTGCAATACAATTATGACTATATTTATATTGGCTTTTAGTTTGCAAAAATAAACTTTGATTATGAATTTTCAAGATTTTTTAAATTATGTTCCCAAAATGATGGAAGTAGCACTTCCAGCTAGTGAAGCACATTATAAAATGGCACCATTGGAACGAATTCGCAATTTTGATAGTGAAGAAATCGAAAGTAAAAATCCGAAAATTGCCGCCGTTATGATGCTATTTTATCCCAAAAATGGGATGACCCATTTGGTGCTTATTGTTCGGAATTCTTATGAGGGTGTTCATTCGGCCCAAATTGCGTTTCCGGGAGGAAAATATGAAGCCAAGGATCAAACTTTTGAGAATACGGCTTTGCGAGAAACCTATGAAGAAATTGGGATTCATCCCGAGAGTATTGAAATCATTATGCCTTTCACCCATCTATATATTCCACCTAGCAATTTTATGGTCTATCCTTTTTTGGGGATTTGCAGGGAGGAAATCATTTTTATTCCTGATTCTAATGAAGTAGCCAATATAATTGAATTGCCATTGTCCGAATTTTTGAGCGAGGAGATAATTGTGAGCACTACAATGTCGACATCCTACGCCAAAAACAGTCTTATTCCAGCCTTCAAAATCAATGATCATATTGTCTGGGGAGCTACAGCGATGATGTTAAGTGAGTTGAAAGAAGTTCTGAAAGAAGTGCTTTAAATTATTATTTTCGTAAGTTTGTAAGCAAATTTTACAAAACACATAATTTTATGGGATTATTTAAGAGAAATCCTTTTGGACACTTTCTTTTTGTCAAGAAATGGTTAATCCGAATTTTTGCGGTTCTAACTCACAAGCGGTATCGAGGTTTCAATGATTTACAAATTGAAGGTTCTGAAATTATCAAAACATTACCGGATACCAACGTACTTTTTATTTCCAATCATCAAACTTATTTTGCCGATGTCGTGGCTATGTTTCATGTTTTTAATGCGAGTTTGAGTGGACGTCAGGATTCTATAAAAAACCTAGGGTATATCTGGCAACCAAAGATGAATATTTATTATGTTGCTGCAAAAGAAACCATGCGAGCGGGATTACTGCCAAGAATTCTATCCTACGTTGGTGCCATTACAGTCGAAAGAACGTGGCGTGCCGAAGGAAAAGATGTAACCGAAAAACGTGAAGTAAACCCCAACGACACCGAAAATATAGGAATAGCACTCAAAGATGGTTGGGTGATTACTTTTCCGCAAGGAACGACAAAATCATTCAAACCCGTGCGTAGAGGAACTGCCCATATCATTAAACAATATAAACCCATCGTAGTTCCGATAGTTATTGACGGTTTTCGCCGTTCGTTTGACAAAAAAGGATTGCGTATGAAAAAGAAGGATATTTTGCAATCCTTCATCATTAAACCGCCACTAGAAATTGATTATGACAAGGACACCATTGATCAAATTGTCGAAAAAATTGAATATGCCATCGAGCAACATCCCTCTTTCCTGAAAGTGATTCCAGCAGAAGAAATTGAAGCCCAGGAAGGACTCAATGAACTAAGAAAATGGGAATATTAAATATAAAAAAAAAGAGGCTTTTGAAGCCTCTTTTTTATAAATCTATTTTCTTTAATTCGTTATAATTTTGTTTTAGTTTCTTTAGGAAACCGCCGTATAATAATTTGTAAAATAACCAAATGACAGTCATTATTATTAATGCCATAACTGTTATTGTAATATAATTTACATCTATAACATTTTTTGTATTCTCGGAAAGATTTGCACCAGATTTGTAACCTTCGTTAAAACCGTCAACTCCAGATTGTGCACCAAATATACCTCCTATAACAACATTCCAATAAATATAATAAGTAACAGTTTTTCTGGTTTTTAAGATGTGTTCTATAAGAGTTTTTGAAGATTGTAAAACAGATATTGTCTTGTAATTTCTATAAAACAAATAGATGAAAATGATAATTATTAAATAGTTGATTTTATCTATAATGCCTAAAAAAGGATGTAGATTCATGAATTTTTCATACGACCTATCATATATAAAAAATGAAATTCCATTCAATACCACAAATTCTAAAATACTCACAATCAAAATCCATTTCACCACCGATGACGATTTGGCGTGCAACATTTTGTAAATTTCCGTTTCCGAAACCTGCTCAAAAGAATCTCCGCTCTTTTGCCAATCTTTCTTTAATAAATCCAGCTCTTTCATATGCAGATTTTTATTGTTTTTTATCGGTCATATGTAATTCGCAATCTACTTTGGTGCTTAGCACCAATTTTTCGTTTTTGCTCATTTCATAATCGTTAAGGATTTAATATTTTTTTTAATTTCCCTTTAATTCTATTCATTTTCACCCGCGCATTCACCTCGCTAATTCCCAAAGTTTCCGATATTTCCGCATAATCCTTGTCTTCAAGATACATGAAAATCAAGGCTTTTTCTATGTCATTCAGTTGGTAAACCGCCTGATACATTAGCTTCAATCGTTCTTCTTCCTCATAATTATAATCCTCTTGACTTATAAAAAATTGGTGTTTTTCATAATCCACCGTTTGCACCGAACGCGTACTTTTTCGGTACAAAGTAATCGCTGTATTCAGTGCCACCCGATACGCCCAAGTCGAAAATTTACTGTCGCCGCGAAACTTCGGAAAAGCCTTCCATAACTGAATCGTAATTTCCTGAAACAAATCCTTATGCGCGTCATCACCATTCGTATACAACCTACAAATCTTGTGGATTATATTCTGATTGGCCTTCAATTGCTGCACAAAAGATTGTTCTAAATCGTCGTTCATAATTGTATTAGTGGGCAAAAAGTATATTTTGTTACAAAATAAGTATTTTTTATTGGGAGCACAAAAATTAGTAGTTCAAATCAGCAGTTGTCCCGCTTTCCGTTGCAATCTGTGTATCGCAATAACAGGATTTCTACTTCACTCGGGGCTATTTTACAGCATTTATTTTTCTAATGAATTTTCCTGAAATCTTTGGTTCATAAAATTCGTACTTTTGTAAATCAACGACAATATCATGAACATTCCACAATCATCAAATCCTAGAATCGTAATTATCGGTGGTGGTTTTGCAGGTATTGCACTTGCGAAACAATTACGAAACAAAAAGGTACAAGTTGTCCTTCTCGACAAACACAATTATCACACTTTTCAGCCTTTATTATACCAAGTTGCCACGGGTGGACTCGAAGCCGGTTCCATAGCTTATCCAATTAGGAAAGTCATTCAAGAATTCGACGATTTCTATTTCCGACTCACATCAGTAAAGGAAATTGACACCGAAAACAAAAAAGTAATTACTGAAATTGGGGATTTAAGTTATAATTATCTGGTGATCGCCACGGGTTCAAAAACCAATTATTTTGGAAACAAAGAAATCGAGCGCAACTCGATGGCAATGAAAACCATTCCGCAATCGCTCAATATTCGCAGCCTGATTCTCGAAAATTTCGAGCAAGCCGTTCTCCTAAAAGACAGTACCGAAAAAAATAGTCTAATCAATTTTGTTCTTGTTGGTGGTGGACCAACTGGCGTGGAGCTCGCTGGGGCTCTTGCCGAAATGAAAAAAGAAATTCTTCAAAAAGATTATCCCGATCTCGATATCGCCAAAATGGAAATCAATTTGGTTCAAGGTGGCAGCAGAATCTTGGATTCAATGAGCGAAAAATCATCGCAAGAAGCCGAGAAATTCCTAATAAACTTAGGTGTAAAAATCTGGAAAAACGTCCAGGTTACGAATTACGATGGTCGCACCATCACCACAAATTCCGATTTAACTTTCGAAACCGCTACAGTAATTTGGACGGCAGGAGTTAAAGGTGCTGTCGTTGCGGGTCTTGATGCCAAATCGCTTGTCGAAAATGTAAAACGAATCCGAGTGAATCAATTCAGTCAAGTAGTGGGTTATGAAACCATTTTTGCCGTGGGCGATATCGCACTAATGGAACTCGAAGATTATCCACGAGGTCATCCTATGATGGCACAACCGGCTTTGCAACAAGGAAAATTACTGGGAGAAAACTTGGCCAGATTATTAAACGACCAACCTATGGATGCTTTTAAGTATAAGAACAAAGGAGCAATGGCAACCATTGGTCGCAACAAGGCTGTTGTCGATTTGCCACACTACCATTTTAGTGGTGTTTTCGCTTGGTTTGTCTGGATGTTTGTGCATTTGTTTTCCCTCATTGGATTCAAAAACAAAGCCGTGGTTTTCTTGAATTGGGTGTACAATTACATTCGTTTTGACCGTGAAGGACGATTAATTATTCGTCCATTCAAAAAGAAAAGTTTTGTTACCTTTACTAGTGATGAGGTTTAATAAAGCAATTACCCCAAAAGATACTAAAAAACCGTATAGACATGGCATTAAATAATTCCCCAATTAATAAAGTTTTAATTTATGTTTTAGCATTAATTTTTTTTAGTTGTAGTACAGATAAATCAACCCAAACCAGTACAGCCTCAAAAAATTATTTTGTAAGCACTCAGCATATCTCTGTCCCTACTCAGCACAACGATAATTTCAGAACAGGTTGGAATAATAACGAAACTGAATTGACCACTTCAAATTTACGTATTGATTATTTCGGACTTTTATTTTCACTAAGTGTAGATGACCAGGTTTATTCTCAACCTCTGGTTGCGGCGAATGTTAATATTGGTAACGGATTGCATAATGTTGTTTATGCTGCAACGGTAAATAATTCAGTTTACGCGTATGATGGAGATAGCGGCGCTTTATATTGGAACAAGAATTACACACAATCAGGAATGAGAGTTGTCAAAAACACCGACATGACAGGTGCCTGCGGGGGTAATTATCAGGATTTTAGTGGCAATATTGGTATTGTAGGCACACCAGTTATCGATAATGTAGCCAAAACAATTTATTTTGTCGCGAGAAGTACAAATGGGATTAGTTTCCATCAGTATTTGCATGCTGTCAATATAACCAATGGCAATGATGTGAAGGCTCCTGTCGAAATAACAGCGACCTATTCAGGCACTGGTGATGGGTCTGTAAATGGGGTTGTAACTTTTGACCCACAAAGGCAAAATCAACGTGCTGGACTAACATTGTCTAACGGAATTGTTTATATTAATTGGTCTTCTCATTGTGATTGGGGACCTTATCACGGTTGGATTATGGGCTATAATGCGAGCACCTTACAGCAACAAATTGTTTATAATGACACGCCAAACCAATGGGATGGCGGAATATGGGAAAGTGGTCAAGGCTTGGCTGTTGACGATACTGGAAATTTATATATCGCAACTGGAAATGGTGGCGTAAATAACTTAAATGGTGGAAAAGATTTTGGTGAAAGTGCTGTAAAATTGACACCTAACGGAAATACACTAACTGTCGCTTCTTTCTTTACACCCTATAATTATGCGTACTTGAATAGCGTTGATTTAGACTTCGGCTCTTTGGGATCACTACTAATTCCCCATTCAAATTATTTTTTTACAGGATGTAAAGATGGGTCGTTATTTTTATTAAATAAAGATAATATGGGAGGATTTAATCCAGCTTCAAATAATGTAAATCAACAATTATCTTTAAATAACGCAAACGCAAATGAGCATTGTCAATCGGCTTATTTTAATGGTGGATCGTCTGAATTTGTTTATTTATGGGCCGAAAATGATAATTTAAGAGCCTATCCCTATACTTCAGGACATTTAAGTAATCCAACTATGTCAAGCGTTCAAGGTCCAACAGGGCAAAGTGGTGCCGTGTTAAGTGTTTCGTCAAATGCAGGTACTAATGGGGTTTTATGGGCGTCTTTTGCTTTTACTGGCGATGCGGAACATACTGTTTCTCCAGGGATTCTGCGAGCTTTAGATGCTAATAATGTTACTCATGAGTTATGGAATAGTGATATGGTTGCTAGTGATTTTGTTGGTAAATATGCTAAGTTTTCATCGCCAACTATTGCAAATGGACATGTGTATCTTGGGACTTTTTCGAATACGGTGCAGGTATATGGCTTAAAACTAAAGAAAGTATAGCCGTTTTATAAATAACAATCCATTTATAATACTTTTTCTTTATAATAATTCACCATCAAATTCACGAAC
Organism: uncultured Bacteroidota bacterium; assembly: GCA_903861155.1. Lineage (GTDB taxonomy): Bacteria > Bacteroidota > Bacteroidia > Flavobacteriales > Flavobacteriaceae > Flavobacterium. The sequence goes on from CAIOTL010000155.1 coordinate 9,487, forward strand.
TTGTTGTAGCTTTCCATACCGTCTTTTTGCTGGTTCATTTTTAGGAAATTGTCGTAAAAAATATGGAACCCTTTGTCTATAAAAGTGTCATATTGTTTCCAGAAATCCTCGCTTTCCTTGTAGTTTTTCAGGATTCCTGGATGAACGGTTTTTAATAATTGCGCTAAAACTTTCTCATCACGAATTTGCCAATTGCCCAAACAATATCGTAAAGCGGTGCTATATCCGGAATATTGAAAATATAAATTGTCGTTTTTAACCGAGGCCAGAAAGCCAATAAAATTGCATTCGCTTTCGCTGGCAAAACCCATCTGATGCGCCATTTCGTGGCAAGATGTCGTCGGGAAATTGTACATCGGCATCAAATAATTTACCTGCGCTTCATTGGTAAATGGATTCAAATAACCCCCAAAACCCATATACGTCAGTGGCAAACTAAAAAGCGATTTCTTGATGCTGGGATTCCTGTATTCAAAGAATGGATATTGGTTAGAAAGTGCTTTATAACCATTTAAATTCATCTTAAAAACTTGATCATTAGTGTACGGAAAAACCACTTTCAAACTGTAATTTTTGGTGATTTGGGTTTGAATTTCGTTGGTTTTGGCTATCAGTTTTTTGGTAAAAGTCAATAAATCGGCATCGGAATAATCCCGTTCGATGTTCATTTTTTCGAAAAGCGGTTGGCGGTAATAATTCATCGCCCAC
>CAIOTL010000156.1 GCA_903861155.1 uncultured Bacteroidota bacterium
CCTGCTCCATATTTATATTCTAATATACAATTCAAAGAACTTATAACTTCTAATACTCTTAAATAATTTTAACTATATTCGTCATAAATGCTGGTTGTTTGGCAACTTAAACATATTGAATTTCAATATCTTGCCAACATCTATTTATTTTTTTTTAAATAATCATACCCAAGGGGTTATAATATAATCAAGTTGTATTGTGAATGCAGTAGTTATTGCTACAAAAGCGTAGTGAATATGGGAAGATGAGAAACGTCCTCCAAAAAAATAATGAGTTATATTTCAAACGGCTGTTTTTTTACTGAATAAATGTGGTTATATTTGAAGATAAATCCTCCAATTTTGAAAGCTTTTACTTTAAAAATAATTCTTTTCTTTCTCCTATCATTTCAACTCCACTCCCAAGAGTTGCTGCCTTTTGTTGAAAATTACAATAAATCAAACTATCAAGGAGATAATCAAATTTGGAACGTTGCTCAAGGGAATGATTTAGCGATGTATTTTGCCAATAATCATTATTTATTGCGCTATGATGGAGTGATGTGGGAAAAATATGCTTTACCGAATAAGACTATTATACGATCTATAATGGTAGATGGTGACAAAATTTATTCAGGTTCTTATAAGGAATTTGGGTATTGGCTTCGTAAAAATGGCAAAATGAGTTATGTTTCAATTTCTGGGGGAAATAAAGTTTTTGAAGATAGCGAGAATGAGGAAATTTGGAAAATTTTTAAATTCAATAACAAAATTTATTTTCAGTCTTTCAACAGTATTTTTCAATATGATGGTAAACTAATCAGGAAAATTAAGCTTTCATTCCTTATTTCTTATTGCTTTGTTATAGATAACGAGATTTTGGTAGCTTCAGTTGATAAAGGAATTTATAAACTGATAAATTCTCATATCGAAAAAGTAAAAGGATGGAAGATTCTAGAAAATAACGTCATACATTCCATTTACAAGTTCCAAAACAAAACTTATTTTTTTACTAAAAAAAATGGAGTCTATGTTGCTGAAAACGGGACTATAAATCCTTGGAATAATCCTTTAAATGAGACTTTGAAAACGGCTAATATTAATGCAGCAAAGTTTATAAAAAACAATAAATTAATTATAGGTACTGCAAGTAAAGGGGTTTATATTATCGATTTAAATGATAATTCCTATAAAAATATAAATAGGAGTAATATATTGATGAATAATTCTATTTTGAGTATTGGTCAAGATAAAGAAAATAATTTGTGGTTGGGATTAGACAACGGAATAGCACTTATTGAAGTTAACTCTTCAATAGCTACATTTTATGATAATTCAGGAGCTTTAGGTTCTGTTTATTCAGTTGTTAAAATTGATAACGGTTATTTAATGGCCTCTAATCATGGGATTTTTAAATACGTAGATAAACATTTTTCTATAATTCCAAATACGCAGGGACAAGCTTGGGATATTGGAAAAATAAATAATAAATATCTTATTGGTCACAATGAAGGTACATTTGTTTATGACAACGGTGTTTTCTCAAAATTGAATACTATTAATGGAGGTTGGAATTTGACAAAAAGCGACATAAATAATTATTATTTGCAAGCAACTTACAGCGGTGTTTTGATTTATAATGATCTAAATAATTTATCTCAAAAAATTAGCGTTAAACGTCTTTCCAAGCCAATTAAATATGTGGCACAAAACAAAAAAAATGAAATATGGGCTGCGGATAATTATAGAGGCTTATATCGAATTTTATATAATGATGCTTATGAAACGATCAAAGTCGAGAATATTACACAACAAAATAAAATAGCCAATGATTTTGGCGCGAAAATATTTGATTTTCGAAATGAACTTCTTTTTTTAATTCAGAATTACTGGTACACTTATAATTATATTTCCAATAAACTGGAAAAAAATGAAATTTTCAATTCTAATTTCAAAAACATATCAGACATTATTGGCATTGATGAGAGTAATTTTATAGTTCTTCAAAATGGTCTTTTGTATCACATTAATACTAACGATAATAAATTTGTTTGGAACCTTATCCAAGAAAAATATTATAAAGGAAAATTAATTAACGACAATTTGAAAATCTCAAAAAACAACAACAATTATTTATTAAACCTTGACGATGGATTTATCTCCCTTCAATTAAAAAGCGAAATTAGACCAAAACCAAACTTAACCATTGAGTCTTATAACAATGGAGATTTAATCAAGCAAAATTCAAAAATAAAGCATAATTCTGAATTAAAAATAAATGTTATATCAGGAATATACGGTGTTACAAAACCGAGTCTATTTTATAAAATAAATGAGTCGGATGATTTCTTGCCAATAAAGGAAGGATTGATTGTTTTGAATAATTTGAACAGTGGTTCTAATGTAGTCCAAATTTATCATTATGACGGTTTACAATATAATAAAGTTTCCAGTTTTAATTTTATTGTTGCAAAACCTTGGTATTTTTCATTTTTGATGGTAGTGCTGTACCTAGCTGTTTTAGGTATAATTCTATATCTATATTATAAATGGAATAAAATGCGCTACATTCAAAAATTGGCATTGCAAGAAGAAGAATTGAAGCACCAAAAGAAAATTTTGGAGATAGAATTAAAAGCAGAAAATGAATTAAATATACAAGAATATGAAAGGCATATTCTTGAACTTGAAATTCAAACAAAATCGTCTGAAGTGGCTGGAAAATCCCTTTCAATAGCAAAGCAAAGCGAAATGATTGAAAAAATTCAAGGGATTTTAGATACTGAAACTGATTTTAACAAATTAAAAAGTGAAATTAAAAAGAGTATAAAAATCAATGCGGTAAACAAGCATGAATGGGAAACTTTTGAAACAAATTTGAATCAAATTCATAATGAATTTATCATAAATCTCTCTAAAAAATATCCAAACCTAACTCCAAAGGATATTAAGCTATGTGTTTACTTAAAAATGAATCTTTCTTCCAAAGAAATTGCACCTATGATGAATATTTCTTTTAGAGGAGTAGAATTGCAACGCTATCGATTAAGAAAGAAATTGAGCCTAAGTCAGGACGAAAATCTCTCTAAATTTCTATTATCTGTATAAATAGAGTTTCTTTTTCATAGATAATTTATTTATATGTTTATTATTATGCGAAATTATATTACATCATCACTACATCGTTAAGATGTAATGCTATACTCATTTCCTTTGCTATTACCTTTCAAACATTGATTTTTTTTACTTTTTTTATAATATGATGTACTTGTGTAGTAAATCAATTTAGCTTACTATAACGATGTATTTATCTACTTTAGCTCTACTAACTTTTACAAATTATTAATTTATGAGAAATTTTATTTTTAGCTTATTAGCACTCATTTTGATTCCAGCTTATATGTCTGGTCAAGATGTTAAGGGTAAGGTATCAGACAAAAACGGTGTTGGAATTCCAGGAGCAATTATTACGGCTGCTGCATCCCGAACTTCAACTGATGCTGATTTTGACGGTAATTTCACAATTAAAGCCAAAGTAGGCGAAACATTGAAGATTACAATGGTAGGTTTTGATGCTCTAACAACTAAAGCAACTGCTGGTGTAATGGGTATTCAATTACAAGAATCCAAAGATAGCCAACTAAAAGAGGTTGTAGTTATTGGTTATGGAACCCGTAAAAAAATTGATAACACAACTGCAATTACTTCCATAAATGCAGAGGAAATTTCAAAAACTAAGGTTTTGAATGCTTCCCAGGCCATACAGGGTAAAGCAGCAGGGGTTCAAGTTATTTCATCTGATTTACCAGGAAGTACACCCACAGTTATCATTAGAGGGATGGGAACTGCGATAGGAGGAAGAACTCCTTTATTTATAGTTGATGGTATGCCTTCGGATAATATCAATAACATTAACACCAATGATATTGTTTCCTATGACATCCTTAAAGATGCTTCCTCATTAGCCATTTATGGGAATAGAGCAGCAAATGGGGTTATCATAATTACCACTAAAAAAGGAAAAGGTAATAAATTGAGTGTAGAAGTAGAAAGTTTTGCAGGTTTTAGAGAACCTCTAAAAACGGTGAAAATGGCCGGTAGTAATCAGTATGCTCATTATACGAATTCAGCTTTACAATCTTCCACTTTTTCACAAGATCAACCGGTGAACACCGATTGGTTTGGTGCCATTACAAGAAAAGGAGCTTACAATCAGAATAATGTATCCCTTTCTGGTTCAACAGAAAACATCAAATACTTTTTTAGTCTAGGAGATTATGAAGAAAAAGCCATCTTGAAAGGCTTAGATTATAGTCGTTTTACTTTTAGAAATAATAATGAATATAAGATTTCTAAAAAACTGACTATAAATCAAACCTTCAGTGTTGGTTATACCCGTGCTACACCGAAACCAATGGATGCATTTACTGCTGCTTACAAACAATCTCCTATTGTTCCTGTTAATTTTCCGAATGGGCAATATGGCGTTTCTTTTGTTGGCGCAAATGGTTTTGCTGAGCCAACAGGATCTTCATTTAACAATGTAGGTAACCCTGTTGCCGAATTAAATTTTTTCAATGAACAGCAACAAAGTATTTTAATGCAGGGTGGATTGAAATTAGATTATGAAATTTTAAAATCATTAAAATTCACTTCTCAATTTAATGGAGAGAATTATACTTGGAAAAACTATAATTATAGTGATATTGAAGCGATTTGGTTGGCTGCAGACCCTACTCGTTTGGCCTCAAATTATTCTCCTACAGCTCATCTAAATGATTTGACTGAAGGTAGAGAAGATCATTTTAATTGGAACTTGTCGAACTATTTCACCTATAACAAAGTGTTTAGTGATATTCATGATATCGAGATTACTGCTGGTAATGAAGCTTCTTCTGTAGGTAGTGTAAGTAAATTGACAACTGTTAGAAAGGATGTAAATGCAAATTCAAATTATTGGTCATTACCAGGTGTTGATTACGCTGGAAATGTAACTAGTTTTAGAGATGAATTGTCAAACGAAAGCAGACTGGAATCTTTCTTTGGTCGTTTTCAATACAAATTGATGGACAAATACTTAATCACAGGTACCGTAAGACGTGATGGATCATCCAACTTTGGTGCAGCTTATCGTTGGGGAACTTTTCCTTCTTTTGGTTTAGGTTGGATTATTTCTAAAGAGAGTTTATTGGCTAATGTAAAAGAAATTAATTTATTGAAACTTAGAGGAGGTTGGGGACGATTAGGAAACCAAAGAGTGCCGCTAAACAATCAATCTTTTGCTTCTGGATTATCAAGTTATTTAGGCGGTTCTATTTTATATGAAGGAACAACGATAAATTCACAAATTGACCCTAGTTTGTCATGGGAAATTACCGAAGAAGCTTCCGTTGGTTTAGATTTTGAAGTATTGAACAATCGATTAAAAGGGTCATTTGATGTATATAATAAAAATACAACAAACGTTATTTTAAATACAACTCCCTTTACCACTTCTGGTGTTAATACTGCATCTCCAGCTCATGTTGGGGCAGTATCGAATAAAGGGTATGAAATTGCTTTACGGTGGAATGATAAAATTACAGATGACCTAAGTTACTGGGTTGGCGGGAATTTTTCTAGCAATGTCAATAAACTTCAAAGTTTGAAAGATGCTAATTTAAACCCTATATTTGGCGGTGGATTAGGAAATGGTCAGTATACTAAATTATTAGACAATACTTCAATTGGTCAGCCATTGGGAAGTTTCAATATGTACCAATATGCAGGTTTTGACAATACAACTGGAGCCATGTTGTATTATAAAGCAGACGGAACCAAAGTAACTCAAGATGCTTTAGCGGTTACGGATAGAAAATATGTAGGCTCTGTTTTACCAACATCAACATTCGGAATTTCTTTAGGCTTAGTGTACAAAAACTTTGATATTTCGATTGACGGATATGGTACAGCTGGAGCCAAAGTATATAACGGTAAAAAAGCACAACGTTTTTCTGGTGAAAACATAGAGTCCTCTCTGGCTACTAATTTCTGGACACCAAATAACTTGACGGCTACAACAGCAGGTGCTTTTAATCAAGTTCCAGTAGCTTCGACTTATTATTTAGAGTCAGGTGATTTCCTTAGAATCAACAATATTACTTTAGGTTATAAAATTCCTTTAAAAGGTAATTTTATAAATTCTGCCCGAGTATATATGAATGTAATAAACCCATTTATTATACAAAAATTCTCAGGATTTTCTCCAGAGCTAAATGGGGATGGAAATCCTTACGGTTCTCAAGGAGTAGAATTGGATGCTTACCCAACATTGAGATCATTTGTTTTTGGTGTTAATTTAAAATTTTAAAACTATGAAAAAGATATATATATCCATTTTTGTACTATCCGCTAGTCTTTTTATAGGATGTTCAAAAGATTTTTTAGATGTAAAACAAACC
>CAIOTL010000157.1 GCA_903861155.1 uncultured Bacteroidota bacterium
AATTATAAAGAGAACTTTTAAAAGGCTTAATTAATGTATCAGCTAATACATCTTTTAAAACATTAGTGCTTTGTGGAGAAATACTCGTATTTTGTTTTTTATTTAATCTACAAGAGAAAAAAAACAAAAAAAACAATGATCAAATAAAATATAAATTTCATAATAAAAATTATCTATGATTATAAAAAACACTTATCCAATATCGCGGATTTGCAATCCGTACCCATTTCAATTCAAACAACACTAAATCACCCCAACCAACCATCTCTATCCAAACTTCTATATTGAATGGCTTCAGCAATGTGTGCCGAAATAACCTTGGGAGCAGCTTCTAAATCGGCTATGGTTCGGGCTACTTTCAAAATTCGGTCATAGGCTCGTGCCGAAAGATTCAATCGTTCCATTGCGGTTTTCAGCAATTGTTTCGAAACCTCATCAAGAGCGCAATATTCCCGAATGTGCTTGGTATTCATTTGGGCATTGTAATGGATATTTTCCATTTGCACAAAACGTTCTGTTTGGATTTCGCGGGCAGCGGTAACCCGTTTCCGAATTTCAACGCTGCTTTCGGCTTTTTGATCTTCGGATAATTTTTCGAAAGGAACAGGCGTTACTTCTATATGAATGTCGATTCTGTCCAATAAAGGCCCTGAAATCTTGCTCAAATAGCGTTGCATTTCGTGTGGCGAAGAAGTTTGAGGAGAATCCGGATCGTTGAAAAACCCACTCGGACTTGGATTCATACTGGCTACCAGCATAAAAGACGACGGATATGTCACGGTAAACTTAGCTCTCGAAATCGTTACTTCTCTATCTTCCAAAGGTTGACGCATCACTTCGAGAACTTCACGCTTGAATTCGGGCAATTCGTCCAGAAACAAAACACCATTGTGCGCCATCGAAATTTCTCCAGGTTGTGGATAACTTCCACCTCCAACCAAAGCCACATTCGAAATTGTATGGTGTGGACTTCGAAACGGTCGTTGATTCATTAATCCACCTTCTTTTAGTTTTCCGGCTACGCTGTGAATCTTGGTGGTTTCGAGAGCTTCCCGCAAAGTCATTGGTGGCAAAATACTTGGCAAACGCTTGGCAAGCATAGTCTTTCCTGCTCCCGGCGGACCAATAAGGATAATATTATGACCGCCAGCTGCGGCAATTTCCATACAACGTTTGATGCTCTCCTGCCCTTTGACGTCGCTAAAATCGAATTCAGGAAAATCCAAAGTTTTATAAAACTCTGCTCTGGTGTCTATGATTGTTGGTTCTAAAGTTCCTTTTCCTTCCAGAAAATCAATCACTTCCTGAATATTTTCAACTCCATATACATTTAAACCGGCGACAATTGCAGCTTCCTTCACGTTATGGATTGGAAGAAAAAAACCTTTAAACCCTTCCTCTTTCGCTTTTATGGCAATGGGCAAAGCTCCACGAATGGGTTGCAAACCACCGTCAAGCGAAAGTTCACCCATAATAATATATTGGTCAATTTCTGCTGCTTTAATTTGAGAAGAAGCAACAAGAATTCCAATTGCCAAAGTCAAATCGTAAGCTGAACCTTCTTTTCTCAAATCGGCGGGAGCCATATTAAGCGTGATTTTCTTGCCCGGCATGTTGTACCCATTATTTTTAAGCGCCGCTGCAATTCGATAGCTGCTTTCCTTAATTGCATTGTCGGGTAAACCAACTAAATGATAGCCAATTCCCTTATCGATGTTGACTTCGACGGTAATTGTCGTGGCTTCAACACCGAAAACGGCACTTCCAAAAACTTTAACTAGCATAGATTTGAATTAAAACCTAAATTTAATCTAAATTTCGTTTCAAAATGAAATTCATTTCTGATTTTAATTTATATACCAATTTTATTAATTTACTTTGATATTAATTAAGTGTTTGACAAACAATATCCCATACCAATGAAACTAATTCTCAGAACATTTAATCTCAAATTAAAACATACTTTTACTATTTCAAGAGAATCCTATGATCTACAGCCCACTTTAATTGTCGAATTACAAAGTGACGGTTATTCTGGTTTTGGAGAAGCGACTTCAAACCCCTATTATAAAATTACTGTAGATTCGATGAAAACTAATTTGGAGAAAATCATTCCATTTATCGAAAGTATTACTAATGAAACTCCTGAGGAATTTTGGCATAAAGCCCACCAATTTTTAAAGAATGATATGTTTGCACTTTGTGCTTTAGACATCGCTTACAATGATTTGTATGCCCGAAAAAGAGAAAAAAAATTGTATGAATTATGGGGATATTCGACCAATAACAACCCAAGAACCGATTACACGATTGGCATTGACACCATCGAAAAAATGGTTTCGAAAATGAAAGAACTGCCTTGGCCAATATATAAAATCAAGCTTGGTACCAAGGAAGATATTGCCATTGTTGCCGAATTGAGAAAACATACCGATGCTATTTTCAGAATTGACGCCAATTGTGGATGGACGGTTTCGGAAACCATAAATAATGCCGTTGAGTTGAAAAAACTCGGAGTAGAATTCTTGGAACAACCTTTGACAGCCGACAATTGGGTAGGACACAAAGAAGTTTTCAACCATTCAGTTTTACCAATAATTGCCGATGAAAGTTGCATTATTGAAGAAGATGTGGCCAAATGCCACAATCATTTTCACGGTGTCAATGTCAAATTGGTGAAATGTGGTGGGCTTACTTCGGCCAGAAGGATGCTTTTGCAGGCAAAAAGTTTGGGAATGAAAACAATGATGGGTTGTATGACAGAATCTTCAGTGGGAATTTCGGCCATTGCACATTTATTGCCCGAATTGGATTATGTAGATATGGACGGCTCATTATTGCTCGCTGAAGATATTGCGACAGGAATAACCATTTCGAACGGCATCATAAAATACTCCAAACTAAATGGAACGGGAGTTCGCCTAATTTCCTAAACAATGATTTTAAATGAATTTCCGAATCGAATCATTCGCATTAATGGCATCTAATATTTATATTTTGGCAGCACCAATTATCTAGAAATGAACAACAATACTGACTTCCAAGATATTTTATTCGAAAGCATAAAAAAACGGGAAACAGCTTATGAAAGTTCAAGAAATTCTAATATCAAATTTTCGATTTACGACACTTCCAAAAAATATTAGCTGAAAATTGGCGCCGAATCAGCTTTGGCAGTTTCCTCGGGAATATTGGCTGTAAAATTAGTTGTCGAACATCTTTCTAAAATTACCGCTTTGGCAGATGCCTTTCCTTGTTTGTGAGTTAAACAAATTGATTTATCATTTTGTTATAAATTCCAAAAGGGAAGGTAATCACTTTAGCCATTGATGAATCCCGCAGTTTCAGAATTTATGGGGATGAATAGCAAAACAAATTAAAAAAAAATATCAAAATAATTAAGATTTCCTCTTTAGGCAAAGCCTTGGGACTTTCGAGAGGCATTATTACTGGTAACAGCATTTTTAGTTCCGAAATTCTAAATCAAAATTGTTTTTATTGGAGATTCGGGAATGGATCCTACTTTTTTTTGGTAACTTATGTCAATACGAAAAAACTTTACCACACTCAAAAATTAAAATTGCAACAAAATCTTGATTATCATAGATGCTCATTTTACTAACAATGAAAGATTTACTTTCAATGTCAGTTATCCTGATATTTATTTTGAAGAAGATATTTTGAAAAAATTATTAAAAAGTAAAATCATAATTATCTCATTTAAATATATGAACTTTTCGGGAAAACTCAATTAGCCGTTTGG
>CAIOTL010000158.1 GCA_903861155.1 uncultured Bacteroidota bacterium
AACTACACATTTCTGAAGAATAAGTTTTTTTAACGATAAAATTATATTTAAGCATATTATTTACCGTATTGAAACACTTATTAGCACTACTATGTTTTCATACTTATGGCATACTAGCACTCAATTTTATATTTTAAAAAACGAACTTATTCTTTAACCAAATAAATCCCATCTTCTTTAATCTCGATTAATTTCTCTTTATACAAAGCACCAATGGCTTTCTTGAAGGTTTTCTTACTCATTTTCAAGACCGTTTTGATGTCTTCGGGATGTGAATTATCCGTTAGACGCAAGAAACCTCGACTTGCTCTTAATTCATCGAGAATTTTATCGGCATTCGGCTCAATACTTTGATACCCTTGTATTTGAAGTGCCACATCAATTTTATTGTCGGGACGAATCGTTTTGATGTAACCACGCATTCTATCGCCGGTACGAATCGCATCATCATAAACCTCATCTTTATACATCAATCCTTTGTGTTGCTCATTGATGATAACATTGATTCCAAGCTCAGTGATGTGCGAAACAATTAAATCTACTTCTTGGCCTTTTTCGACCGTTAGATGATCATTTTTCAAAAACTGATTCGTTTTGCTTGAAGCCACCAAACGTTTTGTTTTCTCGTCCATATAAAGATAAACCAAATAGCGTTTTCCTTTTTCCATTGGCCGAGCTTGCTCTTTGAACGGAACGAGAATGTCTTTTTCCATTCCCCAATCCATAAAAGCACCCACTTGGTTGACATAATTCACCCGTAAAAGTGCAAATTCATTCAACAAAATATAGGGTTCTAAAGTGGTGGCTACGGGACGTTCTTCGTGATCCAAATAAACGAAAACTATCATTTCCTCGCCTATTTCCCATTCGTTGGGAACGTATTTATTAGGTAAAAGTATGTCGTGAATTCCTTCGGGATCCGTTTCTGGCGTACCCAAAAACAATCCGACTTTCGTATCGCGTAATATGGTAAGTGTATTGTATTTTCCTATTTCAATCATTTTCTTGTATTTTCTAAGGCGCAAAGGTACGTAGATTTTGAGGAAGTATTTTACCCAAATAAAAACCATGAAATTTTATTATTTCTAATCCAACTCCCTAAAATACTGCAACAAAATGGAATCATTTACTCTTGTTGGCGTGAAAATTTCGAGAATACTTGGTTTTTCATTTTGGGCATAGAATGATTTCAAACTTTTGATCAAACTTGCCTGGTCACTTGCAATGCTATAATCAAAACCATACATCTTGGCTAATGGTTCGGCGGTCAAGCAATGTGAAGTTTCGAAAAATTTATTAAAAACAGGCGTTTCTTCGTGGCCTGGCAAAATCCTAAAAATGCCTCCTCCTCCATTATTGATTAGGATAATCTTGAAATTTTTCGGGATATAGTCATTCCACAAAGCATTGCTGTCATACAGAAAACCAATGTCGCCCGTAATTAAAACCGTCTGTTTTTTATTGGCAACAGCCGCGCCAATTGCCGTTGATGTACTGCCGTCGATACCACTTGTGCCGCGATTACAAAATACCTCAATCGACGGATTGGTATCAAACAATTGTGCATATCTGATGGCCGAACTGTTTCCCAAATGCAGCATGCAATCCTCGGGCAAAGTTGGAATCACTGCTCCAAAGACTTTGAAATCCGAAAATGGACTCTTTTTTAAATATTCCTGATGTTTCGTTTTCCGCAAAGCTTTAATTTTTTCGAAGGTAGAACGATAATTGCTTTTTATAGGTATTGTAAAACGTAAAAACTGATTGAAAAACGTGTTGGGTTTCACACGGAAATGTTTCGACAAACCTCCAAAAGTATCATACCCTCTCAATTGATCAATGTGCCAATGATGTTTTGGTTTGTATTCGCGCAAAAAGGCTTTTATCCTTTTAGAAACCACCATTCCGCCAAAAGTAATTAGGATATCCGGCTGAAAATTTTTGAAGTCTTTTTTCGAAAATGGCGTTATTATGGTATCGATAGTATTCAAAAAGGAAGGATGATGAAGGTTTGAAGTGGTTTCGGTCATTACGACAACCGAATCATCCTTGGCCAATAAATCATTGATTTTGACATCGATTTCATCGGGTTTATTTTCTCCCACCAATATCAATTTCTTTTTCGAGGCATTCCAAATATTGGTAAATTCGATAATATCATCGATAGAAACTTTCTTTTTTTCCCGAGGAAAGGCCGAAATAGTGACATCGACATCGAGTTTAGAAACCGTTTGGTACAATGGTTCCTCGAAAGGTGCATTAATGTGTACCGGGCCTTTTTTGGCGAAAGCCTTATTGATGGCATGATTTATCTTCAAATCATTCTCAACAGAGGCTTCTTCGATTAAATTGGCATTGTATAGCGAATGATTTTTAAACACGTTTTCTTGGCGAATCGTTTGACCATCACCAATATCAATTTTACTTTGAGGTCTGTCGGCAGAGATTACAATCAGTGGTATTTGGCTGTAAAATGCTTCGGCAAAAGCGGGATAATAATTTAATAATGCTGAACCTGAGGTGCAAACCACGGCGACGGGTTTCTGGATTTGCTGGGCAATTCCCAGTGCAAAAAAACCTGCGCAACGTTCATCGGCAACACTGTAACAATTGAATTCGGGATTGTTTACAAAACCTATTGTCAAAGGAGCATTCCTGGAGCCGGGAGAAATCACGATATTTTTCACCCCTTTATCAAGACAAATTTGAATAATGCTTTGTGCCAAAGGTATTTTAGGATAGATCATTCTTACAGTTAGAAGTTAGATGTTAAAAGCTAGAAGTTTTACAACCTCAACCTAAAGGCAAAGTTACAACCTTAGCCTGTTATTTTACTTATAAATTCAAGATATTCAGTTGAGTTTTTCATAAAAGGAATATATTTGTAAAAGTGTTTCTTGAACTAACAAGCTAACTTATACCCTAAAAGTATGCGCTTCCTTTGCCTATTCTGCTTATTCATTTTCGTTCAAAATGGAATTGCGCAAACCAATTTCAAGTTTGACCAAAGTGATTATCAAACCATAATCAAGAGATCGAAAGCAGAGCAAAAACTCGTTTTCCTGATGTTGTTTGCTTCTTGGTGTCCGCATTGTACCAAGATGAAGAACGAAGTGCTAAAGGATACCATGGTCACTAATTTACTGGGCAAAAATTACATTTGTACTTGGCAGGATATTGAGGAAAAGGAAGGGATCCTGTTGAAAGAAAAATTCAAAATGACCTCCTTGCCTACCTTTATATTCTTAGATTCCAATGAAAATGAACTGTACCGTTTGAAAGGCGAGTATAAAACGCCGGTTTTTATCGCCGAGATTAAAAACGCCTTGGATCCCAAAAAACAATTGCCTTATTTGGAGAAAAAATTCACGGCTGACCCCAGCAATGCCGAAAATTGGCTTAACTATATGAATGTATTGAAAAAAGGTAGAGACAGAAGCGATTTGTCACAGGCTGCCCATAAATATCTAGCTACCCAAACCGATGAACAATTGGTTAGCGAAACCAATTGGAGAATAATCGCCAACGCCGTTTCTGACATCTCATCGAGAGAATTTCAATACGTTTTGCATCATCAAAAAGAGTTTGCAGCTGTAAGTTCGCCATCAAGGGTGGAACGTAAAATTACAAATATCGTCACCGAATTACTCCAGCCTTTCACCGAAAGTCTGGATACGATTCAGTATAAGAAACAACGCCAATTGGCAAAAACAATCCAAGCCCAAAAAATAGATTCTTTAATTTTTTCGTATGATAGTACCATTGCCGAAAGATCCGGAAACTGGTGGGCTTATCGAAAAATAACTATCGAATCAACCCAAAAGTATGTGTGGAATAATGCTTCACTTCTGAAGGATATTTCTCAAAATTATTTAAACCACATTACGGACATTGCCAGTTTGAAACAGGCCCTACAATGGGCAGCTCATTCCTTGGAATTAAAAGATTCGTTTGATGGAAACCTATTGCTTTCGAAGCTTTATCTAAAAATAGACGATACGAAATCGGCGATTCAATTTGCTCGAAAAGCCAAGGGAATTTGTACTGCTTTGGGATGTAATTCGAAAGATATAGACGAGCTATTTATAAAACTCAGCATAAAATAAAACCATTTTTACCGATAGCAATCCAAGTTATGGAAATCAAGATCAGGCCTTACCAAACCGAAGACACTCAAGCCATTTTGGAGATTACAAACTTCAATATTTTGCATTCGACTTCCTTGTACGATTACGAAATTAGGAATTACGCGCAGCAAAAAGCAATCTTGGAGGATAAATTAAACAAAGGGTTTCCGGTAATTGTTGCTGAATTTGGTGGAAAAGCCGTCGGTTTCGGAATGTATAGCGAGTTTCGATTGCGAGAAGCCTACCAATTTACCGTTGAACATTCGGTTTATGTCAACGTCAATTTTCAGGGAAAAGGGATTGGAAAATTATTGCTGCAGGAATTGATTCATTTGGCCCGAAAACAAAAACGCCACACGATGATTGCCGTTATCGATTCGGAAAATCAAAACAGTGTGGAATTTCATCAAAAATTTGGTTTCGAAACCGTCGGTGTTTTCAAGGAATGCGGTTTTAAATTTGATCGATGGCTGCATACCGTTTTTATGCAATTGCTACTAAAATAAATCACTATTAACTGAAATCCAATAATTTAAATTTAGCAGACTAAAGTCTGCAAAGTTGTAAGAGTAAAAAAATCAACCGCAAATTCGCAGATTAAAAACCAAATCTGTATAAATAATATGCGAACCGAGACCAAAGGTCGAACTGGCGGAGCAATCTTCGGTAAAAATTTTTAGAACCTGAAAGGCATATACACTAAAAGTGCTTGTTTTTAACTACAGTTGTGACCAATAAAGGCGTTCTTTGCACAATAATACAATTGCTCAATTCAAATTTTCATGAACTACACCCTACTTTCCTCCCCTTTACAAGGATTTACCGACTTTCGTTTTAGAAATGCTCAAAACAAGATTTTTGGAGGAATTGACACTTTTTATTCGCCTTATATTCGTTTGAACGGAAAACTAGTCATAAAACCATCTTACGAAAGAGATTTACTTCCGGAGAATAATTTGGGTTTAGAAGTCATTCCACAAATTATAACCAACGATGCCGATGAGTTTTTATTTGTGGCTAAATATGTTCAAGAATTGGGTTACAAAGAATTGAATTGGAACTTAGGTTGTCCGTATCCAATGGTTACCAAATGTGGAATGGGTTCTGGTTTAATAAGTAATCCTGAAAGAATTAATGGAATCCTTAACAAAGTGCATTCGGAATCGGATATCATTGTTTCCATGAAGATGCGTTTAGGCTATGATACTACTGAAGAAATTCTTGATGTTTTGCCTATTCTTGACACTTATCCTATTAAGAATATTGCCATTCATGCCCGCATTGGCAAACAATTGTACAAAGGCGGCGTACATTTGGATGCTTTTCAGCAATGCATCGATAACACGCGACATAAATTGTATTATAATGGAGATATTAGTTCAGTGTCAAAATTTCAGGAAATGAAACAACGTTTTCCAACAATAGACCACTGGATGATTGGAAGAGGTTTGATTTCCGATCCTTTTTTACCCAATATGATTCGAAATAATTCAGTAGAATATCCAGAGAACAAGATGGAACTTTTTAGTGAATTTCACGATACACTATATGAAATATACAGCGAATCCTTATCCGGATCTACCCATATTTTATTGAAAATGTATCATTTATGGGAATACTTTTCGACTACATTTTCAAATCCTCACAAAGTGTTAAAACAAATAAAAAAAGCGCAGAGTATTAGGAATTACGAAGCGGCCGTAAAAGAAATACTAGCCAAAGGATAATATTTTATCCCTTGGCTAGTATTAAAAAATCAAGACTTACAACTTGACTATTATCCTTTAATCCAATTTACGATTTCAGGATCAGTTGGCAATGTTTTAGAATAATACACTTTTACCAATTCCCCTTTTTCGTTGATTAGATATTTTTGAAAATTCCATTCTACGTTGGAATCTTTCAAACCATTCTTCGCTTTTTGAGTCAAGAATTGGTAAACTTCACTCATGTCATTCCCCTTAACCGAAATTTTGCTCATCATTGGAAAACTCACTCCATAGTTCTGTTTACAAAAAGTAGCAATTTCTTTATTTGTTCCCGGTTCTTGCGAAGCAAAATTATTGGCTGGAAAGCCAATTATCACAAAACCTTTGTCTTTAAACTCTTTATATAGAGCTTCTAAATCTTTATATTGTGGTGTGTAACCACATTTTGAAGCCGTGTTTACAATCATCACTTTCTTACCTTTTAAGGAAGCAAAATCAAATTGTTTTCCGTATAAATCTTCTACTTTAAATTGATAAATCGTTTGTTTTCCCATAGCTGATTTACTTTTGTTGTTTTGAGCTTGACCTTGAATTGTCACAAAAAGGAAAATTCCACAAGCAATACTAAATAAGTTTTTCATTGTATTGATTTTTATGTAAATATAGAAAGTTTTAATTTTAAACATTTGTTAATATATTGGTAAATAATTAACAAAAAAAGGTTCAACATAATTTGAACCTTTTTTTGTTAATTATAAATCTTATTTCTTGTAATACTTCCTGTATTTTGGATACGTAATTGCTCCAAAAAGGGCTATTGTCCCCAGTGAAATCCATATCCAACTTAATGAATGCGCTTCGCCACTTGCGTAAGAATGTAAACCTACCAAATGGAAATTCACGCCGTAATAGGTAAACAAAATCGACACGAAGGCAAAAATACTCATGAGGTTAAAAGCCCATTTTCCTCTAAGAGAAGGCACAAAACGGGAATGAATTACGAAGGCATACACCATAATACTAATCAAAGCCCAAGTTTCTTTTGGATCCCAACCCCAATAACGCCCCCAACTTTCGTTGGCCCATTGTCCGCCAAGGAAATTCCCGATAGTCAACATAATCAATCCTATTGTCAAGGCCATTTCGTTGATATACGTCAATTCCTTGATGTTTAAAATCATCTTTGGCCTATTTTTTTCATTGGTAAACAAAATCAGAATCAAGGAAACGGTTCCCAAAATCATTCCCAAAGCAAATGGACCATAACTCGCCACGATTATCGCCACGTGAATCATCAACCAATACGAATTAAGAACGGGTTGCAAATTGCCGATTTCCGGATCGATCCAGTTCATATATGCTGCCAGCAATATCATAGAAGCCACAAAAGCCGAAGAAGCCACGGTAAGTTTTGATTTTATATCAAAAGCCAAGCCGAAAAACATCGTAGCCCAGGCCACATATATTATCGATTCATAGGCATTACTCCAAGGAGCGTGTCCAGAAATATACCAGCGCGCTATCAAGGCTAGAGTGTGCAATCCGAAAAGTATCGCAATAACAACATGCATTGAGTTAATCAAGAAATTCAGCACTTTTCCTTCTTTGAATATTTTGAGGATGGTAAAAAACAGCATCAAGATAGCCGCAAACATATACCAATACGGCAACTTTTGAAAAACATCATACTTGTTATACAAGATTTCGGAAGTGATTTTTTGTTCGCTTGGTCTTACTTTGCCACCAAATTTTTTCTGGAAACTGTTGATGCTTTCCAACAATTGGTCGGCTTGTTTATAGTCATTCGAAACGGATGCATTGCTCAAAGCGTTGAAATACAACGGAAGAATACTTTTGGTGTAAGTCGCCACCATTCCTTTTAAACCAGCGTTTGTCAATTCAGGATACGAAACCCATTTATTGTTTGCGTCATCGGGAATCGGGAAAATTTTCAAAATGCCTCCGCTCAAGGCGGCCTCCATCAAATTCACTTTTTTATCGGTTTCGATAAAATCCTTTTCGAATTGGTTTGGATTTGCATTTTTGAATGCTGCGTCAAGATAAGGCGCCAATTTATAATTCCCGGTTTTGTCGAAAAAGTTGATAAACGAAGCAAATTTTGCTTCCTTGTCTATCCCGATAATTTTGCGAATGCTGTCGTTTCCAGCTTTGATGTAAATCATTGGAACCTGAATCCAAGTATTTCCATCTTCAGTAATCGACAAGAAAACTTGGTCCGAATTCATGTCGTTGTAGGTATCTTTATGACTCACTTTTCGCAACAATTCGGACGAAAAAGTGTTTATAGGTTTCATTCTGCCGCCGGCATCCTGAACAATTAATCTTCCAAATTTTGCCGCTTGAGCTTCGGGTACCTTGTTTTTATTGAGAATCGAGTCTAACTGTTTTACAGTTAAAATTTGGTTGTCATGACTTTGGGCAAAAGCACTCAAACTCAAAAACAAAATCAGCATTGTCAACATCTTTGATTTCTTCGTTTTTACGACTTCCAGTTTTCGTTTCAAATCAGCAAAGCGGGAATGCTTGGTAAACATAATAGCCATCATGCAAAAAAACAACATAAAATAACCAATATAAGTAATCAAGGTTCCCCAATAATCGTGGTTCACTGATAATATGGTTCCTTTTTCATCTGGATCGAACGAAGATTGAAAAAATCGATATCCTTTATGATCCAAGATATGATTCATGTAAATTCTATAATCAAAAGGACCTGAGGAATCTTTAACCGTGATCTGGCTCTCAAACGAGGAGAAACTTTTTTGTGTTCCTGGATATTTTTTTGCAATAAAATGATTCAATTTGATGCCGAAAGGCAAGGTATAGGCTTTACTTCCATAGAAAAAAGTATAATCTAGTTTTCCTATTTTAACTGATTTTGATTCGCCTGTTCTTCCTTTTGTACCAATTAAAGTCACTGTTTTTTGTTGGCCGTCGGCAGTTAATTTCAGCATCAACGCGTCATCATTTCCTTTAGCTTTATAATCATTTTTAGATTCGTACCCGACGGTTCCATTTGCGGCAGGTTCCGGAAACACCACTCGCATATCGCCAATGCTATATAAGGAGCGCATCATCAAGGGTTGCACGAAATCTTTGGCCACTTTTCCCTGCAATTTATCTGCCATTCGCATAAATTGTCCTTCAAATGGAGTTTGAATCGTTGAAATATCTCCTTTTATGGTAATGTTTATGGCGCCTGCCGTGAATTTATTCAATGAAAAAAGTACGTTGTGAATATTTTGTATTTCACCTTCTTTCAAGAAATGTTCTACACGACCCGCATCACCAGCTTCGACAACTTTAAAATAGAGACTGCCTTTTGGTTCGGGTTTAATGACTTGTTTGGCTCCCATAATGAAATTTTCGTATTTCACCTCAAATTTTGTTTTGTCAAAATGATCCAAAATTGAAAAATCATTGTTGGTAACGGGTGAAAGCCGCAATGACTTTTCGAAAACCCTGCGTTTCATCTCGCCTTGGTATACGCCATCTACAAAAACCGTCAAGTACATTTTATCAGAATAAAATTGATTTTCGGTGGCGCCTTCGCGAATGGGCATCATTCCTTCATAACTTATGTAGCGTGTGATGAAAGCTCCCGAGATGATGAAAACAAAAGCCAAATGCAGCATCAGTGTTGCCCATTTTTCTTTTCTCCATAATTGATACCGCTTAATATTTCCGATGAAATTTATCATAAAAATCAACATAATTCCTTCGAACCACCAAGCATTATAAACCCAAATTCTAGCAGTATCTGTGTTATATTTGCTTTCGATAAATGTTCCAGTAGCCATTGCAACTGCAAAAGACAGGAAAAGCATCGCCATTAATCGTGTAGAAAATAGAATGGAAAATAATTTCTTAATCATCTGTAAAAATTTACGTTTTTTATAAAGTTATGCCAAAAGTACTCAAAATTGTTGACTTGTATAATTGGGCAATTGTTAATTTAAACCAAAATTAAGGATTAAGTTTTTTTATTTAATTGATAAATATCCTTTCCAATTCCAATTCAATTACAGTGTATCTATTTTGACTTTTTTACTTAATTTTGTCAAATGATTCAAATAGTAATTATTGGTTCGGGAAATGTTGCTCAGCATTTGATTATGGCTTTCGCCAAAAGCAAGGAAATCGAAATTGTACAAGTGTTTTCTCGACAAAAAGAAACCTTGACTCACCTAGTCAATTCCAGCAAAATAACTTCTAATTATACTGATTTGGTCGAAGCCGATTTGTATATTATTGCCGTTTCCGATGATGCCATTGCCTCAGTTTCCTCAAAATTACCCTTCAAAAATCGTTTAGTTGCGCATAGTTCGGGAAGTGTTCCTATAGATTCTTTGGACAATCAAAACAGAAAAGGCGTTTTTTATCCGCTTCAAACTTTCACCAAAGGCAAAACCATTGATTTTAGCCAAATCCCCATTTGTTTGGAAAGCAAAAAGGATTCGGATTTTGATTTATTGGAAAAAGTAGCACAATGCATTTCTAAAAAAGTATTCAAAAGCGACGAAAAACAACGAAAAGCATTGCATATTTCGGCTGTTTTTGTCAATAATTTCGTGAATGAAATGTATCGAATTGGGAATGAAATTTGTGATGAAAATAAAGTTTCATTTGAAATCTTAAAACCTTTAATTTTGGAAACCGTGAACAAGGTAATGACGCTTTCGCCAAAAGAAGCGCAAACTGGTCCGGCAAAACGCAACGATACCCAAACAATCGAGGCTCATTTGGATTTTTTATCCAATGAGAATCACGCAACAATTTATAAAATATTAACCCAATCTATACAAAACAATGGCAAAGAGTTATAAAGAAATAATGAACGACATCACCACCTTTATTTTCGATGTGGATGGCGTTCTCACTGACAGTTCGGTTTTTGTAACCAATGAAGGTGAAATCCTGAGAACCATGAATATTCGCGACGGTTATGCCATGAAAGCAGCTGTCGAAAGTGGCTACAATGTTTGCATTATTTCAGGAGGAAGCAACGAAGGTGTTCGGGTACGATTGAGAAATTTGGGAATAACTGATATTCATCTTGGCACTCCAGACAAAGTTGAAACCTATCAAGAATATATAGAATTGTACAGCATCAAGCCTGAACAAGTTTTGTATATGGGTGATGACATTCCTGATTATCACGTGATGCAACTGGTGGGATTACCCACTTGTCCGCAGGATGCAAGTCCGGAAATCAAGGCCATTTCTAAATATATTTCGCATAAAAATGGCGGAAAAGGTGCTGCTCGCGAAGTAATTGAGCAAGTTATGAAAGTACAGGGAAAATGGATGACGTATTTTGACGGGAAATTGGATTAGTGATCAGTGATCAGTAAAAAAAATAATATGAAATTTCAAGACTTATTAGCTTATCAGAAATCATTTTCATTCGCAATGAAAATTTTTAAGACAACAAAATCTTTTCCAAAAGAAGAGATGTACTCATTGACTGATCAAATAAGACGTTCTTCACGAAGTGTTCCCGCAAACATAGCAGAAGCATATAGAAAAAGAGTTTATCCAAAAAATTTCCACAGCAAATTAACGGATTCAGATGCTGAAAATTCTGAAACTCAAGTATGGCTAGAATTTTCATTGAAATGTCTCTATATAAATGAAATAGTTTTCAATGAATTAATAAATGAAAGTAATGAAGTTGGAAAACTGATTAATTATATGATTTTAAATCCTCAAAATTTTGGAGTAACCATTTAGATAGTGTTCAGTAATCAGTGTTCAGTTGACAGAAATATATTGAGCACTGAATACTGAATACTGAACACTAAAATATGAAATACCTAAAGCTCATTCGTTACCAAAACCTATTCATGCTTGCATTTATGCAGCTTATTTTCAGATACGGTTTTTTGAAACTGCAAAATATTCCTTTGGCGTTGGCCGATTGGCAATATGGATTATTCGTATTAGCAACACTTTGCGTAACCGCTGGAGGTTATATCATCAACAATATTTTTGATGTGGAAACCGATCTGGAGAACAAACCCGAAAAGGTAATTGTTGGCAAAATCATTTCCGAAACCAAAGCCTATAATCTCTACATTGGGTTCACCATTATTGGGGTTGCAATTGGATTTTATTTATCGAATGTAATCGATAAACCCAGTTTTGCTTCGCTATTTATAATCATTGCGGCAACGCTTTATTTTTATGCCACGAGCTTGAAACAAAGCTTGCTGATTGGCAATGTTATTGTGGCTTTATTGCTTGCTTTTAGTGTTTTGATCATTGGAATTTTTGATTTATATCCCGTAACTTTCGAGGGAAACAGACCCTTAATGGGATTGCTTTTTGGGATACTTCTGGATTATGCTGTTTTCGCTTTTATCCTCAATTTTATACGGGAAATCGTTAAGGATTTGGAAGATGAAGAAGGCGATTCGAACCAAGGAATGAATACTTTACCGATTGCCTTTGGCGTGAAGCGAACCACGAAACTTGTTTTCGGATTGAGTTTCATTCCCATAATTTGTATCGTTTATTACATTAATAAATATATTTTTTCAAGTAGTTTACTCATCAGCACGCTTTATGGATTGGTGTTCATTCTTGCTCCGCTGATTTATTTTACCCTAAAAATTTGGACTGCAAGAACAAAAAAAGATTTTCATTTCTTGAGTACGCTTCTCAAATGGATTCTTTTTTTCGGAATGCTTTCGATTGTCGTGATTAGTCTAAACCTGAAACACAATGCTTAAAAATAAATTGAAAAGATACAAGCTGATTCTGGCTTCGGGCTCGCCAAGACGCCAACAATTCTTCAAGGATTTGAATCTGGATTTCGAAATCAGATTGAAAGAAATTGAAGAAGTTTTTCCGCCAGAACTAAAAGCAGAGGAAATCACCAACTATTTAGCCGAATTGAAAGCCAAGGCTTTTGAAGGCGAATTGAAAGCCAACGAAATCCTAATCACTAGCGACACCATTGTTTGGCATAACAACAAAGCTTTGGGCAAACCAAAAGACGCCCAAGATGCTTTTGACATTTTAAAATCATTGTCGAATGCCACTCACGAAGTAATCACCTCGGTTTGCTTTAAAACCATTACCCAAAAAACGCTGCTTCACGAAATCACCAAAGTAACTTTCAATAATTTGAGCGACGAATCTATTCGCTATTATATAGAACACTACAAGCCTTTCGACAAAGCCGGCGCTTATGGCATTCAGGAATGGATTGGTTTTGTCGGCGTTTTAAAAATCGAAGGTTCTTATGCTAATGTTATGGGAATGCCCACGGACAAAGTCTTTGAGTATTTGAACAATTTAGACTAAAAAATGATTTTTAAAATGTGGAAATTTTATAAAAAATAAAGAAAATCATATAACTACTCCTTGCTAAAGAAATATCATATTTGCTAATTAAACATTGAGATGATCTCAATAGATTTTAATGTGAATTCTATAATGATATGGACAGCACAATCAAAATTCCTTTTTATATTAGACTCGCTTTTACTGTAGTAAATTTAATTGGTATAACTTTTATTCTCTGCATGGGCAATAGCATCTTAATGCCAATATTGCTGGCTTTTTTGCTTGCGGTGTTATTATTGCCAATTGTTAATTTTTTAAACTTGAAGTTAAGATTTCCCAATATTTTATCATCAACAACAGCAGTAATCTTTTTTGTTGCACTTATTTTAGGGATACTTGCATTCATATCCTATGAAATTAGTGATATCGCGAATGATTTTGCCGAAATAAGAAAAAATATTACTTTTTTTATAAGTGAAATCGAACAATTTATCAGAACCAATTTTCACGTAAGCTTATGGGAACAAAGAAAATATATTGATGATGTAACACAAGATTCTGTCAAAAAAGGAAAAGAAACCATTGGGACGACTCTACTTTCTATTACCAATTCTATTTTGGATTTAGCGCTAATCCCTATTTATACTTTTCTGATCCTTTTATATAGAACTCATTTTATATTGTTTTTGGCAAAATTGTTCAAAAAAGAACATCATATAAAATTACAGGAAATCCTAACTCAAATTAAAGGGGCAGTCCAAAATTATATTTCGGGTTTAATTTTAGAAATGATAGCTGTTTCTGCATTAACAAGTATTGGCCTTTATATAATAGGCGTCAAATATGTTATTTTACTAGGGATTATTACCGGAATTTTAAATCTAATCCCTTATATCGGGATTCTAATTGCAGGGATTTTGACGATTTTATCCTCTCTAACAGGTACCCCGGAAGTATCCTTAATTTTAGGAGTAATCATAGTCAATCTTGTTGTACAATTAATTGATAATAATATACTTTTCCCTATGATTATAAACACAAAAGTCCAAATAAACGCCTTTGTTTCGATAATTGGAATTATCATTGGTGGTCAAATCGGAGGAATTGCGGGTATGTTTCTGGCAATCCCAATATTGGCCATACTAAAACTTGTTTTCGATAGAATAGAATCTGTTGCACCTTGGGGATATTTAATGGGGGATAATTTACCCAAGTCTTTCATATGGAGAACTAAAAAATTGTCTTTTAATGATTCCGAAACAGCAACAAAATCGAAACCCTAAATTAATTCATTAGTTCTGATTCGATTTTAGCATTATAAATCTAAAAATCATAACTAACTGTTAATAAATGTTTTGTATATTTATATATCGTAAAACAATTCAAAAAAAAGTAAAAATGAAAAAGCTAAACATTTACGTAATGATGCTAATTTTGTCATTATGTAGCGTTCCAACCATTAAGAACGCTGCCGAAAAAAATTTGACAATTGCCTCAAATGACACTAAAGAAATTCCCGTCGAAGTAAAAACTATGCTGAATCGTTTAGACGAGATAAAAGCAATGGATAAATCATCGTTAAATTCTACTGAAAAAAGGGCCTTCGTAAAGAATTTCGAGCCATAAATATGAGTTTAAAATCTACTGGCAACGGTGTTTATTTATCGGTTGGTGCAATAATTATAATCCTACTTTTATTAATTCTTTTATTATAATTAAACGGAATCAAAGATTAAAGTAAACCCGTTGGGTAAAATTAATGCATTGCAATAAAAATGATATTAATTTGTTAAATCTCAAGTTAATTGAACTAGAAATTTAAGTCAGAGCTTGTTGAAGACCTATAAATAAAGGCACTTCGACAAGCTCAGTGTTACAAATTGACTTAAAAAATAATAACACCCAACGGGTTAACGGAATTGGGGAGATACAGTAGTTGGATAGCTATATCAATATTGCATTAAAAAATAAAAAAATTAATAATTTAAATATTCAAAAAATGAAAACATTAAAATTAATTGCAGTAGGATTATTCCTTTTTGCATCGAGTTTGACAAAAGCTCAAGTTTCGATAAACGTGAACATCGGAAGACCTCCATCATGGGGGCCAGCAGGATATTCAAATGTAGAATATTATTATTTACCGGATATTCAGGCTTATTATGACATTAGAACTTCCCAATTTATCTATCTTAACGGCGGAAGATGGATCCGTTCAAGAAATCTGCCTGGACAGTATAGAAATTATGATTTGTACAATGGATACAAAGTAGTTTTGAATGATTATCACGGAACAAGACCTTATACTTCTTTTACTAAACACAAAACAAAATATTACAAAGGATATAAAGGCAGTCCACAAAGAGCTATCGGGAATAGAGATGATAATCGCGGAAAAGACAACAAAGATCGCGGAAACAACGACAACCGCGGAAGGGATAACAAAGATCATGGAAACAATGGTAACGGCGGAAAAGACAACAAAGATCCTGGAAAAGATAATAGAGGACAAGGAAATGACAAACATTAATTTTTTGATTACTTTTGATAAAGAAAGGAGATCCAGTTTTGGGTCTCTTTTTTTACACTAAAAATTATATTTTTAAATGCCAAAAAACAAGAAAATTATATTATTTTTTTTACTATTTCTTTGCTTTCAAATGTCTTTTTCTCAAGAAAATGAGCCCAAAAAAGACAGTTCGAAAGTATATAAGGACATTCAAACTTATTCTAAAAAGCACAAAATCATAGACTTTTTTCATAATTTAATTTTTGAACCTATCAATCCGAAAAAGAAGAAAGAAAAAAAAGTTGTTCGACAAAGATATCAAGAATTTGAGGGGAAAATAATTAGAAATATCAACATTATTACTCTTGATCCTTTTGGATATTCCGAAATTGATTCTACAAAAAAGCCTAAAAGCTGGGTCGAAAAGAACGGTGATTTTTTGCATATCAAGACTAAAAAATTAGCCATTCAAAATTTATTGCTTATTAGAAAAAACAAACTTTTAGATTCCTTGTTAGTAAAAGAATCAGCCCGTTTAATAAGAGCTCAAAGCTATATAAGCAGAGTTGCCATCACCACAAAACTGGTTGCCAAGAATATTGATTCGGTCGATGTTTTTATTCGGGTTTTAGACAATTGGAGCATCATTCCTAATGGTGCATTATCAACATCAAACAGCAATTTAGATTTAAGTGACCATAATTTTATGGGGACCGGCCATACGCTTAATGGCGAATATAAAAGTAGATTTAGTGACGGAAAAAAAGCTTATAACTTTGGATATATTATTCCAACTATCAAAAACACATTCATTCAAACCACGCTAAATTATTACAATGATTTAGATAATTATTATGGCAAAAGCATCACTATTAACCGACCCTTTTATTCGCCTTTTACAAAATGGGCTGGCGGTGTTTACTTGGATCAAAAATTCAGAAAAGACAGCCTTCCAGATGCCAATTTGATCTATGCCAAACAAAATTTCAAATACGATTCGCAAGATTATTGGATTGGGCGTTCCTTTAGAATTTCAAATGGGAATACCGAAAATGACCGAACAACAAATGTAATTTTATCAGGTCGTTTTTTGAATGTAAAATATCTAGAAAGCCCAACTATTGCTTATGATCCAATCTATTTTTATTCGTCGGAACAATTTTTCCTTTCTGGAATTGGACTTTCGATGCGAAAATTTGTGGTAGACAAATTCATTTTCAAAAACGGAGTTCCTGAGGATATTCCCATTGGAAAAATATATGGATTAACCAGCGGTTATCAATACAAAAACAATGTCGGTCGGTTCTATTTAGGAAGTCGATTTTCTTTTGGAAACTATTATAAATTTGGTTTTTTGAGTCTCAATTTTGAAATGGGAACTTTCTTTGATAAATCAGTTACAAATCAAACTGCATTTTCTTTTCAAGCTAATTATTTCACCTATTTAATTGAAATTGGAAAATGGAAATTACGACAGTTTATCAAACCCCAATTAATCATTGGAATTAACCGTCAGAATTCCATTGGTGACCAACTCACCATCAACGGAGATTTTGGAATTCGAGGTTTCAACAGCGCCGTTTATGGCACTAAAAAAATGATTATGACTTTTCAAACACAAGCCTATTCACCATGGAATCTTTGGGGTTTTCAGCTAAATCCCTATTTTAATTATACTATTGCAATGCTTGGAAATGCGACCAACGGTTTACAAAAAAGCAGGGCTTTTTCAAAAATTGGAATCGGATTATTAATCAACAATGACTTTCTAGTTTTTCGAACTTTCCAAATTTCACTCGCCTATTATCCAAATATTCCCGGAAACGGGGAGAATATTTTCAAAACAAATTCATTTGAAACAACTGATTTTGGACTTCAAGATTTTGGCTTGGATAAGCCTAGAACAGTAATTTTTAAATAAGATAAAACAGTTTTAAATTGTAAAAAAGGCTTCAATTAGCATTCCTTTTTAATGCTTTTGAAATTTATGGCACAGTTATTGAAAATTCCTAAACAACAAAGAGATTTTCAAATAAAAAAACTAAAATCCAACCACAATGAAAAATTTAAAATTTACTTTAGCAGCGTTTATCCTTTTATTCACATTACAAACAAACGCTCAATTTTCTATTAATTTAAGTCTTGGATCAAGAGTTCCCTATCGAAACCATAATCACGATAGAAACAATGTAGCCTATTATTATCTTCCTGAAATCGAAGCCTACTATGATATCAATTCGGACGTATTTATTTATAATGGGCCAAGAGGTTGGATTCGTTCTTCTTATTTACCTGATTATTGCAGAAACTATGATGTAAATCGTGGGTCCAAAATAGCTATAAATTACAGGGGAAATTCCCCTTATGCCAATTTCGATTCTGATAGAGAACGATACTATCGCAATGACACCAGAAATTATAGAGAAGAATACAATCGTGGTCGAAATGAAAGAAAAAATGATTACGTAGCAATTTCCAATCAAAGCAGATACCCTACTAATGACAACAACCGCAACAATTACAGAAGTGAAAGAAGTTATGCTAACAATCGCGAAAACAGACCTGAAAACCATGGAGATCGCGATTAAATAGCTTATGATTGTATAAAAATCAACAACAGGAAATGTAAAGTTTCCTGTTTTTTTTGACCCGTATCCTAACTAAATTAGGTAATTATTTATATCATTTTTTAAATTCCATTTTGATATTTAGTACATTTGATCTTCTTGTAAAATAATCTACATGCAAAAGTTTAAAATTCTATTTGGTTTATTCCTTATATTCGGTTTTGCCAATGCGCAACAGCCACAAAAACCAAATTCTGCAGCACTGTACAATCAAATCCAAAAGCTTAATTTTCTTGGTTCTGTCTTGTATATTGCTGCACATCCTGATGACGAAAACACCCGATTAATATCTTATTTATCGAATGAAACTAAGGCACGAACAGGTTATTTATCGATAACGCGTGGCGATGGTGGTCAGAATTTGATTGGTCCTCAATTACGAGAATCATTAGGGGTTATCAGAACACAAGAACTTCTCGAAGCAAGGAAAATTGATGGAGGTGAACAATTTTTTACGCGTGCCAATGATTTTGGTTTTTCTAAAAACCCAGAGGAAACATTGCAAATTTGGGACAAAGAAAAAGTACTTTCGGATGTAGTTTGGGCGATTCGGAAATTTCAACCCGACGTGATTATCAATCGGTTCGACCATAGAACCTCAGGAAACACGCACGGTCATCATTCGGCATCGGCACTATTGAGTTTCGAAAGTTTTAATTTGGCTAACGATCCAAACATATATCCTGAGCAATTAAAACTAGTTGAAACTTGGCAACCCAAACGTCAGTTTTTTAATCCGTCATGGTGGTTTTATGGAAGTCAAAAAAAGTTTGACGAAGCTGATAAATCTAATTTTATTTCGATACAAACCGGTGTTTATTATCCAAGCATTGGAAAATCAAATCAGGAAATTGCTGCTTTAAGCAGAAGTTGTCATCAATCGCAAGGTTTTGGAAGTACTGGAGTTCGCGGTGAAGAAACCGAATATTTGGAACTTATCAATGGCCAAGCACCAAAAG
This sequence comes from uncultured Bacteroidota bacterium, assembly GCA_903861155.1. GTDB lineage: Bacteria > Bacteroidota > Bacteroidia > Flavobacteriales > Flavobacteriaceae > Flavobacterium. Next base: position 19,246 of record CAIOTL010000158.1, read on the forward strand.
ACAAATCGTCAATTTTTGACGGAATTGATACTTCTTGGAATCGTGTAAAAGGCGGAAAACCTATTGGAGAATTGTTGGCAAATATAGCTGCAAAATATGATTTCAAAAATCCCTTGGCGAGTGTTCCTGATTTGGTAAAAGCCTATTCAATGATTCAAACACTGGACGAAAATCATTGGAAACCCATAAAATCAGAAGAAATTAAGAACATTATTGCCGCTTGTTCGGGATTATATCTAGAAGCCGTAGCCGGAAACCAAGAAGCCACACCGGGAAGTACCCTAAAATTAAAACTCGAAGCCATCAATAGAAGCACAATCCCAATGCAATTGTTGAGTTTGACCACTTTTCCAGATCAAAAAAACAGAGTCGAAAACGGCGCTTTGAAAAACAATATTCTACACAACATTTCGCTCGATTTACAATTACCCGAAACCTTAGATTATACCCAAGCTTATTGGCTTAAAGAAAAAGGAACCGAAGGAATGTATTCTGTTTCTGACCGACAAAAAATTGGAATTCCAGAAGAAAAAAGAGAACTAAAAGTAGTTTTTAATGTCGAAATCAAGGGAATAGAAATCCCGTTTGAACGAATTGTAGTGTATAAATACAACGACAACGTTAAGGGCGAAATATATACTAATTTAGATATTGTTCCCGAAATCACAACCCGTATTTTAGACAAAGTGCTCCTTTTTAAGGATACCAAAACCAAGTTAGTTGCTGTAAAAATAAGAGCTGGGAGAGAGGACATCAGAGGCGATTTACAACTCGAATTACCAGCAAATTGGATTGTTTCCCCAAAATCGATCCCTTTTAATTTAGACAAAAAAGGAAGCGAAGAAACCTTTTATTTTGAGGTAAGTCCGCCCAATTTTCCTGAAGAGGCTGTTGCCAAAAGTGTTGTAATTATTAACCATAAACGATATGATCAAGAGCAAATCATCATTGATTACAGTCATATTTCGAAACAACAAGTGCTGAAACCTGCCGAGTCGAAATGCATTCGTTTTGATTTGAAGACCAATGGAGAGAAAATTGGTTATATTATGGGAGCTGGGGATGAAGTTCCCAACAGTTTGAGTCAAATGGGTTATAAAGTTATCCTGCTGAATCCCGAAGAAATTACACCCGAAAAAATTAAAAATCTAGATGTTGTCATAATCGGAATACGTGCTTACAACATCGTAAAAGTATTGGCAACCAAACAAAACATTCTTTTTGATTTTGTAAAAAGCGGAAAAACAATGCTCGTGCAATACAACATGCCTGGAGATTATGTAACTCCAAATATTGCCCCATTTCCCATGAAAATTTCGGGCGATAGAGTAACCGAAGAAAATGCTGAAGTTCGATTTTTGGCTCCCAATCATCCCGTTTTGAATTATCCCAATAAAATCACTTCGAAGGATTTTGAAGGTTGGAAACAAGAACAAGGATTGTATTACCCAAATGAATTTGACCAAGCTTTCACTCCTATTTTGTCATCGAATGACAAGGGCGAAAAACCAAAAAAAGGTGTTTTGTTAGTTGCTCCTTACGGAAAAGGATATTATATTTATACAGGATTAAGTTTTTTTAGGGAATTGCCCGAAGGAGTTTCCGGAGCTTATCGATTGTTAGCCAACATAATTTCCTTGAAATTCCAAGCAACAATTCCCCCCCAATAATTAAGCATTAAAAGATTCAAAAATGGATATAAAGAAAGTGGTAATCTGGAAAAAAAGCTATACTTGGGTTCTTATCATCAATGTCATTTATATTTTGATATTTTATCTAATAATGAAATTATATTCCTAGACTATGCAACTAATCGATTGGATTGTACTTGTAGTAAGCTTATTATTCATCGTGATTTATGGTGTTTGGAAAACTCGAGGAAGCAAGAATGTTGAGGATTATATTCTTGGTGGCAACCAAACTCCATGGCATACTGTAGGACTTTCAGTTATGGCAACACAAGCCAGTGCCATCACTATCCTTTCAACTCCTGGGCAAGCCTACCATGACGGTATGGGTTTTTTACAGTTTTATTTTGGTTTGCCTATTGCGATGGTTGTTATTTGTGTGACTTTTATTCCAATCTACCACAAATACAAAGTTTTTACCGCTTATGAATACCTCGAAAAACGATTTGACTTAAAAACTCGTTCGCTTGCCGCAATTCTTTTCTTGGTGCAAAGAGGGTTGGGAACCGGACTTACCATTTATGCGCCCGCCATAATTTTATCAGCATTATTAGGTTGGAATCTGACTATAACGAATATTATCATAGGTGTTTTGGTGATAATTTACACCTTTTCAGGCGGTACAAAAGCCGTAAATGTTACCCAAAAACAGCAAATGTTTGTGATTATGTTGGGCATGATTATCACCTTCTTTCTCATTTTGCATTATTTGCCTAATGATATGACTTTTAGCAGCGCTTTGCATATTGCAGGAGCCAATGACAAAATGAATATCGTCAATTTTTCATTTGATCCTGAAGAAAAATATACTATTTGGAGCGGAATTACAGGAGGCTTTTTCTTGGCTTTGGCTTATTTTGGAACGGATCAATCCCAAGTGGGACGTTATTTATCTGGGAAATCAGTTCGAGAAAGTCAAATGGGTTTGATTATGAACGGACTTTTAAAAGTGCCCATGCAATTCTTTATATTACTTACTGGTGTTATGGTTTTTGTGTTTTTCCAATTCAATCCAGTTCCTTTGAATTTTAATCCCAACAACAAAATAATTGTAGAAAGATCTCCTTATAAAAATGAATACCACCTCTTGGAAAAAAAGTTAGAGGCACTTTCTGAAGACAAAAAAGTAATTAACTTATTGTATATAGACCAACTCAATCAGGATTATGACAACCCAATACTTCGAAAAGAGCTAGTTGGATTATCGGGAAAAGAAAAGGATTTGAGAGATCGAGCCAAAGAAATTATCCTAAAAGCAGACCGCAACAGCGAGACCAATGATAAAGATTATGTTTTTTTTCACTTTATCCTGAATTATTTACCCAAAGGATTAATTGGGTTATTGCTTGCTGTTATTATTTCGGCGGCAATGTCGTCTACTGCTTCGGGTCTAAATGCATTAGCATCAACAACCGCAATAGACATCTACAAACGAAATATAAAAGAAGAAAAATCAGAAAAGCATTATGTAAATGCCAGTAAATTTTTCACTTTATTTTGGGGAATTGTTGCCATTCTTTTTGCCAGTATTGGAACGTTATTTGAAAACTTGATTCAATTAGTAAACATCGTGGGTTCCATCTTCTATGGAACGGTTTTGGGTATTTTCTTGGTTGGTTTCTATGTAAAATATGTTCAGGCAAAAGCTGTATTTTACAGTGCTGTCATTAGCCAAACTGCCATTTTCGTCATTTATTACTTTGCCATTTATATCTTTCCAAGTGGCGAGGCAAAACTGGGATATTTGTGGCTCAACTTCATTGGGGCAATGTTGACCCTACTATTGTCGCTAATTATTCAAGCAATTGTTTCCAATGAAAAACTTATATCTAGATAAAATTCCTGTTAAAAATTTTAAAATTATATTTTTATAATTGCTATTCTTTTTTTAAAGACTTATTGTATCTATTTATTGAGATTAGGATTGCGTCTCTATCTGATTTCATACCCTTCCCCATTTTATTTTATTTTAAAAAATTATATTTTTCCCATAATTCATTCTCCAAATCTTATGGATTCAGATTTTAAAAAAATATAATACTCTTATTTTCAAATAATTAATTAAAACAGGACATTATTGTATTATTTTCCAATAATATGATAAATATCATTTAATAGGGTGTTTTTATTACTGAAATTTACATGATTAAATACTGGTTCAGTAATTAACCAATCTATTAACTGATAAATGATTCAAATTACACCTTTTTAATGTGATAAATATTACGAAATATACTGTTAAATATTAGTTAATTTACCTTACTAAATTACCACTATACCCAACACAAACTATATTAAATAAAAAAAAATAAATGAAACAAAAAACCAGATTAAGCAGAAAAACAAAAAAACAAAACAAATAAATTAAACAAAAAATTAATTATGAAAACAATAAACAAAAGCATGCTATTACTAGGACTTCTTAGCTTTGTCCTACAGAGTTGTACCCATGACATTTATGTTGATCCTCAAGCAGCTACAAAAGCGGCATACGAGAATGCAGATGCCGTAAACGGTGCAAAATTATTCAGTAATTTTCAAAATGCAGAAGCTGGATGGCCACTAGATGCTGCAGGATGGCCAGATGTTAAATACGCTGCTGATCCAACCATAAACATAAAAGACATTGCAACTTATACCGCTTTGCCAGGCAATGTAACACCAGTACCAGCCCCACAAGCTAACAGAAATTTTTATTCTTGTGCAGGATGTCACGCAGTAGACGGAATGGGGAGAGACGGAACAGGCATTTCTAAAAAAACAGCTGCAAATCAACCACAAATAGCCGTTAGTCATTTAAGAGATACTCGAGGCTGGGATCCTGTAAAATTGTTTGATGCTATTAAAGGTGTGGGTGGTAGAGCTATTGATCCAACAAAAACAGCTAATGGTTTAGACCTTACATTAGGCGGTCAAGCTCATCCCGATTTTAGTAAAATCCTAACTGACGATAAAATATGGGATTTGGTTAAATGGTTAAAAGAAGGAATTGATAATACAAAGGGTGACTTGTATTCTATGTCAACAGTAGGCGTTTTTGCTGTGCCACAAACTGTACCAGCCCCTTATGCGCTTTACGATACTACTAAAATGGGATCTGACGGTGATGGAGCCGCAGGTGTAGCGTTTTATACTGCTAAATGTGTAGTTTGCCACGGTGCAGACGGATTAGGTACAACAAACGCAGATGGACCGGTTTTAATACCCGGACAAACCAATGGAACTACCAGTGCAGGTGCGGGTCCAGCGGGTCCAGCGCCTACAACAAAAATGTATGGTGTAGGAGCTTATATGAGATATAGAACTGCTGATGGAATATTTTTAATTCAAACCGGAAAATTTGGTACTATTCCATGGATGGCTGCTACCCCAATTGACCAGCAACAGATGAAAGATTTACTAAAAGCATTTAGTGATAAAGCAAGATTCCCAGATGCAACCGTAAAACGTACTAATCCATAATACGATTTAAATCAATTTTTATCAAAAAACAATTAATTAAAAAATAAATAAAAATGAAAAAATTATTTCAATTACTGATGATGGTTTCCATAGGTTTAATGGTCACCTCTTGTTATAATGATCAACTTCCAGCTGTGCCACTACCGGCAAAGGTTTCATTTGCAAAGGATATGCAGCCTTTGTTCAATAAAAACTGTATTGGCTGTCATAACGGAGCACAAGCCCCTAATTTAACAACGGGAAATTCTTATACAGCATTGACTACACTCAATACAGACGGTGAATATTTTGTTACAGCGGGTGATGCTGCAGGTAGCATTATGTATCAAGCATTGATAGGAAAAGGAGCTCCACAAATGCCAGCAAACGGCGCCATGAGTCCTTCTAAAATTGCTATTGTTGAAAAATGGATTAACGATGGTGCACTTAATAACTAATTACAAATAAAAAATCATGAAAATAAATAAATCAATTTTTATAGCTGTTTTTGCATTGCCAATGATGCTATTGGCACAAGAACAAAAAGATAGTATTGTACCGAGTAAAGTAAAACTAGAACGTGCAGCCTTCGAAAGCACCACGTTAATAGATAACCAATCCAATGTTCTTTGGAATAAAGGAACATTAGAAATGGTAATGAATCACCGTTTTGGTCTTGTTAATGGCACCAATAATATGATTGGTATTTGGGATCCTGCTAATATTAGAATCGGATTGAACTATTCTGTCAGCGACCGAATTACTGTAGGTTTTGCAACTTCAAAAGACGACAGATTAAATGATTTCAGTCTTAAAGGAGCTATTTTAAGACAAGGTCGTAATTCTACCGGAAATCTTGTAAGTGTAAGTTATTATGGGGATTTTGCCATAAGTGCCTTACCAACAAGTACGTTTTTACATTCAACAGACCGTTACTCTTATTTTAATCAATTAATTATTGCAAGGCGTTTTAACAGAAGTGTTTCCTTTCAAATTGCACCTAGTTTGTCTCATTACAATTATGTAGAGGCACCGGTAAAAAATGACTTGTTTGCAGTTGAGGTTGGTGGTCGTGTCAAAATCACTGATTCAGCTTCGATACTTATGGATTTCAATCAACCATTAAATAAGAATTCATTATATGCTCCAAAAGCTGGAGTATCATTAGGTCTTGAATTCTCAACTGGTTCGCATGCGTTTCAATTATTTGTAACGAATTACAGAGGTATCGTTCCTCAACAAAGCATTATGTTTAATCAAAATGATTTCTTCAAAGGAGAATTCGCAATAGGATTCAATATTACCAGATTGTGGCATCTATAAAATAATGTGCTTGCCTACAATTATCTAATATTATTTTAGTCATGAATTACACCAATTGCTGCGAATTTTTCAGGAAAAAGAATTCAACCACAGAATTAGTGTAATTCATAACTGTTTTTATAAATTAGTATCAGTTTAGATTAACATAAAAACATAATCATAAATGAGAGATTCAAATCAAAACGAAAAAAATCAGATCAGTAGAAGAGGATTCTTGCCGCTCCTTGGTGGAGGATTACTGCTTCCTGTTTTGGGTTTTGGCAAAGCTACTCACAAGGTTTCTGATGAAACTGAGGAGTATGAAACTTTGTTGAAATCAGATGGAACTACTGTGAGAGTCAAAAAAAGTGTTTTGGCCAATTCAAAAATAATTGAAAAAAACATTTCTAATAAATCACTTTTAGGGTGGTTGAAAAACAAATAATCGATATGGAAGAAAATAACCAACAATCGAAACGTAAATTTTTTGAAACAGGAATAAAATTCGGTTTGATTGCAACTGCCGGAAGCTTACTAGCATCAAAAGTGTTTGGTGATGAAAAACCAAAAGATATGGTTGAATTGATGACTACTGATGGCCATCTTGTTCAAGTGCCAGCTTCGGAATGCAAGGATATGCCTGTAATGCCCGACAATTACAATCCAAGACAAGGATTTCCAAATAAAAAGTTTGTGATGGTAGTGGATTTGGCTAAGTGCAAAAATGCGCTTAAATGCCAGGAATCATGTAATAAGAATCACTACATCACTGGAGAAAATGCATGGCTTAAGGTCTATAAAATGAGGGAATCAGAAGAAACCTCTCCTTATTGGATGCCAACATTGTGCCAACATTGCGACAAACCACCTTGTGTGAAAGTCTGTCCTGTAGATGCTACTTTTAAACGTGAAGATGGTATCGTTTTGATCGATAATGAACGTTGCATTGGTTGTCGTTTTTGTATGGCAGCTTGTCCTTATTCGGTCAGAGTTTTTAACTGGAAAGAACCCAATCAGGGTGCTGCGGCTCAAAATGTAAACTATACCCCTGACTATTCTGGTGAACCCAGCATAAAAGGTACCGTTGACAAGTGCGATTTTTGCCCTCACAAAATTGGAATGGGAGAACTTCCACATTGCGTTTCAGCCTGCCCTAATGATGTGTATGCCTTTGGCGATATGTATGAAGATGCGGTGACCAATGGTAGTGGTGTAACCTTCAAATTAAGCAAGCTTTTAAAAGACAGAGCCGGACATCGTTTGATGGAAGGATTAGGAACAGAACCAAGTGTATATTATCTGCCTCCTACAAGTAGTGAAAGAGACGAAGATGCTTTTAAACAAGGACTTGAAAACTATACTGAATTTCAATCTGTACATAAAACTAAATAGATATGAACGAATATAATAAATTGATACAAGACCTAGCCCCAAGAAAATTTGGGAAGTTGGGTCAAATATGGGTCGCCTTTTTAGTGGTAGTTATTCTTTGTGCTATTTATGCCTATTACCAACAAATATCTAAAGGTTTAAGTATTACTCACTTGAATGATTATGTTTTATGGGGAGTTTATATCTCGAACTTTGTGTTTTTTGTAGCTATAAGTTTAGTAGGTTCCTTGGTAACGGCGATTTTGCGATTATCGGGGGCTAAATGGAGTACGCCGCTAACCCGGATTTCCGAGGTAATTGCTGTAGCAGCAATTATGATGGCTGGATTAACCATTATTTTAGATATGGGACGCCCAGAAAGAATTTACAATATATTTTTACACGGAAGACTTCAATCGCCTATTATTTGGGATGTACTTGTAATTTCGACTTATTTGGTTATTAGCTTAATGTTGTTGTTTTACCCATTAATGGCAGATTTTGCAATTCTGAAAAAACACTTTGCAGATCAACCAAAATTAAGTAAATGGTATGGTAAACTTTCGTTGAATTGGACGGGGAACAAAGAACAAGAAAGATTATATAATAAGTCGATTAATACCTTGTCAATTCTAATAATCCCAGTTGCTTTTGGTATCCATACTGTAACAGCTTGGCTTTTTGCAACCACTTACAGACCTGGTTGGGACAGTTCAAATTTTGGTCCTTATTTTATTGCAGGTGCTTTTGTTGCAGGTGCTGGTGCAGTTGTTGTTATTATGTACATTCTAAGAAAAGCATATCATTTGGAAGAGTATATCACTGAGATGCACTTTGACAAAATGGGAAAATTGCTCGTTTTACTTTGCTTGGTTTACTTATATTTCAATGTAAATGAATATTTAGTGCCTGCCTACAAAACCACCAATGAAGAAGCTGGGCACTTGTATTCTTTATTCTTGGGAGATTATGCCATTATGTTCTGGAGTGCCATTATAGGAGGCTTGGTAATTCCTACTATTGCGTTGATTTTTCCACAAGGAAGGAAACCATTACCTCTTTTCATAATAGGTTTATTTGTGGTGGTAGGAGCTTGGTGGAAACGTTTTATCATTGTTACACCAACCTTGCTTCATCCATTTCTACCTTTTGAAGGTGTACCCAAATCTTGGCATTCCTACTTCCCTTCCGGTTTAGAGTGGACAGTCACTTTTGGAACTTTGGCATCAGCATTGTTAATAATGACGCTATTATTCCGCTACTTGCCAATCATTCCTATTCACGAAACAGCCGAAGAAAAAGGACTATTAGAAACTCATAAAACGGATTCACTATGATACAATCAGTTATAAAATATTGCAAATCATTAGTTTTAATTTTGATTGTGTCATTTACCTTTTCGGGTAGTAACGTATATGGTCAAGAAGACAAAAAAGCGCCAGTGTTGCCGTCCAGTATTCAAAAATAATGAAAGAAAATTATTTTTTGAATATTACTGCAAAATCTAAAGGCAAGAATGGTTTTGAGCCTTGTGAAAATCTAAATTTTACAGTTTATAAAGCTGATACCACAGGTGTAGTTGCCGACATAAAAATCGGACAAATAAAAACAAATATGAGCGGAAAAGCGAAATTCATTATTCCTTCCCAATTTGTCGGTCAATCTACAACTTACAAAGTAAAATTAGAAAATAATAAAAAGTATGATGATACCGAGTCAATCCTTTCGGTTACCAACGTCACTATTGAGGCTTCCATCGAAAAGGCCGATAGCGTCTATACCATTAAAGCGAGATTGCTTTCAGCTACAAATCAACCTTTGGCAGAGGAAACTCTAAATGTAGGATTAAAACGTTTATTTGGTAATTTGTCTGTCGGTGGAGAAGAGAAATACACAACCGATGTCGATGGAACTATTTCGGTTCCAATCGAAAAAGGATATACGGGACTCAACAGAAAATTAAACTTTCAGGTAGTTCTGCCGGAAAGCGAAAAATACGGCACAGTTATTGCGAATATAAACACAAATTTTGGTGTGCCAATAGTTGACAAATCTACGTTCAATGAAAGAACGATGTGGTCACCACCAACGAAAATTCCATTTTTTTTATTGATTATTCCTAATGTTTTACTGATTGGAATTTGGTCAATGTTAACACTTTTACTCTTTAATCTATATAAAATTTACAAATCTAAAAATTAATTAATTATGCGAAATTTAAAATTATTTTCTATTATTGGACTAGCCGTTTTTGCGCTATTCTCATTTACTGTTTTGGTTCAATCTAAACCATGGGAAGTTCCTGCTAAATACAAAAGCATGAAAAACCCAACAAATGCAAAAGACAAAGAAGGAGCAAACGAAGGAAAAGCCTTGTTTGCTAAACAATGCAGCGCATGTCACGGAAAAAAAGGACTTGGAGATGGTTCAAAAGCTCCTGATCTTAAAGGAGACATGGGAGATTTTTCTTCTGTTAAATCTCAAAAACAAACTGACGGTGAAATGTTCTACAGAATCACCGAAGGCAGAGATGACATGCCTTCATTCAAGAAAAAAATTCCTAATGAAGAGGACCGATGGTTGGTTGTAAATTATGTAAGAACCTTGAAAAAATAATTTCATTTTTAAAAACTTACCTTCTTTAAACAATACAAAAGTATAGATTAATAAAGGGTTTGAGTCATCAAACCCTTTATTATGCAATAAATTAGCCGTTCTTTTTTAATTTTCACAGTAATTTTGAAACCCTAAAAAATCCTGTTTACCAAAAGCAAACAGGATTCATATTATAAATTTGAAGCTATTATTTCTTACTCCACTCTGCAATGCTCTCCTTATTCATTTTAACATAATCCTGATTTTTGGCTATTTCAGCTGCAGCAAGTGCTATTTTGGCAGTTTCAATAGCTCCTTTTTTATCGCCTTGTTTGGCTTGTATCAATGATTTCAAACGAGAATAAAAATAAGGTTTGTCTGCATTCATTTCTAAAGCTTTGTCAACATAAGTTCTTGCTTTTAGGATATCTCCGTTGGATTGAAACAAATACTGGGCAGAAGAAAAATAATCCCCGGCGCTAGGTCCTGCCAAAGTTTTATCAATACTTGCCATTGTATTTTTTTGAGTGGGAACTTCAAACCTAACAGAAACCAATGTGTTTTCCCAAGACAATTCTAAATAGGCAGAATTAGTATCCAAATTGCCGATTCCGATCGTAAAACTTTCAAGCTTTCGATCTAACATTTCTGGTTTTGCATTCGTTTTCAAAGCCACTTTCGTTTCATCCCAAACTTCTGGATTTCCCCAATTGTCAGTTTTAGAATAGAAAACTATCTCCCAACTATCTGCTTTTGGAGTAGTATAAATGGCATATTTCCCTTTGGCCAAAGTTTTCCCATCGATAACCACATCATCACTGAATGAAATTGTTGTATTTTCATTGGCGCCCGTTCTCCATAATTTTCCAAAAGGGACTAAATCGCCCATAATGGATCTGCCTCTAGTGCTTGGTCTGGAATAATTAATTTCCACATCTGTCAAACCAACCACTTGTGTTATAATCGACCTAGGACTCAACTGAGGGGTTCTTATTTGTGCCTCGATAGCGTAATTAGCAATGATCATTGCCAAAACAAAAATTATTTTTTTCATAGCATAGATATTAGATATTATTCAAATTTACAAAATCAAGGGATTCCATATGTTAATTATTATATAATTGAAAACTAATACTGAAGTATTTTTTCAAAATTCAACTCGTCAAAATGATTAATTATGATATCTGCTTTTGATAAATCCTGTAGTTTTGAATTTACACTATTATAACCCACACAAAAAATACCAGCAGCTTTTGCGGCAATAATTCCATTAGTACTATCCTCAATCACAATACAATTTTCTTTTGGTGCTATGGATAAATCGGCTGCAAATTCGAATATTGCAGGATGCGGTTTCGAATTAGGAAAATCTTCACCACTAACGATATGACTAAAATATGGATGCAAATTAAATCGCGTAAAAACACGATCAATAGTCACTTTCGATGCTGATGAAGCCACAATCAATTGCATTCCGTTCGAATGTAAATCCTTAATTAATTTCTCAACGCCTTCAAGCAATTCTAAATCTTTTTTATTATCGAAAGCATCATTGAAAATAGTTCGTTTTTGTTGAATCAAATCTTCTACTTCATGGTCTAGTGGAAAAAGTTCTTTTAATTTCTGAAATGTATTTCGGGTGGAAAACCCCATAAACGAAGTAAACATTTCTTCGGTTACTTTAATATTTAATTCTGAAAATTGTTGAAAATAAGCATAATGATGAACGGGCTCCGTGTCAACAATTACACCGTCCATATCGAAAATTACTGTTTGTATCATTTTGTGTATTGGGTTTTAGGTATTGAGTTTTGAGTTTTACAAACTATAATCTGTAAAATGATTATTCTTTTTTAAGTAAATATCGAATCACGGTTTCCGCAGCATACAAACCAAATAATCCTGGCATATAACTGTTTGTTCCATAAAAAGATTTCTTGTAATTGGATCCATCCGTCATTTTTAAGCTAGCATCATCCTGAATTTCCGATGAAAAAACAACTTTCAATTTATCGATTTTCACTTCTTTCAAACGACGACGAATGGTTTTTGCAAGAAAACAATTCACCGTATTGGTAATATCGGCAACCTTAACTTTCGAAGCTTCCATCTTTCCTCCCGCTCCCATCGATGAGATGATTTTTACTCTTTTTCTTTTGGCAGCAATTATCAAATTCAGTTTTGGGGTAACACTGTCAATGCAGTCCAAAACATAATCAAATTCTTCTGAAACTACTTCAAAAGCGCGTTCTGGCGATAAGAATTCCTGAATTCTGGTGAGTTTCAATTCCGGATTGATGTCCATTAATCTGTCTCCAACAATAGTTACTTTAGGTTTTCCAACGGTCGAATGCAAAGCAGGTAATTGTCGGTTTATATTCGTGATATCGACGATGTCTCCATCAACAATTGTCATGGTTCCCACTCCAGCTCTTGCCAAAAATTCGGCAGCAAAAGAGCCAACTCCGCCAAGTCCTACTACCAAAACATTGGAGTTTCTTAATTTTTGTAATCCTTCGGCTTTAAATAAAAGTTCCGCTCTTTCTGTCCATTCTGCCATTTTTCGATGTTTATTCTGTAATTAGTTTAGTTGCTAAAAACGGTATTGTAATTATTGTTTATAATTTCTTGTAATTCGCTTAATGTTAATTTTTTATATTTCGCAGCCAACGCATAAACTTCGCTAATCCCCTCTTCAACTGTGTCGGTTTCCAAGAAAAATCTATTGTTTGGAATGCTTTGGAAAACATATTCTAATTCTGGATTTTGCAACAAGTATTTCCCGAACGAAAGATAGAATCCATTATCAATCAATTGTTTGGCAACTTGTTCATTTTTCGAAAATCCATGAATTAGCATTGGAACCGTGATATTCAATCTTTTCTTAATTTCGATAAGTTCCTGAAAAGCTTTAACGCAATGAATCACGACAGGTTTCTTGTGTTTTTCGGCTAAAGCCAATTGCTTTTCAAACACTAATTGTTGTAAATCAAACGGAATTTTGCTGCGCTTGTCCAATCCGCATTCGCCAATAGCAAGGCATTTTTTTTCCTGTAATTTACTCTCAATAATCTCTAAATCGGCTTCTACTCTATCTTCAACAATATACCATGGATGAATACCGATGGAATAAAAAGGGATGGACTCATCAAATTCTTGCGGATATTGATTGACCAATTCCAATACTTCCGGTTGATTCGTGAATTTATGAGTGTGTAGATTGAAGAATTGCATTAATCGTTAAATTTCTTAACACCCGCTTTTATTTCTATGTTCAAATCGTTTTCCAAAGGAACAATTGGGCATGAATAACGATGGCTATAAGCACAATACGGATTGTAAGACGTATTGAAATCGATGGCAATCACATTCCCTTTAGGAGTCCTTAAATCAATATATCTTCCTCCAATATAACTCTCTTTTCCTGACGTTAAATCGGAAAATGGTAAAAACAAATAGTCTTCAAAACCTTTCTTTTTCGAAAATTCGATATTCTTGTAAACATTCAAATGAAATGATTTTCCGTCTATAGCAAAATGAACTTCACCATATTTTACATACAATGGTTTTCTATCGGTAGACGTTTTCATCTTGAAAGGCTTTTCATTTTCAGTTCGGACTAACTTGGCCAGAACAAAAAACTTTTTGTCAATGGGAAAGAAATCCAAAGATTTAAAAACCTTTAAATCATTAGCATCCAAGGGACTTGTCTTGGCGTCAGCATATTCAATATTCAATTCTTTTTGAAATTTTTCAACTGTAGCAACATCGAATTTTTCTTGGCTGAAGCCAAAATTAAAAATCACCAAAAACACGAAGCTTAGAATTGTTCTCATTATTAAATTTTTAGCAAAAATAATAAAAGTAAGGTGTCAAAATATATTTAAATAAAAAAGACAGTCATACAAAACTTTTATTTCAATTTCTTCTTTTGCTAAACAATTTTATGGCTATTATTATACCTAACCCTATAATTATAAATTCTGAATGCCCAGCCATATCTTCTCCTACTTTTCCAAGCCAAGTATTGTGAACATCATAACCTGATTCTGCTGGAGCAGAACCTTCTATATGTTGATCTTTTGCTCCTTGAAAAGCTTGTGATGAAAATTCTTTTTCTTCAGCACTAGCTCCTACAGATTTTGAAAGTTCATTCATGTCGACATTTTGACTTTTCTGTATTTTATCGAGGGAGTCTGAAATTTCATAAATTCTTAATTCTTTTCTTCTCTCTTCAATTGCCTTAAGCTTTTTGGCATTACTTTCAACTGTAGGTTGTGAAATAGCAGCAATGGAAACAAGACATACTAATAGTGCTATAAGTGATTTCATAATTATTATTTTTTAAACAAAAATAACTAAAAAACAAAGGCAAAATGTACATTTGCATTTCATTAAAAAAAATGCTCAAAAAAGCTTTCCACCGCTACATCAACAACTTCAAAGGCTTTAGACGTGAGGTTTGGATTCTTGCACTCATCACTTTTATCAATAGAGCTGGCACAATGGTTTTGCCATTTTTGTCAAAATATTTGAAGGAAAATTTACATTTTACTTATGGACAAGTGGGATGGATTATGGTTTGTTTTGGCTTTGGCTCAATGCTTGGTTCTTGGATGGGAGGCAAATTATCCGATAAAATTGGTTTTTATAAAATAATGGTTTTTAGTCTTTTTACCAGTGGGATTCTATTTTTTATATTGCAATACATCACCACATTCTGGGGTTTGTGTTTTGGCGTTTTTGGTATTATGTCAGTTTCGGATATGTTTCGACCAGCGATGTTTGTTTCGCTTGGTGTGTATGCAAAACCCGAAAACAGGGTTCGCGCTTTGTCTTTAATTCGATTGGCAATCAATTTTGGTTTTTCTGCCGGTCCTATGCTCGGCGGATTGATAATTCTCGGAATTGGTTACAAAGGACTGTTTTGGGTTGATGGAAGCACTTGTATTTTGGCTATTTTGATATTTGCTTTTTTGGTAAAAGAAAAGAAAAAATTAGCTGAAATTCATCAAACATCAAGCGAAGTAGTTGTGGTAAGGTCAATATTTAAAGACAAACCCTTTTGGGTTTTCTTATTTATCAGTTTCACCAGTGCGATGTTATTTTTCCAAATTTTCACCACTTTGCCTCTATTTCATCATGAGCATTTTGGCTTATCCGAATTTAGAACGGGATTATTGATTTCGTTGAACGGAATTTTAATCTTTATGTTCGAAATGTCATTCGTCAGTTTGCTAGAAAGAAAACAGATTAACCGAATAAAGATCATTTTTTTTGGTTTATTTCTAATGGCCATTAGCTTTTATATTTTATTGATGGATGCCTGGGCTGGAATTTTAGTGATCGAAATCGTACTTATAACTTTTGGTGAAATATTTTCATTCCCCTTTTCGAATGCATTCGCCATGGGAAGAGCTCCAAAAGGTCAGGAAGGACGGTATATGGCACTGTATACGATGAGTTTTAGTTTGGCGCACATAGTGAGTTCAAAATTGGGTCTTGAAATTATTGGACATTACGGTTATGAAGCCAACTGGTTTGTGATGGGAAGTTTCGGGATTGCAGCGATGCTTTTTTGTGTTTGGTTGAATTGGTTGTTGAAACAAGAGAACCGTCTACTCTAATTTTTTTGATATATTTACAATAAAAATTGATCTATGTTCAAAATATTAGCCAAACTCAACAAGCTTCTTCTTCCCAGTTTTACCAAAAAAGGCTTGGATATTGCCAAAGCCAAGAAATGGCATAAGGCCATGATCGGTTATCGCTATTATGTAACCACAAGAGCGTTAGATTGTTGATTTACGGTTTTAGATTGCTGTGCTGAAGCTTTGGGATTAGATTTAAAAAAAATAGATTTAATTTTGAATTCCCATTTGCAAATTGCATAATTATATCTATATTTGCACCCACAAAATAGGCCTTGTGGCGCAACTGAATAGCGCACTTGATTACGGCTCAAGAGGTTACTGGTTTGAATCCAGTCAAGGTCACTAAATATGAAAATTTGCAA
>CAIOTL010000159.1 GCA_903861155.1 uncultured Bacteroidota bacterium
AAAAAATATTGAACCTAAGGAAATTAAAAAAGCGTTAAAGAAATATTCAACCGATACTTTTGGAGAGGATTTGGTTTTGAATTATTCGAATTCGAATGTTTTCTTCAACAAGGAAATCCTTAAAAACAAAGGCTTAGAATTAGCGAAAGTAAAACAATCTTTCAAGGACTTTTTGATGACCCAAGAACAGGTAAAAAGAGTCTATTCAGAGGAAGAAATTCTAGGTTCGACAGGAAATGATTATTACTTAAATTTTATTGCAAAAGGCTACGATCCTGCGCAAGATGGTGATTTAGTTGTTATAAATAAACCTGGTTTTATTGAATACGGACCAACAGGAACTTCTCACGGAACGGCTTATGATTATGATACCCATGTTCCATTGATTTTTTACGGATGGCACATCAAACATGGTGAATCGTTTAACAAAAAAGCAATAACTCAGATAGCACCAACGATTGCCCAAAAAATTAAGGTTGAGTTTCCAAACGGAACAGAAGCCAATGTTTTAGAAGAAGTTTTGGGGGAGAAGTAAAATAAATTTCTAGCTCTCGTTGATGGGCACAGAATTCAATTCTGCGCTATCGGTAGCGAGAAGTAGTTGCATATCCGAGCGATCGGGTTTAAGAACATGTATTATAAAGAATTTATGCAAGAGGCTAAAAATTTAGGTGCGATACAGGTATTAGGTCCAGGTTATCCAAATCACGATACACATATACATTTTCTTGTATAATAATTAAATAAAATATTATGAAAAAATTGTTTTTAATATTATTAGCAATCTCTTTGTCAAATTGCAAAAACGAACTGCCAAAAAAGGCTATTGCTCAAATAAAAAAATCAAATAAAAAAACAACAGATAGTTTAAATTTGGAGTTTATAAATTATAAAATAGATACATTAAGTGGATGTCATCAAATAGTGTCTAATAACAGTGAAGATTTAGCAAATAATAGAGCCTTTTATATTTCTAATTTAACAGATTTTGCAATTATTAATATTAATGGAACAAAATTATATCTCCAAAAAGATACTATAAATAGCATACGAATTTCTGATATGATCTATAAAGAAATTTATATCAGTAAAAATTATAAAACAATTCTGGATATGCAGATATATAATAATTCAGAAGAATTTTATAGATTTAAAGGAACTCTTCAAATTATTTCCAATAAATCTAATGTCAAATTAAAAATAAAAGGAGAGGGAGGATGCTGACCTGCCCCCCGCTGCCGCACGAACCCGATCGCTCGGGAATGCAGTAACTATCTCGAGTTGGCTAGCGCAGTTTTGCAAACTGTCCCGATCGCGCGGATATAACAAAACAATCTCGTTTACGGCTAGCGCAGAATTTCATTCTGTGCCCATTCCAATTGGAAACTAAAACAAATCTAACACATTTTAGTCAAAAAAAATCCCATTTCATTTTTCATTGAAATGGGATTCGTTATTTATTATACTGTTGCGGCTTCAACCGGCAACGGAATTTGGTTTCGAAGTAAGTCTTCGAAAGATTCCTGAGC
>CAIOTL010000160.1 GCA_903861155.1 uncultured Bacteroidota bacterium
CATATTTTATATTTTTGTAAAATGTAAATCTCTAAAAAATATTTATAATTAAAAAATTTTACTGTTTTTTTAATTATGGAATTTATTAAAAAAAGATGTATTTGAATCTACATAATCTTCACCGAAGTCATGCTCAACGAACCCGCCACTAATTTGTCATTGAACAAACTCAATTCTTCGGTTTTGTCTTTCAGTCCCAAGGTATAAATCAAAGGCAAATAATGGTCTGGCGTGGGAATTGCTATTTGTAAAGCCTTGCTTTGTTTTTCGTAATCAATAAGCGGTTGGAAATTGCCGTCTAATAAATAATTGTTTATGGTTTCTCTGGCTTCAATCGCCCAATCGTAACCGTAATCGTCTTTGTCAAAATTAGGAAAATCTACCAATCGTAAATTATGCAAAATATTACCGCTGCCAAGTATCAGGATTCCTTTTTGGCGTAAATCACTCAATTTCTTGGCCAATTCAAAATGATATTGCGGGGATTTTGTATAATCAATACTCAACTGAATTACGGGAACATTGGCTTTAGGATACAAATGCTTGACCACGCTCCAAGTGCCGTGATCCAAACCCCAATGTTGGTCTAGTTCTACGTCAACTGGCTTTAATAATTCCTTAGTTTCTATTGCTAATTCCGGACTGCCTTTCGCATGATATTGCACTTCAAACAATTCTTGCGGAAAACCCCCAAAATCGTGAATCGTTCTGGGCATTTCCATCGCGGTTACCTTAGTCCCATTGGTATACCAATGCGCCGAAATACACAAAATAGCGTTGGGTTTTGGCAAAGTTTTAGCCAAGTTTCGAAAACCGGTCACGAACTGATTTTCCTCGATGGCGTTCATTGGACTTCCGTGTCCCAGAAACAATACAGGCATTTTTTCAGTGTTCGAAAAAGTGCTTGAAATTTTATGTAAATCATTTAGAGTGTTCATATTATATAGTACTAATTATTCCACGAAATTCTCGTCCTTAAAACCTATCAAATATAACTTATTTTTCGCTCTCGTCATCGCGGTGTATAACCACCGTATGTAATCTCTGTTGATGCCATCAGGCAAATACGGTTGTTCGATAAAAACGGTATTCCACTGACCGCCTTGTGATTTGTGACAGGTTATTGCGTACGAAAACTTGACTTGCAGGCCGTTGAAATACTCATTGGCTTTGACTTTTTGGAATTTTTGAAACTTGGTTTCGCCTTCATAATCCTTCAAAACTTCCTGATACAATCTGTTGGATTCATCGTAAGTCAAGGACGGCGATTCGCTTTTTATGGTGTCTAATAAAAGGACGGTTTCAAACGGAATCTGGTTGGGATAATCGACCATTCGTATTTTTACTTTGGCAAAATTAAAACCGTATAATTCTTTAATATTGAATATTTCCAAAACTTCGATGATGTCGCCATTGGCAATAAAACCAGCTTCATCGGAATCTTTCAACCAAAAATAATTATTTTTGACCACCATCAAAAAATCTCCGGTTGACAATTCGTTTTCTTTATCAAGAATTTTCGAGCGGATTTGCTCATTGTATTGATTGGCGCGTTTATTCGACCGAACGATAAAAGCCGTGTCTTCGATACTGTAATTGCTGTAAGCCGAATTGATGGCATCCTGAATGTCATACCCATCGGTCAATCGGACAATATCTTTGAATTTCTTGAGGTCAAATTTGAACTCATCGATAAAAGAATCCTTTAACAATTCCCGAAGTTCGGTTGCATTATACAAAATTCCTGAGTTTTCTTCCTGACGCATAACTTCGTCCAACTCGATATGTTCGACTTCCTTATTGTAATTCATTCCCAAAGTTTGAATGTCCAAAGCTGGGCTAATGTCTAAATTTACGGGCGGTAATTGTGCCGTGTCTCCAAGCAAAATCATTTTGCAGTTGGTTCCCGAATATACATACGAAATCAAATCATCGAGCAAAGAACCATTTTCGTAAAGCTTAGAATCGGAATTCGTATCCGAAATCATCGAGGCTTCATCGACGATAAAAATCGTATTCTTATGTTTATTTTGTTGCAATGTAAAAGAAATACCTCCTCCGGAAGATTTCTTGGGAAAGTAGATTTTCTTGTGTATCGTAAAAGCCGGCTTGTTCGAATAATTGGCAATTACTTTCGCCGCACGACCTGTAGGCGCGAGCAAAACATATTTCTTATTGATGTCAATTAAGTTATTGACGATAGTCGAAATCACCGTTGTTTTTCCGGTTCCAGCATATCCTTTCAAGATGAAAATCGTGTTGTTATCATTTTCGGTTAAAAAAATAGCGATTTTCTGAAAAAATATATCCTGTTTATAGGTGGGTTTAAAAGGGAATTTTTTTTGTAAAAGGCTATAAAACAAGGAGGAATTCATTCGAGGATGGTTAATATAAATGAACTTCAAATATAAGGATGAAATTTGAAGCAAAGACATAAAATAGCATTAGAATAAAAAAAAATTGTAAGTTTGCAACTATGTCGATTAACACTATCATTACCGATAAGAAATACAAAAAACTCTCGCTTCAAGTTTCTTTGACAGGGCTTTCTTTTTGTGTTTTTGACACTTTGAATAACAAGATACTTTCTGTCAAGGAAGTTCATTTTGACAGCTTTCATAAAGCTACCAAAATCGAAGCGTTGTTTGCCGATGCTTTCAATGACAATTCAGAATTAAAGGATTCTTATGATGAAATCTTGGTAATTCACAACAATAATCTTTCGACTTTTGTTCCGGAACCGCTTTTTGATGAACACTTTTTAGGAAGTTATTTGCAATACAATACGAAAGTCTTCGATACCGATTTTTTTGCTTTCGACGAAATTCCGAATTACCAAATGAATGCTGTTTACATTCCGTATGTGAATATTAATAATTTTTTTATTGACCAATTTGGTTCTTTCGATTATAAGCACGCCAATAGTATTTTAGTTACAAAACTTTTGGATGCCTCCAAAAATAATGATGACAAAAAAATGATAGTAAATTTCAATCCCGGTCATTTTGAAGTTATTGTTGTCCAAAACCAAAAATTACATTTATTCAATTCTTTCGATTATCAAACACCAGAAGATTTTCTTTACTATTTGCTTTTCACTGCCGAACAATTGAATATGAATCCCGAGAATTTTAAATTGGAGTTACTGGGGACAATTTCCGAGGAAGACGATTTTTATAAAATAGCTTTCAAGTACATTCGAAATGTATCCCTATTTGATGTTTCCGATTTGCAAAAAAACAATACTTTTTCAACTGCCCAGAATCAGAAACATTTTATTTTATTCCAATCGTGAGAATCATTTCAGGTAAATATAAAGGAAGACGCATTTTTCCGCCCAAAGGACTTCCCGTTCGCCCCACAACCGATATGAGTAAAGAGGCATTATTCAATGTCTTGAACAACCATTTCAGTTTTGAAGGCTTGAAAGTTTTGGATTTATTCGCGGGAACCGGAAATATTAGTTTTGAATTTGCCTCCCGTGGCAGCACTCCAATCACTTCAGTTGATGCTGATTTTGGTTGCGTGAAATTCATCAAGCAAGTCGCAAGTGAATATGATTTTAATATTGCTGCAACCAAGAGTGATGTTTTCACGTTTTTGGAAAGAAACAAAGCTACTTACGACATTATTTTTGCCGATCCTCCTTATGCTTTAGACCAGAAAACCTTCGATAAAATTGTCTTGTTAGTTTTCGAAAAAAACACACTTCAAGAAGATGGAATGATGATAATTGAACATTCCAAGTACACGAAACTCGACCATTTGATTCATTTTTCATTTAAGAAAAGTTATGGCGGTTCGATCTTTAGCTTTTTTGAAATTGGAAAATCTAATGAAGAGGAAATTGATGGTGAAGAGTTGTTTTCAGAATCAGAAGAGGAATAGTTAAATATAATTTGCTTTTAGTTTTATCATTCTATCAACGGTAAGCGTCTTTGGAAAATAATCAAGAACGTGACGATTATTTTTCGCTTTAGCTTCATCATCAGGATTAATAGATGAACTTAGAATAAACAAATTAGTATTAAAATTTAGCGAGGATTTAATTTCCTCGAAAACCTCTAAAAACCCCCAACCATCCATAACGGGCATATTTAGGTCCAAAAATATTAATACTAAGGAATTTTTATCGTTTATAGTTTCATTTAGTGCCCATAATTTTTCAATGCCTTCTTTACCATTATTTGCCACTTCAATAGAGGAGTCTATTTCGGATTTCGAAATGATTTTTTTATGTAGATAATTGGTTATAAAATCATCATCTATTAATAAGATTGTATCTAACTTAAACATTAATATATGTTTTTTGAAATTGTGAAACTAAATGTACTTCCTTTGTTTATCGTTGATTTAACATAAATTTCTCCGTTATGTATATCAACTATTTTTTTGCAATGGGCTAATCCTATTCCGTATCCTTTATAAAGAGTATCATTGTTCAATCTTTTAAAGATAATAAATACCTGATCTATGTTTTTTTCATCAATCCCTATTCCGTTATCTTTAACTGAAAATTTCCATTCATTTATTGTTTCTGAACACTTAATTTTAATTTTGGGTTTGGTGTTTTCCTTGTTAAACTTAATAGCGTTGCTTATCAGGTTTTGAAACAATAATCGAATATAGGTTTCGAAACCTCTAATTCTAGGTAAATTTTCTAATTCAATTTCAGCTTTAGAATTGTTGATTATTACTGACAAATCAGTCAAAACATCATTAAGAACTTGATTACAATTAATTTCTTTAACATCGTCTCTTTTTCCAATCCTTGCATATTCCATCAAACCAGTAACCAATGCTCGCATTCTAACCGCTGACTTATTGATAAATTCAATATATAATTTAGCCTCATCATTTAAACCCTCTGAATATTCATCTAATAACAATTCGCTAAAACTCATTAATGTCAAGAGTGGTTCCTGAAGGTCATGTGAGGTTATATATGTGAATTGTTCTAATTCTGAATTTTGACTTTTGAGGATTTTATTTTGCAGTGCCACTTGCTCTTCTTTCTCTTTTCTTAAAGTAATATCTCTAATAAAAGTACAGAAAGTAATCCTGCCGTTAGAATCTTTTAATCGCAGAATACTTATCTCGATAGGAAACTCCTGTTTATTTCTTTTAATACCTGAAGTCTCAATAATTTCATCTAAAACAAAGCTTTCATCCCCATTAACGAATTTTATTAAACGATCAGAATATGCATTTCCTTTTGTTTTTGGAAAAATAATATCAAAAATAATTTTGCCTATCACTTCTTCTGATTTCCAACCAAAAAAAAGATCCGCTTTCGGGTTCCAAAAACTAATTATACCTTCTGAATCAAATTTTATTATAGCGTCATACGAAGATTGTAATATAAGTTTTTTTCTGTTTTCATTAGAAATTACCGTATTTTGAGTTCTTTTTAATTCAGAAATATCTATACCATAACCTATCACATAATGAAAAATATTATCAATAAATACGGGATAAAACCGGCGCATTACATAAGTATCTCTACCATCTTTATTATACTCATCTACCCATTCTATTTGCTGTTTCGTTTGAATGGCTTGATTAAAAAGATTTCTTCTACCTTGGGCCAAAGTCTTGTCTAAGTCTTTATAATCACAATAATCAAAATCACTTTTACCAATCAACCATCTCCTGGTTTCAAGATCTCGAATACCATTAGGATTGATATACAAATAATTATGATTTATATCAAAAACAGCAATATCAGCCGGAATATTATCTAATATAATATCATTAAATTTTTGTTTCTCTATTATATTTTGGTTCGAATGAGAATCTTGTATTACATATACTATTCCAAATAAAGAATCCTCATCAAGAGAAGCGTATTTGAGTATTACGTCACTCTTTTCACCTTTTTCATCCACAAAGACAGTTTTAATATTTTCTCCTTGATGCTTAAATAGCGAATAAATTTCGGGAAAATATACTGATATGGACTTATTTTTAGTTTCTGTTAATGGAATATTTAATATTTTTAATCCCAAGGAATTAACATGCAAAATATTAAAATTCTTATCAATGCAAAAACAGGCTAATGGAAAAGTATCAATGAGCTTAAGGTTACTATTTGGCATGATAATTTTCGAAATTTGAGCTAAACAAATATAATTTAATTTTTAATAAATTAATAATGAGATACTTAAAGTGAAAAATTAAAATACTGAAAATCAAATATTTAAAAAAAATTAATACTGATGATTTAAAAAACAATCCTGATGTGTACTACTTAATAAGTGAAAAATGTGATAATGATACCAGAATAAGTTCAAACAAAACCCAAAATTTAGTTAAAAAAAGTAGAGAATTAAAAAAAGCAGACCTATAAGCCGGATTCTGTCCCCGATAAATCGTGGCCTTATCATTTATCTAGGCACGCAATTACTCACGCACTCCATCTTTCTACCCTTCGACAACGGGCGAGAACCCTTAAATGCCGATATACTTGAAATTTCACCGCATAGAGTTTACCTGGTTTCACTACAGCATTACCTGTACATACTTTCTGTTGCACTTGTCCTAATCCAATTTCTTGAACCGACGGGCGTTACCCGCTATGCTTCTCTGTGGTGTCCGGACTTTCCTCCCCAATAAATCGGGGCGATAAGGCGGTCTGCAGTGCAAAAGTAAGGATTTTAGATTTAAGATTGCAGATTTTTGAAATTGGGATTGCCATTGATTTATTTAGGAGCTTTTTCCTGCTCTTCGCTTCAAACAAAGTTACCTGAACTCCTATGAAAATAAAAATTAAGTGAAGTAATCTCCCGAAAAAATCGGGAGGATATCCACTGCAAACGAAGTTCACTGAACTCCTATGAAAATATAATCCATTGAAGTAATCAGGACTAGGGAATTTCGTTATTAACATACACTTGATAAATAATAAAATCTTTCAATCCTTAAATTTTTCAATCTTTGAATTAAAAACTATATTTGCTTTCGAATAAAATCTTTATGGAACAATTTGTTGTATCGGCTCGTAAATATCGTCCACAAACCTTTAATGATGTTGTGGGACAAAAAGCCATCACCAATACTTTATTGCACGCCATAGAAAGCAACCACCTTGCTTCTGCCCTATTGTTTACTGGTCCTCGTGGCGTTGGAAAAACAACTTGCGCCCGAATTCTTGCCCGAAAAATCAACCAACCCGGTTATGATGACCCGAATGAAGATTTTGCTTTCAATGTTTTCGAATTGGATGCCGCTTCCAACAATTCCGTGGATGACATACGAAATTTGATTGACCAAGTTCGCATTCCACCACAAACCGGAAAATACAAGGTTTATATTATTGACGAGGTTCATATGTTGTCTGCGTCTGCATTTAATGCTTTCCTGAAAACATTGGAAGAACCGCCAAAACACGCCATTTTCATATTGGCTACGACTGAAAAACACAAAATCATTCCAACGATACTTTCTCGTTGCCAAATATTTGATTTCAAAAGAATTACCGTAAAAGATGCCAAAGAACATCTTGCCGAAGTCGCTACAAGCCAAGGCGTAAATTATGAAGATGATGCTTTGCATATTATTGCTCAAAAAGCTGATGGTGCGATGCGCGATGCTTTGTCCATTTTTGACCGGGTGGTTTCGTATTGTGGCAATAATCTGACCCGTCAGGCAGTTACCGAAAATCTGAATGTGCTGGATTATGAAACGTACATAACAGTAACAGATTTAATTTTGGAAAACAAAATCCCGGAATTACTGATTGCTTTTAACGATATTCTTGCCAAAGGATTTGATACGCATCATTTTGTATCTGGATTGGCAACACATTTCAGGGATTTATTGGTGTCCAAAACACCTTCTACATTATCCTTATTGGAAGTTGGTGAACAAGCCCAAAAATTATACGGAATTCAAGCCCAAAAAGCTTCTCAAGATTTCTTGCTGAAAGGAATAGAAATTGCCAACGACTGTGATTTGAAATACAAAGTCAGCCAAAACCAGCGATTGCTTGTTGAGCTTTGCCTGATGCAACTTGCCTCCATCACCTTTGATGGAGAAAAAAAAAAGTTGACAAATTTATAATTTCCCCTACTTATTTTAAGAGAAGTGATTATTATTCAATTGTTGAAGTTATTAAACAGATAGGCGAGGTAAATCCTCTACTTGAAGTTAGTGTCGAAGGAACAAAACTTGAAATTAACAATTCTGATCAAGCAGTTTCAACCGAAACCCGACCCGAGAACTACGCTCGAACAAACGAAGCAAACCCAAAACCCATAACACAAGACCTTTTAGGTGAACCAAAAGTTTCTGCATTTTCCATTTCGAGTATTCGTGCCAAAAAAGAATTACTGGAAAGTACAAAGGGATTTGTAAAAGAAGAAGTTCATCTTCCTACTGAATCCTTTACCGAAACTGAAATGTTATTGCAATGGAGCAAATATGCCCAACGATTAAGCGACAAAGGTCACAAAATAATGGAATCGCTTTTATTGATAGGCGACCCAAAATTAGAAGGAACAACCATCACACACGAGCTTCCAAATGAGGGTTCCAAGATTGATTTTGAAACCGAAAAAATTGAAATTTTGGGTTATTTAAGAGGCAAACTTCACAATCACGATATTGCAATTGAAGTTGTAGTGAATGAGAAAGTGGAAAATAGATTTGCTTTTACTGCTTTGGACAAATACAATAGATTGAATGAAATAAACCCCAATTTAGAGTTGTTGAAAAAAACTTTTGATTTAGATATTTAAAATTCTCCTAAATCTTACCATAATACATTGCCTTCACAATACCGTCGGAAAGTCCAATTTTTGGAACATAAATATTTCTGGCACCACTCCATTTCATTGCGTTGAGATAGATTTGTGTGGCCGGAATGATTACATCAGCACGATCGGGATTCAGCCCTAATTCCGAGATTCTTTGCTCATAAGTGAGTGAGTTTAACGATGCGTATTGCGAGTTTAAATAAATAAAAGACAATGGTTTATCTTGGATTTTTCCCGACATTTTAAACAATTTATTGATGTTTCCGCCTGAACCAATAAGCGTAACTTCGTCATAATCTTGTGTATTTAATTTAATCCAATTTTCCATTTCTTGCCAAACAGTTTCACTCACCATTTCATTTAATAATCGAACAGTACCTGCTTTAAATGATTTTGAAATAACAATTTTCCCATTGGAAAAAAGGGAGAACTCGGTACTTCCGCCACCAACATCCATATAAAGATACGTTTTATCTGTTTTTAATAGGTGGTGTAAATCCGTCGAAGCAATAATTGCAGCCTCTTTTTTACCGTCAATAATTTCGATTTTGATGTTCGATTCTTTATTGATAATATCTACAACTTCATATGCATTATTAGCTTCGCGCATTGCTGAAGTAGCAAAAGCCAAATATTTTTCGACTTTATGTACTTTCATCAAAAGACGGAAAGCTTCCATCGCATCGGTCATTCTTTCAATATTTTCTTGGGAAATTTCACCAACGGTGAAGGAATCTTGCCCTAATCGGATTGGTACACGAACAAGAGAGTTCTTGTTGAATTGGGGTTCTTTTCCATCTTGCTCGACGATATTGGTTATCAACAAACGCATAGCATTTGAGCCAATATCGATCGCAGCATATTTTTTGATTCTAATCATATTTTGAGTGATTCCTCTATTATTCTTTGGTAGTAATTGGGATTAATAGTATTTTTTTTTTAAATTAATAACTACTAAATATTTTTTTTAAACTCTTCCTCTTTATTCTGATAATAAGTATAAGTTTCTAGTTGCGCCCTGAAAACGGGTTCATCTTTCTTGCGAATTTTATATTTATTGTCCAATTTTTCAGAATGCAATCGAGCTTTTACGTTTCCTTTCCAGCCCAAATTAAAATTATCAATCAATTCATTTTTAATTTCTTGGTCATAAATTGGACAAGTCACTTCGACTCTTCCATCAAGGTTTCTGGTCATAAAATCGGCCGATGAAATATAAACTTCGGTATCGCCAGCATTGCAAAAAATATAGATTCTGGAATGTTCCAAGTAATTATCGACGATGCTTATGGCTTCAATGTTTTCGCTCATGCCGGGAACTCCAGGAATTAAGGAACATATTCCTCTTACTTCTAGCTGGATTTTCACTCCGGCATTACTAGCGTCATATAATTTATCGATCATGTCAAAATCAGACAGGCTATTCATTTTTAACTTTATAAATGCTTCTTTGCCTTCAAGCGAATTTGTCATCTCTTTTTCAATCAATTTGTGAAATCGAGATCGTGTGTAATGTGGCGAAACGATGAGATGTTTGTATCGATATAATCTATAATTGATTTCGAAAAATTCGAAAATCTTGGAGATATCCTTAAGTATTTGTTGGTGACTTGTAAAAAGGGTGACATCGGTATATATCTTTGCTGTTGCTTCGTTAAAATTTCCGGTTGAGATGAAGCCGTAACGTTTAGTTTTGTTATTTTCAATCCTTTCGATGACACAAACTTTACTGTGAACTTTTAATCCTTTTATTCCAAAAATAAGTTCAATACCTTCGGTCTTCATTTGTTCGGCGTAGGAAATATTCGAGGCCTCATCAAAACGAGCTTGTAATTCGATTTGGACGGTAACTTTTTTTCCGTTTTTGGCTGCATTAATTAAGGAACTTATGATTTGAGAGTTTTTGGCCAATCGGTATAAGGTTATTTTGATTGAAACCACCTTTGGATCTAAAGCAGCTTCCCGCAAAAACTTGGTGAGATAAGAAAAAGATTGATACGGAGCATTTAATAAATAATCTTTCTTACTTATTTTTCCCAAAATACTTCCTTCGAGACTTAATCCCGTTATAGGCAACGGAATATTAGTTTTATATAACAAATCGAATCTTCCAAGATTTGGAAAATTCATATAATCACGTCTATTGTGGTATCTGCCACCAGGAATAATGCTGTCGGTAGAAAAAATATGCATTTTATCCAAGAAAAATCCAAGAGTATCTTTTTCGATTAATTGGTCATAAATAAAACGAACTGGTTCCCCAATTCTCCTGTCTTTTACGCTAGTGGCAATTTTTTCCAACATACTCTTGCTCAAATCACTATCGATATCTAATTGAGCATCACGAGTAATTTTTATCATATGTGCCGAAACACTTTCATAATCAAAAATATTAAAAATACTGCTCAAATTATGTCGTATCACGTCATCAATCAGTATGACATATTGCTTTTTGTCAGTTGAAGGCAAAACAACGAATCGATTGATTGTTTGGGGAATTTCAATCATTGCATATCGAATTTCCAAATTCTGTTTCATTACCAATTTGATGGCTAAATAGCCAACAGAATCTTTCAATATTGGAAACTCGGCAAGGTCATTCAATATAATCGTTACTAATTCTGGACTTAGTTTTTGTATAAAAAAGTCCTTCAGAAAAACTTCCTGTTCATCCAAAATATTATTTTCATGGACTATGAATATATTTTCAGATTCCAATTTGGTTTCAATAATGTTTAATATTCGTAAACTTTCGGATTGTTGTTCAATAACTATTTCGATGATATCCTTCAATAACTGATGAGCCGAAATGCCACCAAGCAATTTTTCCCCCGAAATGCCAGACAAACTCAAACGCCTAATTGCTGCAAATCGAACCCTGAAAAACTCGTCTAAATTATTGGAAAAAATACCCAAAAAACGTAATCTATCTAGTAAAGGAACTGAATCGTCTGCTGCTTCTTGCAGCACTCTTGCATTAAAGGTCAACCAACTTTTTTCTCGATCTATATATGTATATTTATGCACTATGATTTTATTATTTTTTTTGGGAATATTGATTTCTTGATTTTTCCATTTTTAATTTTTTCCCAACTATCAATATCAAATTGTAATGACACAAATCCAGCCGTTGGAACATTATCAATAAAAATGTCTCCAAATTTATTAACAAAATTTGTAATTGCACCATTATGTCCAAAAAGAATAACATTTTCGAAATTATTATTACATGATTTGATAACTTTTTCTAATTGCTTTTCATCAAAAGTATAAAGTTCGTCTTTAAAAACGATGCTTTCTACCGGATATAAAATATTTTGGGCAAAAATCATTGCAGTTTCTGAAGCCCTTTTTGCCGGACTGCTCCATATAACATAAGTTGAAGGAAGAAATTTGATGCAATTTGCAGCTACAAGATGAGCATCATTTATGCCTCTTTGCTCCAACGGTCGATCAATATCTTTCAAAGGTGCTTCCCAACTGGATTTAGCATGTCGAATTAGTATTAGATTTTTCATTTCCGGAAATATTTATTTTAAATCGAAACTTCTCCATTTGAAGACTACAAATTACAAAATATATTTTAAATAAATGGTTTATTGATACCAAATTCATATTAATGTTCAACCTAACAAAAAAATCGATAAAACAATCTCTTTTCGTCTAACATTTTAATTTATAGTTGATTGTTTTATTTTATAAAATATAGTTTTATTGTTGAATTTCAAATACTTTTTTAATAATCATTTGTAATATAATACATGTAAATTTTATAAAAAATGCTTTTTATCTGTTATTATTGCATTTAATCGATATTTTCTTGTTGAAGATATTACTATTTTAATTAAGTTTGAATTATTAAAAAATGAATTAAACCAAGATTGAAATTATTAGATTTATAAAATGCAAGAAATCTAAAAGTCAAATAGTTTAAAATTAAGTCTTACAAAAATTATTTTAAATAAATTATGGATGCAAATTTATAAAAAACACCCTTTCAACGAGTATTTGAGTTGTTTATAGAAAAAAAATACTGAATTGAATAATTCTAATTAGTTTAGCTATACAAAATATTGAATCATTATTAATTAAAATTAATGAAATATGAAAAAAAATACCTCGAATTTAATTGTTAACCTGAAAAACAATTTTATTTCAATTCAAAAAACACTCTTTTTAACTAAAAATAGAGTTATACTAATATTAGTCTTTATTTTCTATAGCGCAACTATTTCAGCCCAAAATACAAATTCAGTTACTCCTCAAGTTATGGAGGTAAGTGCTTATATTTCATATTTAAAATCACTTGAGTTAAATTCAACAACTTCTTTTTCGAATGCACAGAATCTGGAAGATTTACTCAATAATGTTCAACCTTCCATATATTTCTATTCCGGAGTTATAAAAACGTATGGTGAAAACGCTAAAAACTTCTACACCGATATTTCTTCCTTGAATGGAATAAGCAGTGCAAGTTTGCTAAAAAACAATATTGAAATTGTTATAATTAAACTTGACAAAGCAAGCGATTTGAATTCGAGCATTGATTTATCCTTATTTTCAAGTTTTACCAAATTAAAATACATCTACATTTTATCAAGCATTTCCGTTGTAGATCAGGATATAATCAAAATGATTCAAAATTACGACGAACAATACGGTATTTTTTATAAAGTTGGTAAGGGAGAATAATTTATACAATCGATAAATAAAATAAATCATTATGAAGAATATATACTTTAAAACGATAAAAAATTACTCACATTGTTTAGTAATAGTATTTGCACTTCTTATCGGAAACATCTCTATAGTTGATGCTCAAGTTAGAACTGCTTTTACACAAAGAACTTCAACTTATAGCCCTACCAAAAAAATATATAATGTGCAAGGTGACTTTGCAATGTTGGGAAACACCAATTTATCCCCTCAAAATTATTCTCCTACAACAAATAATAATGGGCAAAATATGCTGTATGTTGATATAGATGGTGATACAAACACTTGGAATTCATCTTCGGCAACCCTTGCGTTTTCTACAGAAAATGGTGCGTCACCTAGTTGTTCCAATATTATTTATGCAGGTTTATATTGGACAGGTGCTGGTTCATCTACTAACACTTTCAGTGTTACAAAACAAATTGCAAATGGTACACAAACCATTAACAATAATTTAACTGTAGGGAATGGTAATAATATAACAAACTCAAATTATGCGTTATCTATTTCTAGAAATAATCCAAGTCCAAATAATACAAATACTAGTCCCATTTATACTTTCTCTGGAAATGGTAATACATACGTTTTTAACTATACGAATAATGCAACACCTACAACTATTACACTTTCTGTAAATGGAGGTTCAGTCACCAACATTCCTGCAACTATCGTTATATCAGGAAGTACTGCAACAGCAACACTTACTACCCCTTATGTTATTGTTGATGGAACGGTTAATTTAACAATTAAGCAATTAATTAGAAGCAACGCGATAAATTTATCTTCTGGAAATACTCAAACTTCTTCAACAGCCAACGTAAATATTTCTGGAACTATTCCAGCTTTTACCTCCGTAACCAAAAATTTTGACAAAAGAATTATTTCCTTAAAAGGACCTAACGCTTCTTCATATACACAATTCACGGCGGCATCAAGCGATATTTATTATCCTACAGGTGGCACTGATGATAATATATTTTCTGCTTATGTGGAGGTTACTGATTATGTAAAAGCAAATGGCATTGGTTCATATACTGCCGCCGATATAGCCTTGTTGGAAGGCGGAGCCCAGAGTACTACTGGATATTCTGGTGGTTGGGGAATGATTGTAGTTTACGAAAATTCAAAAATGAAATATCGTGACGTAACCCTTTTTGATGGTTATGCTTATGTAAATGCAAGTAATTCTTCGGCTATTTCATTGCCAGTTTCCGGTTTTAATACTGTTCAATCTGGAAATGTTGGGGTGAAATTGGGCGTTATGGCTAGTGAGGGGGATATCTCTTATACGGGAGATTATTTTCAAATTCAACAATTAAATACTGCCAACTATTTAAGTTTGACGCATTCCAGTGATTCAACAACAGCAACAAATTTCTTTGATTCGTCAATCGATACGGGTGGCGCTACTAGAAACCCGAATTTAGTAAATAACACAGGGATTGACATCAATATTTTTGCGGTTCCCAATACTGGAAATACAGTAATTGGCAATAATCAAACAGCAACGAATTTTAAATACGGAACAAGTAGCGATACCTATTCCATCTTTAGTATTGCTATGTCTGTTGATGCTTATATTCCGGTTGTCAATGGCGTAATTTCTCCAATAAGTGTGAATGGAATTCCCGTGAGCAACACAACTATTACGGCATTACCTGGGGATGTGTTGAATGTTAAAGTTGACGTTACTAACCAAGGAACCGAAGCTGTAAATAACACCAAACTTGTTATTCCTATTCCATATACTGCCGATTATGTTAGTGGTAGTCTAGTAAAAAATGTTTATTTTTCTCCATTACCTTCTCCAAATAATTACTATTTTGATCCAACTCTAGGGCCAAAAGGTTCTATTGTATTTGATTTGGGAACTTTGCCATTACCTGTGAATCCAAATACAATTTTAGCTAATTTTTCATTTAGCATTAAAATAACTACTGATTGTTCCATTTTGAATAATTCATTATGTAATCAAAATACCTCTATTTCTGGTCTTATTAGCGGAACAGGTGCAATTACAGGAGTGAATTTTAATGACAAACCCTTATATATTGGTTATACTTCAGTTGGAAATTGTACTGGCGAACCTATATTGAATCCTCTTGTTATTGGTATCAATTCAGTTCAGTATGTAAACCAAAATTGCACTGGTACTACAAATAGAGAATTTGTTTATTGTACAACGAATCCAACAATTCCAATTACTGATATCAGTGGTGGTTTTCCTTCAGGCTCACTTTTCTATAATCAATATCCAGTAACAAGTACAACCACACAATATTCAATTTCAAATCCATTTCCTGCCACTTCTGGATCTGTAAATTATTTCGCTATTCCTCCAGGAGCAAGTGTTGGATGTTATTTTCCGTTTAAAATAACGGTGACAAATGTAAATACAATGCCAACGACCACAACATCTATTCAGTATTGCCAAGGAGCAATGGCATCGTTATTAACTGCAACAGCAACTAATCCAAGCTATACTTTATATTATTTTACTTCTCTCACCGGTACAGCACAATTGTCGTTAACTCCATCAACAGCAACTTCTGGGCAAACAACGTATTATGTAGCTGAAGCTGCTTCGGGATCATGTATAGGACCAAAAGAAGCAATTGTTGTTACTGTTGATCCAAGTATAGTAGTAAGTTTGCAAAACAAAACAGATGTTTTATGTTATGCCGCTTCTACCGGTTCAATTAACATCAATGCCTCTGGCGGTGTTGGTCCTTACTCATACACTTGGACAAAAGACGGAAATCCATATAATGCTACATCTCAAAATTTAAACAATATTGGATCAGGAATTTATATAGTAACTGTTTCAGATAGTAAAGGATGCTCTTCTCAACTTTCTACTACAATTATTCAACCCGCTTTAGCCTTATCCGCTGCTGCTGGTACTCAAGTAAATGTTTCTTGTAAAGGCGGTAATGACGGTTCTGTTGTTATTACTCCTGCAGGAGGAACTGCTGGATATACCATAGCACCTGCTCAAACTGGTTTAACTGCCGGATTGCA
>CAIOTL010000161.1 GCA_903861155.1 uncultured Bacteroidota bacterium
AATTATAAAAGACTTATATCCAACTTATTAATAAATATTTTAAGGTACAAATCATTATACAAAAATAACAAACCCTAAATCCAGAAACAGATAGGTTTCCAATAAAAAAATTGAAATATTAATATCCTAATTACATTACTAATATTTTCGTTATTTTTACAAAAAACTTCAATATGCCAACCGACTGTATCAGCTATCAAAATTCAGGTTATTTCTCTACTTTGATGAATGATTATTTAGACCAAAAAACCAATTTGCGCTCGCTTTACAATCGGTTTCCAAGTCTTGAAAATTTTGAAGGACAAATTCTGGAAAAGCAAAAGAGTTTCAATGACAGTAAAAGAAATGTTTTAGTTTCGGTTTTAAAACAACACTATTCGAATATTTCAATTTCTGACTTGACCAAACAGAATATTCAAGATTTGTCCAACGAAAACACTTTCACGGTGACAACCGGTCACCAATTGAACTTGTTTTCTGGTCCGTTATACTTCTTGTATAAAATCATTTCGACTATCAATTTAGCCAAAGAATTAAAGGCAAAATATCCAGATTACAATTTCGTTCCAATATATTGGATGGCAACCGAAGACCACGATTTTGAAGAAATTAATTATTTCAATTTCAAAGGACGAAAGTTTAGATGGAACAAAGAAAGTTTTGGTCCAGTCGGGCGATTGTCAACTGAAGGTTTGGCAGATATTTTTGAAATCTATTCTCGTGATCTAAGTTCTGGCAAGAATGCCGATACTATAAAAAGACTTTTTCAAGAATCGTATTTGAACCATTCCAATCTAGCTGATGCCACTCGACATTTAGCAAACGTACTTTTTGGAGAATATGGTTTGGTCATTCTTGACGCCAATAATCAGGAATTAAAACGAGCTTTTATTCCTTATATGAAAGAAGAATTAGCTTGCCAAACTTCAAACAAAATGGTTCTTGAAACCACCGAAAAACTAAAAAAATACGCTATACAAGTCAATCCAAGAGAAATCAATTTGTTCTATTTGGATGATAATTTGCGGGAACGTATTATTCTGGATACGAATAGCAATCGGGAGAAAAAATACACGATAAACAATACTAAAATTGAGTTTTCGGAAAGCGAAATTTTGGAATTATTAGAAACTCATCCAGAAAAATTCAGCCCCAACGTGATTATGCGACCGTTGTACCAAGAAGTGATTTTGCCCAATTTATGTTACATTGGTGGAGGAGGAGAAATCGCCTATTGGCTAGAACTCAAATCCTTTTTCGAGGCAGTAAAAGTTCCTTTCCCGATACTTTTACTTCGGAATTCAGCACTTTTGGTAACCCTAAAACAATCTGTAAAAGCGGATAAACTAGGATTAAGTTGGAGCGATCTGTTTTCGAAACAAAATGTTTTGGTGAATACAAAAACCAAACAATTATCGGAATTTCCAATTGATTTTTCAGTACAAAAAGAATTCTTAAGAAAACAATTTGTGACTCTTTACGAAATAGCTCGTAAAACAGACAAATCCTTTATAGGAGCGGTGAAAGCACAAGAAACCAAGCAGATTAAAGGATTGGAAAACCTTGAAAAACGCTTGCTAAAAGCCCAAAAACGGAAGCATTCTGACGAACTGGAACGAATTATTGATTTACAAAATGAATTGTTTCCCAACCATAGTTTGCAAGAACGTCAGGCAAATTTTTCAGAATTCTACTTGGAAAATGGAGCTAATTTAATTCCTATTATTATAAAACTTCTTAACCCTTTACAAACCAATTTTGATATTATTTTAGTTACATAAACTATAAAAATGATGTTGCCAGAAATAAAATAAACCAAAACCAATGATCAAAGAACGTATAACTTCGCTAGATGTATTCCGCGGATTCACAATCATGTTGATGACCATAGTCAATAATCCGGGAAACTGGGAGTCAATTTATCCGCCATTGGAACACGCAAAATGGAATGGTTGCACCCCGACCGACTTAGTTTTTCCTTTCTTTATTTTCATAATGGGAACGGCGATTCCGTTTGCGATTCCCACAAAAATGTTAGACATAGTCACTTTCAACAAAATTGCGGTGCGTTCGCTCCGCATTTTCTGTTTGGGATTCTTCTTAAATTTTTTCGGCAAAATTGAAGCTTTTGGACTGGAAGGAATTCCATTATTATTGGTTCGATTGTCGATTACATTCGCTATAGCGTATGCCCTTTTAGGCAATTTTAGTGCAAAAGTCAAAATGTATTTGGTCACAATAATACTATTGATTTTATTCTTTTTGGCTTATAGCGGGATTGAAGCTTTCCGTGAGGTTAGAATTCCGGGGGTTTTACAACGAATAGGAATTGTCTATTTCTTCACTTCCCTATTGTATATAAAAGCAAATCAAAAAACACAAATTTTGGTCGCTTTAGGTTTATTGCTATTGTATTGGGGATTAATGACATTGATACCCGTTCCAGGAATTGGAGCTGCCAATTTTGAAAAAGGAACCAACTTGGCTTCTTGGCTCGACGGTGTTATACTAAAAGACCATATGTGGTTCAGTACAAAAACCTGGGATCCCGAAGGTTTCTTGAGCACAATACCCGCAATTGCTTCTGGAATAATAGGCTTGCTTATCGGACAATTGCTAAATCGCACTATAAAAAAGACGGAAATACTACGGAGAATGATACTGGCAGGCATCCTAATTATAATTTTAGGAGTTGTTTGGAATGAAGTATTTCCAATCAACAAATCCATTTGGACCAGTTCTTATGTCTTATTTACTTCAGGATTAGCAACATTATGTTTAAGCCTATTCTATTATACAATAGAAATTGTAAACTATAAAAAATGGACTAAATTCTTTTTAATTTGGGGAGTCAATCCAATGTTAGTTTTCTTCTTTTCTCCAATAATTTCAAGAACAATGCGTGCCATTGAAATTCAGAATCCACAAATAAACACTGAACGAATTAATCTTGAAGATTACTTTTACAACTATTGGATTGTTCCTGCTTTTACCAATCCATTAAATGCATCATTGGCTTATGCATTATCCTATGCTTTATTATGGTCTTTTATAGTATGGATCTTGTACCAAAAAAAGCTCGTTTTTAAAGCGTAAGATTAAAAAATACCAGTATTAATCCCAAATAAACGTCTTATAAATATTGATTTATTAAAATCAATTCATAAAAAAGTCTATTTTTGCACAAAATTTAAAAATATAAAAATGGCAACCAATAGAACTTTTACAATGATTAAACCTGATGCTGTCCAAAATGGACACATAGGAAACATATTGTCAATGATTACCAATGCTGGTTTCAAGATTGTTTCTTTGAAATTAACGCAATTGACCGTGGCGGATGCGCAAACCTTTTATGCTGTTCACGCAGCAAGACCTTTCTATGGAGAATTAGTGGAATTTATGTCTCGTGGACCAATAGTTGCGGCAATTTTGGAAAAAGAAAATGCTGTTGAAGATTTCAGAACTTTGATTGGAGCAACCAACCCAGCCGAAGCGGCCGAAGGAACTATTCGTAAAGCATATGCATCTTCAATAAGCGAAAATGCAGTGCACGGTTCCGATAGCGATGAAAATGCTACTATCGAAGGTGCTTTTCATTTTGCCGGAAGAGAACAATTCTAATCTAGACTTTTTAGAAGATTAGATTTTTTAGACTATTTAAATTATAAAAAGAGAAACCCACTTTATTGAAGTGGGTTTCTCTTTTTAAATATAGCTTTATTTTTAAAATCTAAATGATCTAAGCTAGTCCAGTAATCTAAAAGTCTATCTTAAAACCACATCTTTCACAACATCTCGGCGTAATTCCTCATTTATCATCGTGACAATTTTCGTTTTACCGTGGCTTAATTCTTCCCGCAAAACTGCCGAAGAAAGTTCTACATATAAGGTAGTTCCCTTTAAAACTACATTTTTTGTATAATAATTGACTCCGTTTCCCATCAAATTTTTCCAAGCTTCTTTGACGTCGATTTGATCCATTCCAGGTTGCAATTTATTCACTTGAATGATCTGTTTCAAAACATCACCAACGGTACTTTGATTATTTAGTCTTTTTGCCATCATCTAGAATATTTATTCGTGCTGCTTTCTTGTAATGGTATTCCTTATTCTCGGCATTTTTTAAAACTAATTTATCCTTTGAAATAGCAATGAATTCCTCGGTCCATTTTGCATAAGCAGTAGAATAGTCAAGAAATACTTTCCCGCTTTCGAAACGCACTTCTACATTTTCAAAAGTATCATTTACAATGAAAGTACCGTCCAATTGTGGCATTACTTTTTTTTTGAAACCTGAGTTATTTTTGCCAATTTGGAAATAATCATAACTTTCGTTAATCGTATAATTCTTGTCTTTTCCTTGGTCAAAGACCACTTTTTCAATTTCCCAATAACCATTGATCTGCGATATATCCGAGGGTTTTATCTTTTGCTGACAAGAGATAAAAAGGAAGGAAATAAATAAAATTTTAACTAAATTATTCATAATTATTAGGAGCTATTTCCTGTTGTATACTATATCTTTTTATTTTTTTAAAGAAAAAAAGATGCCGCTTCCATTAGGGCTAGGTTTTTCGATTCAAAAAGGACTATTTCTTATTCGACAAAGTTACATCTTATTAAACGCAAAGAAAAAAATATCTATAACTCATTAAACTTTTTTTATTATTTTTGGTCAAACCTCAAAACTAATTCATTAGAATAATGTCAAAACCAATAATTGCCCTTCTTAGCCTATTATTGTTCATTAGTTGCAGTACCAAAACTGTACCACCTTCTCCAACAACAGAAACAGCCTATTTCCCTCCGATTACAAGCACTACATGGGAAACAAAATCAATTGCAAGTTTGGGTTGGAAACAAACCGCAGTTCAACCGCTCTTAGATTATTTAGAACTCAAACATTCAAAAGGTTTTATAATTCTAATAAATGGTAGAATCGTAATAGAAAATTATTTCAACGGACATTCTGCAACAACCAATTGGTATTGGGCAAGTGCCGGAAAGACATTAACCTCAACCATAACAGGAATCGCAGAACAAGAAGGTCTGCTGAATATCAATGATAAAGTATCAAAATACATTGGCACTGGCTGGACTAGTGAAACTTTGGTTAAAGAAAACCTTATAACTTGCAAAAATTTATTGACAATGACTTCTGGACTTGAAGATATTGCCAATGGAGATGCTGTGGATTCGGCAAGTTTAACTTATAACGCAGATGCAGGAACACGCTGGGCATATCATAATGTATATGTAAAATTGCAAGATGTTATTGCCAAGGCAAGCGGTCAAACATGGAATAATTATTTCAACACTAAATTAAGAGATAAAATTGGCATGGATGGCTTATGGTTTGCTTCTGGAAATAATAATGTTTATGGAAGCACTACCCGAAGTATGGCACGTTTTGGCTTATTAATGCTCAATAAAGGGAAATGGAAAAACAATAGTATTCTGAATGAAAATTACTTCAGTGCAGCAACTTCGACTTCCCAAAACATCAATCTTTCTTATGGATATTTATGGTGGTTGAACGGAAAATCAAGTTATCATTTACCTCAATCTCAATTTCAATTTCCAGGAAGTATTATCCCCTCAGGCCCAACAGATATGTATATGGCCTTGGGCAAAAACGACCAAAAAATCTATATAATCCCAAGTAAAAAAATGGTAGTCATTAGAATGGGCGACGCAGTCGATAATGTAAATCTGGCTATATCTGATTTTGATGATACGTTATGGCAAAAAATCAATGCTTTGTATCAGTAATTTTATTTGCTTTTCCTACTTTTGAGAAACCCAAAAATAAAGAAAGCTGCCCCAAAAACGAGAAACAAATAATACAAAACAACGTTTTTGTCTCTTATAACATTGGACAAAACAAACAAAACCATACTCAACAAATAAAGATAAATAGTCGGTATATTTTTAAAAGAAGAAAAATCCATTGTTTATTATTTAAAAAAACTATCCACGAATTCATATTTGTTAAAAACCTGTAAATCTTCAATTCCTTCTCCTACACCAATGTATTTTACAGGAATTTGAAACTGGTCCGAAATACCAATAACGACACCTCCTTTTGCAGTTCCGTCCAGCTTTGTGACCGCAAGTGAAGTCACTTCGGTAGCCATAGTGAATTGTTTGGCTTGTTCAAAAGCATTTTGTCCGGTAGAACCATCCAATACCAATAAAACATCATGAGGTGCCTCAGCAACAACTTTTTGCATCACACGTTTTACTTTGGTCAACTCATTCATCAAGTTGATTTTGTTGTGCAAACGACCAGCGGTATCAATAATAACAATGTCGGCATTTTGGGCTACGGCACTTTGCAGAGTATCAAAAGCAACTGATGCCGGATCACTTCCCATATTTTGTCTTACAATAGGAACGCCAACTCTATCTGCCCAAATTTGCAATTGATCAATCGCCGCCGCACGGAAAGTATCCGCTGCACCAAGAACTACCTTGTAACCTTGTTTTTTAAATTGATAAGCTAGTTTACCAATAGTGGTCGTTTTCCCAACACCATTTACTCCAACAACCATCAAAACATACGGTTTTGTATGGATTGGAATTATAAATTCTGTTGCTTCTCCAGAATTAATTTCCGAAAGCAAACCAGCAATTTCTTCCCGAAGAATTTGATTGAGTTCGTTAGTTCCAAGGAATTTATCTTCGGAAACTCGCTTTTCTATTCGGGTGATAATTTTCAGCGTTGTATTTACACCAACATCCGAAGAAACAAGGATTTCTTCTAAATTATCTAATACTTCATCATCTACC